>DXFT01000181.1 GCA_019114285.1 Candidatus Odoribacter faecigallinarum
GCGGTACCCGCCAAAGAATCACGGTGGCAGAATACAAACGCCCGGAATTCGAAATCGTGCTGCAAGAACCCGCCGGTCTGATATTCGGAGACAGCACAGCATGCTTCCGGGGCTGCGTAAAAAGTTTTTCGGGCGCGAAGGTCGCCTATGCCACCGTCATCTGCAACATCAACGAGAATATTTCTTACAGCAAAGACTTGGTCAAGAGCGATACGGTAAGGACGGACAATGCCGGGAACTTTGAAATGACTTTTAAAGCTCCCCATGTCTATAATGAGCAGAAGCCTTATAAAATCACGGCAATCGTCACCGACAGCAAGGGCGAAACGCAGGAAGGCAGCCTGCCATTCTCCGTTTATTCCGGCAAGCCCACGCCGACACTAAATTTCACCGAGCACGTGGACAAAACGCAAAGTGCCGCATTCGGAATCGCGTTGGACAAGTATGCCAAAGACACAGAACATAAAGTGCATTACACGATTGCCAAAATAGTGGCACCCAAAGAAGTGAACGGGCGCATCGACACGACTGTAGAGAAAACAATAACCACCGGGTACTTGACCGTCAAGGGCAAGGACAAGGGCACCGCCAGCCTTGATCTGCAAGGAGAAGCCTCCGGCATATACCTCTTTACAGCCGAATGCGAGGGAGGAAAAGCCGAAAAGATATTTTATCTCTACTCACCCGAAGACCAATGCCCGCCCTACCTGACGGACTGGTGGCTGATACAACGGAAAACCACCTGCGCCATCGGTGAAGAAATGGACATCATCATAGGCACATCTCTGGAGGACGCGCACGTGGAAGCCAGGTTCCTTCGCCCGGACAAGCCCTTGTACCAAAAGGACTTTACCGTGAGCAATGGCGTCATCCGTATCCGGGAGCCTTACCTCAAGGCGTTCGACACCCGGGTAACAGTACGGATTTCCTATCTGAAAGACAAGGTATTCCACACAAAAGACATCCCCGTCAACCTAAAACGCGAATATCCCCAGGCAGACATTGAACTGAAGACCTTCCGTGACCACCTGCTGCCCGGCAGCCAGGAGACCTGGGAAGTGCGCGTGACCTCGAAGGACAAAGCAGCCCGCGCGGAAGTACTTGCCATGATGTATGACGCATCATTAGACAAAATACGCCCCTATGACATCGGATTCCTGCCCAAATACGCAGTGATTTTCTATTCCCTGTCCCAAGAGACAGTATTACATACCAGACAAGGCTATTGGGCATGGTACCAGTCAAAAGAAACACCCGAAAAGATTCACATCCCTCCTTTCCGGTTTGATTACCTGAATCTCTATTCCTATGTGAGACCCGCCATTTTTTATACAAAGGCACAGGCGACAATTATGGAGAATGAAAGAATGTTGGGAGATTACGAGGGAGTAGGTATGGCAGAGGATGACCTGAATATCAGTGCTGATATCCAAGTGCGGGGGAAAATCCCCGTACCACCGGCTCCAGAAATGGATATGCCCTTGCGGACGGATTTCAATGAGACGGCATTTTTCTTCCCGCAATTGGAGACGGATTCCAACGGATGCGCCTCGTTTACCTTCACGGTGCCGGACGCCATGACCCGGTGGAAATTCATCGTCCTTGCCACAACACAAGAGATGACATACGGGCAAAGAGAGCTATACACCACCACCTCGAAACCGCTGATGGTGCGCCCGAACCTGCCGCGCTTCCTGCGGAAAGGAGACCATGCTGAAATCAAGGTGACGGTCAGCAACCTGAGCGATTCGCTGCAAGCCGGCAAAGCCGTGTTGGAACTCTTCGACCCTCAAAGCAAGGAGACCGTCTATTCACAAAACGCAGACTTCCGTACGGAAGCCGGAGGCAGCATGACGCTCAATTTCGCCTTGGAAGTGCCGGAGGAATTTGACGTGCTTGCCTGCCGCATCACGGCACAGAACGGCAACTTCAGCGACGGAGAACAGCATTACCTGCCCATCCTCGACAACGAAGTGTTGGTCAATACCACCCTGCCCATCACCCTCCATACGGCAGGCACCCACACCTTCTCGCTCAAGGAACAAGGCAAAACGGGACGCCCGTACCGCCTGACCTTTGAATTGACCGCCAACCCCGTATGGTATGCCGTGCAGGCATTGCCCGGGCTGACGGAGCCAAGACATGACAACGCCACGGAAATTTCCGCCGCATACTATGCCAACGCCATCGCTGCGGAAATCACACGCAACAACCCGCGCCTCGTGGATGCCCTCCGCCAATGGCAAGCCCATCCGGACGAGCAACAGCAATCGCCCTTGTCACAAGACCCGGAATTGAAGTCCATCCTATTGGAAGCCTCCCCGTGGGTGAGCGAAGCACAGTCGGAAACGGAACGCATCCAACAGCTGACCGAACTGTTGGACGTAAACCGCTTGGCTTACCTGCAACAACAAGCCTTGGAAAAACTCGCTGAACTTCAAAACAACGAAGGCGGTTGGGGATGGTTCAAAGGCATGTTCCCCAACCGGTTTATCACGGCAAACGTGCTGGATATTC
>DXFT01000182.1 GCA_019114285.1 Candidatus Odoribacter faecigallinarum
AGATATCCCAGCCGAAACTGTCGTAAAGATACGTTCCCAAGGCTCCGCGGAAGGTATTCCGCCACAGGTTCATGGCAATGTGGTTTGCCATTTGCGGCCCGTACATCCCGCCAATGGCACAGATAAACTCATGCGCCATCGTCCCCACCGGCAGCACATCATGCTTCATTGCCAGATAAACATTGCTGGTACCGACAAACTTACCCGCCCATTCCCGGCTCAGATAACAGTCCTTCATGGCTCGCACCACCGTATCTTCCGCCTCAAAGGAAGCCCGTCTCCGTGTGCCGAAATCACTATATACACACCCCGCCTCCAGCAACTGCCTGCCTTTTTCGTATGACTTCCGGTAATAACGTTCATAATCAAAAGTCTCATCCTGACCGGTCATGATGTAATACAATTCTGAAACAATGGCAAGCAACTTCACCTCAAAAAGAATGGTATCCGCCCAACTGCCTTCGATATCCATACGCAAATGCCCGTTATCATCCTGCCTTACCCGGACACAATGCCTGTTAAAACGGTAACCTTTCAAGTAATTATAAAACCACCCGGGAATATAATTGCACTTACGCCTCATGAAATCAATCTCCTCCTCGGTAATGACCACCGTCTCCAGCATTTCCAATTGTTCCTCAACGGCTTTGGCAAAGCCCGGCGGATACACCGTATCGTCCCGGTCTGTAAAAGTATATTTCACCTGCGCCCTCGGGAAATTGTCAATCACGGCACAGCACATGGTGAACTTATACAAGTCATCGTCTGTGAAATGGTTTATAATCTGTTTCATGTCAGTCAATCTTCGCCAACCACTTTTTCTCCTGTCATATAAGGAGCGAGGGCATTTAATACGATTCGGAACATAGTCGAATCTATATTTAGATTCTCCGCAGAAATAGAGGAAAAATCAGGTTGATTGTCTATTCTCTTACAATTTTTCAAAATCCTACTATAAACCTCCATCAAAATATCATGTTCCTCAGGAGTTAAATCCAAATCTGTATCTTTTGCTTCAGCTTCTTCTACAATCTCCGAAAAATGATTTATCTTTAAAAACTCCTCACAATTAGGCTTTAATTCAACAGCAGCCTTTTCCTGCCTGGCATTGCATCCCATGAACAAAGCAACGCTGCAAAAAAGAAGGAACAAATAATACTGTACTTTCATAACTTTTTCCTATTTCAAATTCTTTCATCTGTTCACCATATTTCCTACACTCGCCCTACCTGCAACTTTCTCAAGCCTGCATTCCTCATAAAAGGTAAAATAAGGAATAAAAAACAGGCTTGAATTTTGTTTCCATAAAAACGCATTTATTGAATCTCCTACTTATAAGTACCATATCCCACGTTTCCTGGCATATTGTCCGAAGAGATAACAGCAAACTGTTATCAATGCCAACACCCATACTCCAAAAACATCCACTGTCCCAAAGGAGAACTCAAAACAAGACAATATCGCAAATGCCACAGTCATGAAAACAAGGGAAGTGAATAAAGGGGAGAGCATTGCCTTGTCCACATCCCAAAGCGTTTTACCCTTCCCGGCTTCGCCTGCCCCTCCAACCTCATTTCTCCTCTGCCTTTTCCTGTCCCTATACATTGCCCCCATAACTATCCCCACCAAAACAAAGCCTACTGCCAAAGGCACCCAGATATGCCAAGGGGACAATGCCGTGTCTGTCGTATTTATCAGACACAGCAACAAATAAGCCCATACAATACTCCCTGCCACCTGGCATATTGTTATCAAACGCTTTGTTGCCGGGCTGTATGTTATTCTTTTTAGGTTTCCTTCACGGAACTGCCTGTAGAATTTCAAGGTACCATAGGTACAATACCCAAAAGCCAACGCCCATATCCATCCCCAAATCAAGGCATCTTCCAACGACAATCGAGGAGGTTCCGCCAATATCACATAGGTTATAAACAGTGAGTAAAACAGAAACATCACCAATAACCCGTAAACTATCATCAACTTCTTAGACATATTACTTCAATTTATAAAACTTACAATAATCCCACCTGAACCTTCTGCCCAGGTAAAACATCCCGACAGAATCTATACAAAAGTATAAACTTTTTTATAAATAATCAAAGGGGAAGCCCCGAAAAATCCAGGACTTTCCCACATCAAATTGACAGGCTATTGCAAAAACAGCCACATCTATCTCATTATCAAATCAAGAACTTTTCTTATAACTCCGGACAGCCCAAATATTCATGACCAGGACAAAGCCGCACAGCCAGAAGAATTCCGGCAGCATTTCAATGAAAGCACTGCCCTTCAAATAAACCAACCGCATGACCTGGGTAAAGTATCTCAACGGATTGACCGCCGTACACCATTGCATCCAATCCGGCATGCTGTCTATGGGCGTAAACAAGCCACCTGTCAGCATCATGATTATCATGAAAAAAAACATGACAAACATGGCTTGCTGCATGGTGTCCGAATAATTGGAAATCACCATCCCCATGCCGGAAGCCACCAGAATATACAAAGCCGAAAACAACAGTATGGTCAACAGGCTGCCTTCCGGCACAATGCCATGTACCAGCCAGGCAAATACCATCCCGAAGGCTAACGCCAAAAAACCGATAATCCAATTGGGCATCAGCTTGGAGAGGATAAAAAGACGCTTCGAGACAGGGGTCACGTTGATTTGCTCTATCGTGCCCGCTTCTTTCTCACTGACAATATTAAGCGCAGTGAAAGCACAGCAAAGCAGAGTCAATAAAACAACGATCAACCCGGGAATCATAAATACCTTATAATCCAACGTGGGATTGAAACGGTAAGCCATTTCCACTCGGAATGCAGGCGTTTCCCCGCTTATTCCCATTCCGCCGGTTTCCTCCCGCAAATCATTCCCATAATCCGCCACGATGGACGAAAGGTATTGCGAGCCCAATCCGCCCCGTATGCCATTCACCGAATTGGCTGAAATCATCACCTGTCCCGCTTCCCCCCGCATCAAATCACGTTCAAATCCCCGTGGAATTTCAAGAATCAAATCCGCCGTTCCGGCTTCCACGGCACGCAAAGCCTCCGAGTAAGAAGGGGAGACATCTGTCAAACGAAAATAAGAGGACGCCGTGGACTTCTCCACCAGCCGCCGGGACAGCGGCGAGCTGTCGTTATCCACCACCCCCAATTTCACATCCCGTACCTCCTGATTGGTCACGTACGGGAAGACAACTATCGTCATCAACGGCAGAACGATAATCAATTTCGACAAAAAAGTATTGCGCAAAATCTGCTTGAACTCTTTTTCCAATAGATATTTCAACATAAGCCTTCTTTTTTTAATCGCATCCTGCTGTCAAGCCAGCCTTACTTTAAAATTTTTCCATGCCGCCGCCATGAGGACAAGCGCCATCAAAGCAATAATGCCCAATTCTTCCAAATAACATTGCACCCCTACACCTTCAATCATGATTTTACGTACAGCGGATATATACCAACGGGCAGGAATCAGGTTGGATATCCAACGCAAGGCATCCGGCATGCTCTCAATAGGAAATATCAAGCCGGAAAACACCAGAGTAGGCATCATCAAACCAATTCCGGATATCAACAACGCCGCCATTTGCTTGCTGACCAAAGTGGAAATCAAAAGCCCCAACGCCAAAGCCACAAAAATGAACAGCACCGATGCCACCGCCAGCCAAAACAGGCTTCCCCGGACCGGCACTCCCATGACAAACACCGCCAACAGGAGAATAGTTACAATATTGGCAACCGACAAGGTAAAATAAGGCGCCATCTTGGACAGAATAATGTGTACGGGTTTCATGGGCGACGCCAACAAGACTTCCATCGTGCCCGTCTCTTTCTCCCGCACAATGGCGACAGAAGTCATCATGGCACAAATCAACATCAATACCAATCCCATTACCCCCGGCACAAAATTGTAGGCACTCTCCGACTGGGGGTTATAAAGCATCCGAATCTCCGTCCCGATTTGAAAAGGCACACCATATTGCTCCAAAAGTTCCGCCTGGCAATCAGCCAAAACCCCCGAAGCATATCCTGTCAGCATCGCTGCTTGGTTTGGGTCGGTGGCATCTGCTATCAATTGAACGGCAGCCTCTCCCCCGTGCAGCAACTCCTCTGCAAAATTCCCGCTAAAAACCAATACCATGTCTATGTCTCCATATTTGAAGACATCGTTAATCTGTCCCGCCTCCACCAATTCCCCGGCAAGGGTGAAGTATTCACTTGCCTGGAAACGCTCTTTGATACGCTGCGTCTCCACATCTTTTGAAGGATCAAACACCGCAATACGCGCATCATTGATTTCCGTCTTAATCGCATACCCCAACAGAAAAACCAGAATCAAGGGCATCGCCAATAGAATCAACAAAGTCCGCTTGTCACGGAATATCTGACAAAATTCCTTTATTACAAATGATTTAAACTGTTTCATTGCTACCTGCTCCTTTCTGATTAATTGTCATCTCGTGTGGCTTTCCGCGCCAATTGACGGAAGACCTCATCCATGGAAGCCGCACGGAAACGGGCGCGTAAATTTTGCGGAGTATCCAACGCCTCAATCTTCCCGTCCACCATCATGGAAACCCGGTCACAATATTCCGCTTCATCCATATAATGGGTCGTAACAAACACAGTAATGCCCCTATCGGCAGCACGGTAAATCAATTCCCAAAACTGGCGGCGTGTCACAGGGTCCACTCCTCCTGTCGGCTCATCCAAGAAAACGACATCCGGCTCATGGAATATAGAAACAGAAAATGCCAATTTCTGTTTCCACCCCAAAGGCAAAGCCTTCACCAACGTATCCCTTTCCTCCCAAAAGCCCAACCCCCGGAGCATTTCCTCACTCTTCAAGGCAAGTTCCTTCCTTCCCATACCATAAATACCGCCAAAAAGGCGCAAGTTTTCCCCTACTTTCAAGTCCTCGTAAAGGGAAAACTTCTGGCTCATATAGCCGATGTGCCGTTTCACTTTTTCCGCTTGGGAAGTTATGTCAAAACCAGCCACCCTTCCCTTGCCGGAAGTCGGGCGGCTCAAACCGCAAAGCATTCGCATCGCAGTTGTTTTTCCCGCTCCGTTCGCTCCCAGGAAACCGAAAATTTCCCCCCGCCCCACTTCAAAAGAAATATGGTCCACGGCAACGAAATCACCAAAGCATTTCGTCAACTGTTCCGTGTAAATGACTTTATTTTCCATTTCAGTGATTCTTTGACAACAACATAAAACAATCTTCCACTGTGGGCTGTATAGGCTCCACTTCTACAGCATTGTGCCCCAAAGCGACCAGATGAGCCCGCAACTCATCAGGAGATGTCTGGTTGCCAAGGGTGACATGGAATGCCGTGCCAAAGGAGAAAGAAGACTCCACACCGACACACGCCTTCAAGTCTCCCAACAAACGGTGCATTTGCCCGGAGCGTACAGACCACAAAGTGCAGGGATAACGGTCCACAATGGCTTGCGGCGTATCCACTTGCAAAAATGCACCGCCTTGCATCAAAGCAATGCGATCGCACAAGGTTGCCTCATCCATATAAGGAGTGGAAACTATTATCGAAATGCCCTGTTGCTTCAATTTAAGCAACATACCCCAGAATTCCTTACGAGAAACCGGGTCCACACCCGTTGTGGGCTCATCCAGGAAAAGGACTTCCGGCTTGTGGATTAAGGCACAGCTCAAAGCCAATTTCTGCTTCATACCACCGGATAATTTGCCTGCCCGGCGCTTCTTAAAAGGCTCGAGTTGCTTGTATATGTCTTCCACCAAATAATAATTCGCCTCAATCGTCGTATTAAACACCGTAGCAAAAAAATGGAGATTCTCCTCCACGGTCAAGTCCTGGTACAACGAGAACTTGCCCGGCATGTAACCTATCCTGTTCCGTATTGCACGATAATCTTTCACAACATCCAATCCCAACACTTCCGCCCTGCCGGCATCCGCAAGCAAGAGGGTCGTCAAGATGCGGAACAAGGTGGTTTTGCCTGCACCATCAGGTCCGATGATACCATACAATTCTCCCGGTGCGACTGAGAAACCAAGCTCTTTCAATGCCTGCACTTTCCCATAAGACTTACAAATACCCTGTACTGATACCACAGACTTCATTCCTTAATCCATTTTAATTTCCCCATACATTCCCCTCTTGATATAACCGTCATTCCGCACAGCGACTTTCACCGCATACACCAGATTGGCACGTTCATCGCGAGTCTGGATAGTCTTGGGGGTAAATTCCGCCTTGTCTGAAATCCACGCAACCGTACCCGTGTATTCCCGGCGGTCTTTCCCGCCCTTATCGGCATAGACTTTCACCTGTTGCCCAATTTTCAATTCCGTCAATTGGTCTGCCGTAATATACACCCGCAAAAACATATCCGTCAAATCCCCTAATTTAAAAAGGCTTCTGCCTTGGGCTGCCAATTCACCCGGTTCGGCATATTTTGCCAATACCGTCCCGGCAACAGGAGCCGTGACAAGGCATTTCCGAATCTGGTCATCCAATTGCGCAATCTGCGCTTCCAACGCCCGGATTTGCCCATCAGCCCCCCGATTGCCTTTTTCAAGCGTCTCCGCCTGCGCTGCAAACTGCTTTTCCAAAGTGGCAATCTGGGCACGAATGTCATCCAACTGTTTTTGATTGGCAGCATTCACTTCCAACAAATTGGCATAACGTTTTTCTTCCCGGCGTGCCGTAGCGATTTCCTGGCGGAGTGCCGCCGTTTGCCTGCCTACGTCCAATCGCCGGCTATCCATCACCTGCAAGTTCGCCAAAAGTTCCATCTTTTTCAAATGTAATTGAAGCGTATCAATATACCCTACCTCCTGTCCCATCTCCAAGACCTGACCTTCCTCTACCCCCAGGCATCTGATTTCTCCTGCCCCTTGGGCAGATACCGTGACTTCTGTCGTTTCAAACACTCCTGAAGCGTCATAATCTTCCCCACCCCCATTGCATGAACACCACAATGCCATTACGATGATGGCAAAACAAAATAATGTTTTCATATTCCTCATTAATTATTAATTATATATTTCAAATTATAAATAGCCAGAAGCAATTCCATCTCGTGCAAGATTCTATCCTGAATGGCTGCCTGTTCGGCATGGATGTCCCTGGCAAGGTCAGTGCCAGAAAGAGTGCCGTTCGCCATTTTCGCTTCCGATGCCAATTTAATAGCATGGCGCAAAGCCACAATCTCGTCATCATATTTCAATTGCCCGAGACATTTGTCAATAACTGCATTGCGTTGTGTCCTATCCAATTCCGTATTGAAAAGAAAAGTCTCACGCTGAGCTTCCACGGAACGGATACCTGCCTGGATTTTTTCCCGATTGTTTTTTTTCGTATAAAAACTTCCCAAGTCCCAAGACAAACGCACCCCTGCCACATAATAGGCTTTAAAATCATTTTCCAACATATCCAAACCCGGTTTACCATACCCGCCTGTAACAAACAATCCCAAACGTGGCATCACTCCCGATTTTACATAGTCATCCTGAGTTTCCCAATTGCGGATTTGTGCATCAAAAAATGCCAATTCCGGACGATGAACCTCTACCTCCAAGGGGCGCAAGGCAGCAGGTTTCACAAACTCCGTTTCCCCGCTAATTTCCTCACCAATCAATTGAGAAAGCATAGCAATGTAAGCCTCCCTCGTGCGGGATAACTGCACCTCATTTTGTTTTGCCTGCAAAAGGTCAACACGCAGGGCATCCAAATCTGAAGCATTCGCCAAGCCATTTTCGATATAGGCAGCAACCTGCCTGCAATGACGCTGCAATTCTTCCTGCAATATTTGATTTTGTCCTATCTGTGCATTAAAAAGCAAGATTCCAAAATAAAGTTGGTTCACCCGGTCGTTAATGGCATAAATATTCACCTCCAGATTCCTCTGTTCTATTTCGGCTTGCGTACGAAACATCTCTTTCTGAGAACGAACAGCCCCTCCATCCCAAATCGTCTGGTTTACCTCCAGCGAAAGCTTATATTGGTCCTTATCCACCGTAGGAATTTCAATGCCTGTTATTCCTATGCGTTCCAAATCAATCGGTATCTCCGTCACATCTGACTGATAAGTCGCCTGAGCCGAAAAAGTCACCTGCGGCAAATAGCTTTTATTGGCATTTGCCAAATTATAATCCTTCGTTTTTTCTATCAAATCATATTGCCGAATCAACGGGTAATTCGCCTGCGCCTTCCGGTAACACCCCTCTATCGTCAATTGTGCCAAGCAGGGGGAAACCATCCCCCACGTCAAAATCAAAAAAATAAGTTTCTCTTTCATTGCCAAGATTATTGTATTTTTTAATTCACGGGCGCAAAGCCTCTAATATCAATTGCATGTTATGTTCCCGATAGACCTCCAACAACTTGTCAGCAGTCTGATTATCCACCCCAACACTTTCCTTGCAAATAGCAATCGCCGACAAAGATGCAGTATCAAACGTCATGAGCAAGAGCATAAAATCCGTAAAAGCAATTGGACGGATTGTTCCTTTCTCCACCTCCTCTTGCAGCAATTTTTCCAATGCCAGGAAAGGATACCCCCCTTCCTTTGCAAAAAAATCCAAAAACAGCTGCCTATTCTCCCGATTTGTCAATATTTCCGTCAATATAAAATAAGGGAAGCTCGGATTTTGTTCCATTATATAACGGTCTCGCGCTTCCCTCATACTACGCATCACCCCTTCAAAAGTCAGTTGCTGTTTTTGCAACTTTGCAAATTCAGGCAATAAAAGATGCACTTTGCGCAAGAGTATTGCTTTAAACAAATTTTCCTTACTTCTAAAATAGTAATGCAACATGGAATGTGCCACTCCTGCCCGTTTGGCAATAGAAAGCATCTTGGCATTACTGTAGCCCTTTTCCAAAAATTCCGTTTCCGCAGCTTCTAGGATAATTTGTTCCGTACTTACTTCATTGTTATTCATAACCTTATTATATTAAACAATTTTGTTCGACAATCTTGTCGATGCAAAGATATAGTTTTTTACCAACACTTGTATTTTTATTTTCGTATTTTTGTCCAACGAAGAACAGACTTGACTCAGCCATGGAAAAGCACTACCGCAAAATCATACATGTGGACATGGATGCTTTCTATGCCTCCATTGAACAACGCGACCACCCGGAATACCGGGGCAAACCGTTGGCAGTAGGGCGTGCAGAAGAAAGAGGCGTAGTGGCAGCCGCCAGTTATGAGGCAAGGCGATTCGGGGTAAGGTCTGCCATGTCTTCCATGAAAGCATTAAAATTATGTCCTGAGCTGATTTTTGTTCCGGGACGAATGGAATATTATAAAAGCATTTCAAAAGACATTCGGCACATTTTCCAAGAATATACAAATATCATTGAGCCACTGTCATTGGATGAAGCTTTTTTAGATGTCACAGAAAACAAGAAAGAAATGGAATGGGGCATTGACATCGCCCGCGCCATCAAAAAAGAAATCAAAGAACAGTTAGGACTTGTTGCCTCCGCAGGCGTATCCTACAATAAGTTCCTCGCCAAAATTGCTTCAGACTACCAGAAACCAGACGGATTGTTTGTCATCCATCCAGACAAAGCCCCTCATTTTATCAGCCAACTGCCCATCGAAGCTTTTTGGGGCATCGGGAAAGTGACTGCCCGGAACATGCATGCCTTAGGCATACACAACGGGAAACAGCTAAGGCAATGTTCCTTGGAATTTTTAGAGCGCAATTTCGGGAAAGCAGGATTGTTGTATTACAATTTTGCCCGTGGCATAGACGAACGAGCAGTAGAACCTATACGTATCCGCAAATCCGTGGGATGCGAAAACACCTTCGAAAAAGACCTGACCACCCACACAGCACTTATCATTGAATTATGGCATATCGCCAAAGAATTGCTTCAACGGCTGCACAAGGCAAATTTCCATGGACACACCTTAACTTTGAAAGTCAAATTCAATGATTTCAGACAGTGTACCCGCAGCATCAGCGTAGAACACGAACTCAACACCATGCCAGACATTCTACCGCTGGCAAAACAATTGCTAAACGAGCTACAGTTACACCATTACCACATTCGGCTGATGGGTTTAACCGTATCTAATCCCATCCACGAAGAAACAGGAAAAGCAGACCAAGTCCCCATACAACTCAGCCTGGATTTTTAAGTCTTTCTCAAACCCCTTCCTCATTAGAATGGTTCAATTTTCCTATGTAATCATACAACGCCTTATAGAAAGGATGACGGGCAAGTGTCACCGCATCTCCTAAAATAACCAATTTCATACGGGCACGCGTAATTGCCACATTCATGCGACGCAAGTCACGCAAAAAGCCAATCTGCCCCTCTTCATTTGCCCGGACAAGACTGACAAAAACGACATCCCGCTCCTGTCCCTGAAAACCATCCACCGTATGCACGGTCAGCAAAGAGCGAAAAGGACGAAAAAAAGGTTCTTTGTATAAAAGCTGCCTCAAATAGCGTACTTGGGCACGATAAGGTGAAATGATTCCAAAATCAATATGTTCATCCAAAATACGCTTCTCTCCTATCCGTTCCATATAACTACGCAAGTGCCTTATCAAAAGCCCAGCTTCCCCAAGATTTATCCGTCCCGTGCCATCCGCAACGTTTTTTTCCTTAAAATCCAATGCGGCAGTATCTATCCAGGTAATCGCATTGTCATAATCAAGGATACCCCGATAACGCACTTCAGGCGCTGCCAACAAACGGTCATGATAAAACCAATGGGAAGGAAAAGCCATGATATCCTCATGCATCCGATACTGCATACGAAGCAAGGAAACAGTTTCCGGTTTCCGACGGACGACTTTCTCCATCAACGTATCCCCTAAACCACCCCTCAAAGCCTCAAGACATTTAATGGTCGGCGGCAACTGACAATGGTCTCCCGCCAAAATCACTCTATCAGCTTTAGATATAGCAATCCAACATGCCGCCTCAAGTGCCTGCGCTGCCTCATCAATAAAAAGAGAAGAAAAACGCCGATGCTCCAATAAGCGATTAGCGGCACCAACTAATGTAGATGCAATTACCCGCGCTTCACGAAACAAGTCATCATGAATTCTGATTTCCAACTCCAGCGCCCGATGACGCAATTTGGACAATTGATGACGCAATTGTTCACGCTTTCCTGCCCCATTTCCCCGAATACGTGATTGCAGTTCCCGAATAGCCTTGCGCAAACTCCACAGTTCCGGATAATCCTCATGCGCTTCAAACCGTCGTTCATAAGTAAAAGCCAGCATTTTATCATTCACACGGGTGGGATTGCCAATACGCAAGACAGGTATGCCCCGGTCAAGCAATTTTTCGGAAATCCAATCTACTGCCGTATTACTCTGGGCACAAACCAATACCTGATTCTCCCGATGAAGGGTTTCAAACACAGCCTCCACCAAGGTGGTCGTTTTTCCAGTTCCCGGTGGTCCATGTACAATTGCCACTTCCCGGGCAGCCAACACACGGTTAACCGCATTTTCCTGGGAAGCATTCAACCAAGGAAAGCGCATTGGCAATAAGTCTCTGAAACCTGCCGGCAAATTTCCCAAAAGGACATCACGCAAATAAGCAGTGCGGTCGTTATTGGCAAGCATTACTTTACGAAGCGCAGCAAACATCATTTTATAACTCGTATCGTCAAAATAAAGCTGCACTCCCCAACCTTCCTCCCGATTTAAGACAGCAAGCATCTGAGCTTCGGACAATGCAATTACCATGCGATTATCCTGTACATAACTGATTGCTGCCGGACAATCCAAATAAACCAATTCCCCGTTTTCTTTCAATCTAAAAAAACAGACAGGACGACCATACTCAAAATTATGCTCAACGTCCTCTCCCTCTACTCGAAAAACATCCACTGTCAATTGATTTAAGGAATTGTAACGACTCGCTCCAATCCGTACCGGATACCAACAAATGCCTTGTTGGACCTTTCGAGACACATCTGCCTTATGTGCTGAATCCCAAAACATTTCCTTCTCATATTCATACTCTTGTTGCAAAAGTTGTAATTGATGCTGCATTTCTCCCAATAGGGAATATTTTTTCTCTGCCATAACCATTTCTTTGAGGAAGTAAAGTTAACTAAAAAGTCAGAAGCAAGAAACCATACAGATAGTTTAAATCTATTAACTGAACTTTACAACATAATCTTTTGCATTAGGAAATTAAGTACTATCTTCGCAACATTAAAAAAGTAGCGTGCAGGCAGTGAGATTTATCATATTAGCGTTAATGGTATACCTCTTGGTACCAGAAAGTTGCCGGACTTACACATCTGCAACTAAAGTTGATGTACACACCCATTATTTTAAGCCCACGAGCCATTTCACGCCGAACTTACATAACATATTGCACCATTCTAACCAAGAAGGTCAAACCCACAGCCCTTCCCATGTAAGCATCTCTTTCAAAAAATTCCTTCGTGTTTTTACTTTAAACAGCCAACAACACAAGTTGCTCCACAAATCCATGCCCCTCATTCCAACATATACCCCATTCTATTTGGCATGGTCTTCACACAAAAAATATTACATACACACATTGAATGAAACTTAATTAAATATTCCCCCCATAGAGGGAAACACCATTTTTATTCAGTTATTTATAAATCATTTAAACATATTCATTATGAATCTAACATTAATGGTTGTCGTTATCATTACGGCTATGGCATTGGTGGGCATTGCACTTGGAATCGCCCGGATTATTTCGCCCCGTACATTCAACCGCCAAAAAGGAGAGGCCTATGAATGCGGTATCCCGACACGGGGTGGTTCATGGATGCAATTCAAAGCAGGATATTATTTGTTTGCAATCCTGTTTTTGATGTTTGACGTAGAAGCTGTATTTCTATTCCCTTGGGCTGTAACTGTCCAAGACATGGGAGTGGATGGCTTAGTCAATGTCCTGTTTTTCCTTGTCATTCTTATTTTAGGATTGGCATACGCTTGGAAAAAGGGAGCTTTGGAATGGAAATAATGTAATTACAATATGAAAGAGCCCAAAATAAAATCAATGAAGTACGAGGACTTCAAGGATAATGAGTACCTCGAGCAGTTGCGAGCCAACGGCACAGATATCATTGTGGGGAAATTAGACGACCTGATAAACTGGGGACGTTCTAATTCCGTATGGCCCCTAACCTTTGCCACCAGTTGCTGCGGTATTGAATTTATGGCAGTGGGTGCTGCACGTTATGACTTTGCCCGCTTCGGGTTTGAAGTAACCCGAGCCAGTCCCCGTCAGGCAGACGTCATTATCGTTGCCGGAACAATTGTACATAAAATGGCACCGGTATTAAAACGCTTATACGACCAAATGGCAGAACCTAAATACGTTATTGCCATGGGAGGATGTGCCATATCGGGCGGTCCTTTCAAAAAATCATATCATGTTGTAAAGGGCGTAAGCGAAATTTTACCGGTAGATGTATATATTCCAGGCTGCCCGCCACGCCCGGAAGCTTTGCTTTATGGCATGATCCAATTACAGCGCAAAATCAAAATGGAAAAATTCCTTGGCGGACGTAACCGGCAAGAAGAACCGAACAGTAACGAAGAATGACAAATACCATGAAGGAGAAAATATTAAGTATCATACCGACTGCCACTTTTACAGAGGAAAAAGGCTTACTGACTGTCAGCGTACCTCCTGCCTCTTTTCATGAATTGGCATTACGGTTAAAAAATGACAAAGACCTACAGTTCGACTACCTCGTCTGTATGACGGGCATGGACTGGGGAGAAACATTGGGCGTCATGTATCTCTTGCGTTCCACGACATTAAAACATGAAATTGCCCTACGTTTAGAAACACCAGACCGGGAACACCCGGAATTGCCTAGCGTATCGGATATCTGGGCAACAGCCAATGTGAATGAACGCGAAGTATTCGGCTTTTTCGGTATTCGATTTATCAACCATCCGGATATGCGTCGTTTGTTCTTGCGCAACGATTGGGTGGGCTATCCCTTTCGGAAAGATTATAATGCTGACCCGGAAATCAACCCGGTACGCTTGGAAAGCGAAACCAATGAAGACGCCGTTCCTACCTACGAAATGACCTCTACCGGTAAGGTACAAGAATTGGAACATACCGTTTTTGAAGATGACGAATACGTTGTGAATATCGGTCCTCAACACCCTGCAACGCATGGAGTTCTGCGTTTCCGTGTATCTTTGGAAGGAGAAATCGTAAAAAAAGTAGATGTCAATTGCGGCTATATTCACCGTGGCATTGAAAAAATGTGTGAAAGCCTGACTTATCCACAGACCTTGGCATTAACAGACCGTCTGGACTACTTATCCGCACACATGAACCGCCACGCTTTGTGCATGTGTATTGAGGATGCATTAGGTATTGAGGTGCCTGAACGGGTAAAATACATCCGTACCATTATGGATGAATTAACCCGTATTTCTTCGCACATCCTTTTTTATTCTACTTTCTGTATGGACTTAGGCGGGTTGACAGCCTTTCTGTACGGTTTCCGCGACCGTGAAAAGATTCTGGACATGCTGGAAGAGACTTGTGGGGGCAGACTCATTCAGAACTACAACTGCATAGGAGGTGTCATGGCAGATATTCACCCCAATTTAGTGAAACGCATCAAAGACTTCATCAAATACCTTCCCCCTATGCTGGAAGAGTACCACGGTTTGTTTACGGGCAATATCATAGCCCAACAGCGTATGAAAGGCATCGGCATCTTATCTAAAGCAGATGCAATTTCTTATGGAGTAACGGGACCTTCCGGACGTGGTTCCGGATGGGCATGCGACGTGCGCAAAATCCATCCTTATGGAGTATATGACAAAGTTGACTTCAATGAAGTGCTTTATACGGAAGGAGACACCTTTAGCCGTTATATGGTACGCATGGATGAAATTGTTGAATCTTTGCACATTCTGGAACAATTGGTTGATAATATCCCGGCAGGAGACTATGCCGTAAAAACAAAACCCATTATCAAATTACCAGAAGGACAATATTTCAAATCAGTTGAAGCAGCCCGTGGCGAGTTTGGAGTATTCATTGAAAGTCATGGAGACAAATATCCTTACCGCGTGAAATTCCGTTCCCCGGGATTACCTCTTGTCGCAGTTGTCGATTTATTGGCAAGCCACAATAAAATCGCCGACCTGATTGCCATTGGAGGTTCACTAGATTATGTTGTTCCGGATATTGACCGTTGATAAAAGAGTAATAATTGAAAAATAATAAATATGTTTGACTTTAAAGTTGTAACCGAGTGGATAGATGAGGGATTGCGCAATTTGCTACCGGCTTCGTTAGTAAACATCACGGAATGTGTCCTCATCGGAATATGCCTGTTGGTGGCATACGCACTCTTTGCGCTTGCATTGATTTATGCAGAACGAAAAGTATGTGCCGCATTTCAATGCCGATTAGGGCCGAACCGCGTTGGTCCTTGGGGAACCATACAAGTGGTTTGCGATATGATAAAAATGTTGATAAAAGAAATTATTGAGATTAAACACGTCGATCGTTACCTGTTTAATCTGGCACCTTACATTGTCATCATTTCATCATTATTGGCATTCAGTTGCATCCCTTTCGCCAAGGGGCTTGAAATTTTGGATTTTAATGTAGGTATCTTTTTCTTGATAGCAGTTTCATCCATCGGGATTGTAGGTATCTTATTGGCTGGATGGGCAAGTAACAATAAATACTCCTTGATTGGAGCCATGCGAAGCGGCGCCCAGATGATTAGTTATGAGTTGTCAATCGGATTGTCTATGCTGACCATGGTTGTTTTAGCCGGTAGCATGCAGCTTTCTACCATTGTGGAGAGCCAGGCTGACGGTTGGTTTATTTTTAAAGGCCATATACCTGCCTTTATTGCCTTTGTTGTCTATTTGATTGCCGGTACGGCAGAGACCAATCGTGGACCGTTTGACTTGCCGGAAGCTGAATCAGAATTAACGGCAGGTTACCATACTGAATATTCAGGAATGCATTTTGGCTTCTTTTATGTAGCTGAATTTGTAAACATGTTCATTGTTGCAGCTGTTGCCACAACCATATTTTGGGGCGGCTGGATGCCATTGCACATACCGGGCTGGGATTCATTCAATGCCATCATGGATTATATTCCTTCCCTTATCTGGTTTTTGGGCAAAAGTGCAGTCATGGTATTCATTATCATGTGGTTCAAATGGACATTCCCGCGTTTGCGCATTGACCAGTTGCTGCGACTCGAATGGAAATACCTGTTGCCGATTAATCTTTGCAACCTGCTCTTGATGGTTGTTGTAGTAGCATTCAATTTACATTTTTAAGTCATTGGATTATGAATAGTGTACAACGATATTTCAGTAGCTTTTTCAAGGGATTAGGTTCTTTGTTAAAGGGTATGAGGATTACATTCATCGAATTTTTTACAAAAAAAATAACCGAGAAGTATCCAGAAAACCGGGCAACACTTAAAATAAGTGACCGTTTCCGTGGTGAATTGATTATGCTTCACAACGAAAACAACGAACATCATTGTGTAGCTTGCGGAATTTGCGAAATGAATTGTCCCAACGATACAATTCATGTAGAATTTGACATGGTAACCACAGAAGATGGCAAGAAAAAGAAAGTGCTGCGGCGTTATATATACGACCACGGCAGTTGCTTGTACTGCCAACTCTGCGTCAGGGCTTGCCCTCACCACGCCATTGATTTTATTCCGACATTTGAACATGCCGTATTTACCCGGGAGAAATTGATTGAACAATTAAACAAACCTGGTTCTAAACTTGCCGGTTCAGATGTGAAGGCTTGAATTTGAACATGTAAAAAATTAAATTAAAAATGGAAATAACTTTACCACAAGCGGTCTTTTTGTTTCTGGCAGCAGTCATTGTTGTCTGTTCCATTTTGACCGTGACTACCAAGCGGATTTTACGTTCAGCGACTTACCTGCTGTTCGTATTGTTTGCCACAGCGGGCATCTATTTCGAATTGAACTACTCTTTTCTCGGGGCTGTACAGTTGACGGTTTATGCAGGCGGCATCATCGTTTTGTATGTATTCTCCATCTTCTTAACCCGTTCTGATAGCGTCATTAAAGAGAAAATCAAAAACAGCAAAGTCTTGGCAGGACTTATAACAGCTGTCGTAGGAGCTGCCCTTTGCATTTTTATCATGCTGACACATTCATTCCCTGTATCAGATTTTGTCACAGGAGAATTGAATCAAAAGGTCATCGGGACTGCACTGATGGGTACAGGAAAATACCAGTATCTATTGCCTTTTGAAGCCATTAGTGTTTTACTTCTGGCATGTATCATCGGAGGAATTTTGATAGCACGTAAACGATAATTATTTTAGACTATGGAAATAACAATGGAATATTATCTGGTCATCAGCACAATCATGCTTTTTGCCGGAATTTATGGATTCATCACACGCCGAAACATGTTGGCTGTTTTGATTTCCATCGAGTTGATTCTGAACTCTGTCGACATAAATTTCGTAGCGTTCAACCGTTTCCTGTATCCTGAACAAATGGAAGGATTTTTCTTTACCTTGTTCGCCATTGGCATATCAGCTTGTGAGACAGCTGTCGCTATTGCTATCATTATCAATGTTTACCGGAATATCCGAAACATTCAAGTGAGAAACCTTGATAAATTAAAAGATTAAGAAATATGGAATATACGTTATTAATCCTCCTTCTTCCAATGCTCACTTTTATTGGGCTAGGATTATTCGGGATGAAATTACAACCGAAAGTAGCAGGATGCATCGGTACGCTGGTACTGGCCATTACGGCTTTACTGGCATACACCACGGCAGGACAATATTTCCTTGCCCCCCGAGTAGATGGTGCATTCGAGAAATTATTACCTTATAACTTTGATTGGTTGCATTTCACCGATACCTTGCAAATCTCCTTGGGGATTTTGCTCGACCCGATTTCAGTCATGATGCTCGTGGTCATTTCAACCGTATCACTTATGGTACACATCTACAGCATGGGCTACATGAAAGGCGAACGCGGTTTTCAACGTTACTATGCCTTTTTGTCCCTGTTTACTTTCTCCATGTTAGGATTGGTGGTAGCTCCCAACATTTTCCAAATGTATATCTTTTGGGAATTGGTTGGTGTTTCCTCCTATTTGCTAATTGGTTTTTATTATACCAAACCGGAAGCCATCGCCGCTTCCAAGAAAGCATTTATTGTTACCCGCTTTGCTGATTTAGGATTCTTGCTGGGTATCTTGTTGCTTTCTTATTTCACTGGTACATTTGATTTCGAAGCACTAACTTCTGGCGATTCTTCTGTTTTTGCAGGAACAGCTGGAGTAACTTTCATGGGTGCGTCTGTCATGAGTTGGGCACTGGCATTGATATTTATCGGTGGTGCCGGCAAATCTGCCATGTTTCCCTTGCACATTTGGTTGCCGGATGCCATGGAAGGTCCAACCCCCGTATCTGCTTTAATCCATGCTGCCACCATGGTAGTTGCCGGCGTATTTTTGGTTGCCCGGCTCTTCCCGTTATATATCATTGCAGCACCGGAAGTACTAGTAGGCATTGCCTATGTGGGTGCCTTTACATCACTGTATGCAGCTGTTGTCGCTTGTATGCAAACAGATATCAAGCGCGTACTTGCCTTTTCGACCATTTCACAAATCGGCTTCATGATGGTAGCCTTAGGTGTATCCGGTATGGGAGGCCACGAAGGGACAGGTTACATGGCTTCCATGTTCCACCTGTTTACCCACGCCATGTTCAAAGCATTGTTATTCTTGTGTGCAGGAGCTATTATCCATACCATCGGCAGCAATGAAATGAGCAAAATGGGCGGTTTACGCAAATACATGCCTGTGACCCACATTACATTCTTGATTGCCTGCCTTGCCATTGCCGGCATCCCGCCGTTCTCCGGGTTCTTTAGCAAGGACGAGATTTTAGCTGCAACATTCTCTTTCTCTCCGGTATTTGGGGCATTTATGAGTTTCGTAGCAGGCTTGACGGCATTTTACATGTTCCGTTTGTATTACGGCATTTTCTGGGGAACACCTGCCAAATTTGAACATACTCCTCATGAAGCGCCAAAATCAATGACAATCCCTTTAATGATATTGGCACTAATTACCATTTTTGCCGGTTTCATTCCTTTCGGGCAATTTGTCAGCAGCGACGGTCAACCCTACACCATCCACTTGAATTTAGGCGTTGCCATCGCAAGTATAGTTATTGCCCTGATTGCTATTGGTATTGCGACATACTTCTACAAATCAAGATGCGACATCCCGGAACGGTTGCTTAATATGTTCCCGAATTTCCATCGGGCTGCCTTCCGCCGTTTTTATATGGATGAGTTTTACTTGTTCATCACAAAACGGATTATATTCAATTGTGTTTCTCGTCCGATAGCTTGGTTTGACCGCCACATCATTGACGGGGCAATGAATGGAATCGCCTATATCACGCAACGTGCCGCTTACCTTATCCGTGGTTTACAATCCGGTCAGGTACAGCAATATGCGTTTGTATTCCTGTTAGGTACTTTATTGATTGTATTATTTGTGGTGTTAATCTAATAAAAGTGAGGTTATGAATTTTCTATCATTATTTGTCTTGATTCCCGTATTAATGTTGTGCGGGTTATTCCTGGCAGGAAACATGAAACAAATCCGCTGGGTATGCGCCACTGGAGCATCCCTCTTGCTGATACTATCCACAGTCTTGACCTTCATGTATTTAGGCGAAAGAAGTGCAGGCAATACAGAAGCCATGTTATTCACAGCCAACTCTGTATGGTACGCACCGCTTAATATCCATTACTCTGTCGGAGTGGACGGCATTTCTGTTGCCATGTTGCTCCTGTCTTCTGTTATTGTATTCACGGGCATATTTACTTCTTGGAAAATGGAAGTGCTGCCCAAAGAATTCTTCATGTGGTTCTGCTTGCTGAGCATCGGTGTTTTCGGCTTCTTTATTTCAACCGATTTGTTCACCATGTTCATGTTCTACGAAATCGCCTTGATTCCGATGTACCTGCTTATTGGCGTATGGGGTACGGGTAAAAAAGAATACTCTGCCATGAAACTGACCCTGATGTTAATGGGTGGCTCCGCCTTCCTATTGCTTGGAATTTTAGGCATATATTTCTCCTCTGGAGCGACCACCATGAACATTCTGGAAATTGCCCAACAACATATTCCAGAAAGTTTGCAACGCTGGTTTTTCCCGTTGACCTTTATCGGCTTCGGCGTACTGGGAGCTCTTTTCCCGTTCCACACTTGGAGCCCTGATGGTCACGCCTCCGCGCCGACGGCTGTTTCCATGCTCCATGCAGGCGTATTGATGAAATTGGGAGGCTATGGCTGTTTCCGGGTTGCCATATTCCTGATGCCTGAAGCTGCCCACGAACTTTCTTGGATATTCCTGCTTTTGACGGGTATAAGCGTTGTCTATGGTGCTTATTCAGCTATCGTACAGACCGACTTGAAATACATCAATGCTTACTCCTCCGTAAGCCATTGCGGTTTGGTTCTGTTTGCCATACTGATGTTCAATCAAACGGCAATGACGGGTGCTGTAATGCAGATGTTAAGCCACGGTTTGATGACCGCTCTGTTCTTCGCCTTAATCGGTATGATTTATGGACGGACCCACACACGTGACATTCGGGAAATGGGAGGTTTAATGAAAATCATGCCTTTCCTGTCAGTTTGCTATGTTATCGCCGGTCTGGCATCCCTCGGTTTACCGGGCTTAAGCGGTTTCGTTGCAGAAATGACCATCTTTGTTGGTTCATTCCAAAATGCAGATACATTCCACCGGGTAATGACAATTATCGCTTGTACATCCATTGTGATTACAGCGGTCTATATCCTGCGTGTTGTCGGCAAATTGCTTTATGGAGCAGTGGTCAACGAACATCACAAGGAACTGACAGATGCGGTTTGGTATGAACGCTTTGCCGTTATCGTGCTGATTATTGCCATTGCCGGCATCGGACTTGCTCCGCTATGGGTTTCCGATATGATACATTTTAGTGTCGCCAGCTTATGGCCATTTTGATTTTAATAGCTAATGTTCAATATGCAATAAAAAAGATATGGACTATTCTAATTTTCTATTTCTAAAAGAAGAAATATCGTTGATAGCAGTGATGGTTATCTTATTGATATATGACTTGTTCGGTTCTAAAAAGAGCCTGAATTACTTCCATCCTGTTGCCTGTGTGCTCTTTCTGGCGCACACCCTGTTGAATTTCTTCCCGGTTGAAACAAGTGAAGCATTTGGCGGCATGTTTATCAATACCCCTATGGGGAGCATTGTAAAAACTATCCTGAATGTAGGCACCCTGATTGTATTAATGCAAGTAAACAACTGGCTCAACAGCGAATCCGTCATCATTCGCAAGGGAGAGTTCTACTTCATCCTGTTTTCAACCCTGTTAGGTATGTATTTCATGATTTCCGCAGGCAATTTCCTCATGTTCTTTATCGGCTTGGAAACAGCCTCTATTCCAATGGCTGTCCTTTCCGCATACGACAAATACAAACATGAATCGGCAGAAGCGGGAGCCAAATACATCCTGTCGGCAGCCTTTGCATCCGGTCTGTCCCTTTATGGAATCTCTTTGCTGTACGGTACGGCAGGAACCCTTTATTTTGCAGACCTGCCCGCCCATATTGATGGCAGTCCTCTGCAAATCATGGCATTCATATTCTTTGCCGTAGGTCTTTTCTTCAAGATATCATTGGTACCCTTCCATTTATGGACTGCCGATGTCTATCAAGGAGCCCCCACGGGAGTGACCGCATACTTCTCTGTCATATCCAAAGGAGCAGGAGCCTTCGTTCTGATGACTATCTTGTACAAAGTATTTGGAAATCTGATTGTTGAATGGCAAGCCATTTGCTATGCGCTTATCATCCTCTCTATTACGGTAGCCAACTTATTTGCCATCCGCCAGCAGAACCTGAAACGCTTCCTTGCCTACTCCTCCATTTCCCAGGCAGGCTACATCATGTTAGGCGTGATTAGCGGGAATGAATTAGGAATGACCTCATTGGTTTATTACATCCTGGTTTACATGGTATCCAACCTCGCCATTTTCGGGGTCATTGGAATCATTGAACACCGTACCGGAAAAATCACCATCAACGACTACAACGGGCTGTACACCACCAACCCCCGTTTGAGTTTTGTCATGATGCTGGCTCTATTCTCCTTGGCAGGTATTCCTCCATTTGCCGGCTTCTTCAGCAAATTCTTTATCTTTGCCGCCGCCGCACAGGAAGGATTCTATGTATTGGTATTTATCGCATTGCTCAATACGATTATCTCCCTTTACTACTACCTGCTGGTCGTAAAAGCCATGTTCATCAACAAAAATGACAACCCGATTGAAACCATCCGTTCCGATGCCTACACACGGATTAGTTTAATCGCTTGTACCGTAGGTGTCATTGCCATCGGACTGATCAGTGCGATTTACGACAATCTGGGCACATTCAGCTTTGGAGTATAACCCCAAATATCAATTTATCAGGGCAGGCGTTGAAAAATCAATGCCTGCTTTTTCTTTTTCACCCGTCATTCGGCATTTTCCAAGGGATTTTATATCTTTGTGAGCGAAAGAACTGATTTATTAAAAACACAATATCATGAAAAAAGTTATCAATTCACCGAAAGCCCCGAAGGCAATCGGACCTTACAGCCAAGCCATAGAAGTAAATGGCTTTCTCTACATCAGCGGACAACTTCCTGTAGATGTAAATACCGGTAAAATCGTAGAAGGTGGCATTCAGGCACAAACGGAACAATCCCTGAAAAACATCGGCTACATCCTCGAAGAAGCCGGAATGAACTACAGCAACGTTGTAAAAACCACCTGTTTGTTAAGCGACATTGCCAACTTTGCAGCCATGAACGAAGTATATGCCAAATACTTCACTTCAGAATGTCCTGCACGTGCAGCCTTTGCAGTAAAAGACCTGCCGATGGGTGCCATGGTTGAAATCGAAGTAGTTGCGGTAAAATAACAACCGCCCTAAAAACAAAAATAACGGCAGAGAAACCGCTGCCGTTATTTTTTTATTACAAACTCTCTATCTCCACCTCATCTAACCCTGTCGCCTGCATAATCTGTTCCACGGACATCCCATTCAATTTCATATTCCTCGCCACTTGTCGGATGCCTTCTTTCACTCCCTCTTTCAATCCTTCTCTCCGCCCCTTACGCAACCCCTTCGCCAATCCTTTGTTTTCCGCTGTTGTTATCACGCTAAACCAATCCCGATATACTTTCAAGCTCTCTTCATATTCCTGCAACTCTCGACGACTGAAACGTGCAATCTCTGCAGCTTCAAACAAATGGCGGAAAACACGTTCCTGCAAAGCAGCCGGACGTTCCATCAAACGCGATAGATTTTTCAATACAAACAACCACTTGTCAAACATCGTATCCAATTCCCCCTCACCCTTGTTAAACTTCGGCATCTCCAAATAAATGAAAGTCAGCTTATCATAAAAAACTTCCTTCGTTCGGGTATCAAGCAATTTCACCTCATGGTGGTAATGCCCTTCATCCTGATGGTCAAACGTAAAATTCAATATACCCACCGTATATACCGCATTCAACTCATAATCCCACTTATCACCTCGCACCGCCTGTTCCCTCAAAGGAAATGTCGAATAATAAATACTACGGTCTTTAAAAAATTGCTGCTCCCCTTTCTGCATCTCCACCAAAAATTTCTCCCCACGTTCATTCTCACAATAAACATCAAACACAGCACGCCGGTCAGTTTCCTGTGCTCCAAGATGTTCCGAATTCAAATAAGTTATATCCCTTATCTTCTCACGACCTTGCAACAGAGCATTTAAAAAACTCACCAACAAATCCTTGTTCAACTCCGTGCCGAACAACTTCTTAAATCCAAAATCCGTATATGGATTAATATAACGTTCCTGTAAACCTTCACTGCCCATAACACAAAATTTCAGTCTTCTATTTTTTTACACACCCCATATTTCTGGATGTTCTTTTAAATACACATCCCCAAGAGGGATACTTCATGCAAAACATATATCATACAAGGTTATTTCAAATAAATTCCATAGCCTCCATGACAAATCATTTTCTAAATTCTGAGTGTAAAGATACACCTAAAATCTATATTTACCAATACGATATGACCAATTTAATACAAAAGCGGGCAGGAACTTGTCCCACCCGCCCAATATAATTGAAAAGGGTTATCACAAACAGACATCGATTACAACATAATCATCAACGTCTTTCACGATACACAACATCTACAATCCTAGCAAATCCGCTATAATCTACCCGTTTTCTAATACTGTTATCAGCACCATCAACAGTATAGAAACTTAAACACCCTCCATTATTCCCTTCTACAGAAGTATCATAAGAA
>DXFT01000183.1 GCA_019114285.1 Candidatus Odoribacter faecigallinarum
AAAGGAAAGAAGGTACAGGAATTGATGCTTCGCTTGGATGCTGAACGAGTGGAAAAGGGTGAGTTAGTTCCACAGCAATTGCTTGGAAAATATTTCTCTTATTTGATTGAAAACCAGTGAAAGTCTGAATACAGCATTAGAATAAAGAAAACCAGGTAGTTGTAAAACAGCTACCGGGTTTTGTATTGGATTATTGTTTCATCAGGCAGGCATCGAGTGCTTGAGTGAGTTGTTCCTTGTCGAGATGTTGTCCGATAAAGACGATTTTTTGCATGCGGTCGCCGTATTTGGGGTCCCAGATGTTCATGACGTCCGGGTCTTGCTGCTGGAGAATGACCAAATCTTCCTCTGGCGCAGCGGCATACCATAAACCGGTTTCCCGGAGTTGCTTTTGGGGACCGGCTTGTTCGAAGAGGTAGCACTTGTCACGGTTGAGGTTGAAATAGCAAATTCCCTTGGCACGGATGACATTGCGGGGCAGTTGGGTGCTGACGAAGTGGTTGAATTTGTGGAAGTCGAAAGCCGGGCGGCGATAGTAAACGAATGTGCCGATGCCGTATTCTTCAACTTCTCCGCCTTCGTGGTGATGATGGTGTCCCTCATGGTGGTGCTCATGTCCTTCAGGTGCTTCTTCGTGGTGGTGTCCTTCTAATTCTTGAATCCAAGTTGCGGAAGTCGCTACTTTTTCAAAGTCAAACATGCCGGTATGGATGATTTTGCCTAAGTCCACTTTGGCGTAGTCGCATTCGATGATTTCTGCTTGGGGCTGGAGGGTATGCAGGATTTGTTTGATGCGGTTCCGCTCTCCGGCTTGCACTTCTGAGGCTTTGTTCAGGAGGATGATGTTGCAGAACTCGATTTGCTGGATGATAAGGTTCTCGATGTCCTCTTCCTCAATTCCTTGGCGGGTCAGGTTGCCGCCGCAGTCAAACTCGCTTTGCAGGCGGAGGGCATCGACTACGGTGACAATGCAGTCCAAATGACAGATACCGTGCTGGGTGTACGATTTGTTCATTTGCGGGATGGAGCAGATGGTCTGGGCAATGGGTTCCGGTTCGCAAATGCCGCTGGCTTCGATGACAATATAGTCGAAGCGGTTCAGTTGGATGAGGTCGGTAATTTGTTCCACCAGGTCCATTTTTAAGGTGCAGCAGATGCAACCGTTCTGCAAAGCGACAAGGCTGTCGTCTTTTTTGCCGACAATGCCTTCTTTTTGGATGAGGGAAGCGTCTATGTTGACTTCGCCGATGTCATTGACAATGACGGCGAATTTGATGCCGCGTTCATTGGCTAAAATGTGGTTGACTAACGTGGTTTTTCCGCTGCCGAGATAACCTGTCAGCAGCAGTACTGGAGTATCAGTTGTTTTCATGTTTATTAGAATTTTACTCTGCAAAGATAGTCTGTATTCGGTGATATTGTTTGGTAGAAAATAAATTTTGTGGAATTTGTGAGTGATTGAGAGTAATTAATTTTATTTTTGTTGTCGAAAAACAATGATGTGTGCACATGAAAAGCATTGTAGAAGCCATCAGACAAGGAGACCAGGCAGCTTTCCGGGAGCTGTTTGAAGATTATTATCCTATACTTTGTGTGTTTGCGATGAAATATTTGTGCGATGAGGAGCAGTGCAAGGACGTGGCACAGGATACTTTGTTGTCCTATTGGGAAAAGAGGGAAGACTTTGAAGATATTTACAAGGTGAAAGGCTATTTGTACAAAGTGGCGCACAATCATTGCATGAATATCTTGAAACGCTTGAAAATAGGCGAGCAGTATTTGCAGGAAGAATTTTCTGAAGTGGAAGAATCGTTTGAAAAAGAGATGATTCGCCAGGAAACTTGGCTGTTGGTGCGTAAAGCGGTGGGAACCTTGCCTGCTCAGATGCGGCGGGTCATAGAGTTGACGATGGAGGGAAATAAAAATGCGGAAATAGCTTCAGAGTTGGGCATCGCGGAAGGAACTGTACATGCCTTGAAAAAAACGGCTTACAAGAAATTGCGGGAACAATTGAAAGATCATTTCTATCTGTTACTTTTCTGATTTTAGAAATTTTTTTGGGAACAGACTACCCATATTTGCCTTTGAAATTGTTATAATGATGTATTAACGCAAAGAAGATATGAAATGGTATGAGACATATTGCCGTTTGGCTGGCAAGATTTCAGCATTATGGTTGGGTATAGCCACGGAGGAAGAGAGGGAGGATGTGGAAAAGTGGGAGAAAGAGAAGACAGGGAGAAAGGAACTGGTGGAGGATTTGCTGGACCAGGAAAAGTTCAGGGAAAATGAAATGACCTTGAATAAATTCCCGGTGCGGGAAGCATGGGCACGTATGGAAAAACGTTTAAGGGGTACCCGGCGGCGTTGGCGCTTGGTGTTGGAGTGGGGAACGTATGCGGCAGTGTTTGCCGTGCTGTTGGGGGCAGGTTATTTTTTGTTTCGTGAGCGTCCTTTGGAGGTGAAAGTGACTAAGGTGGCGGCTCCGGTATTCCATTCCGGTGTGCAGGGTGCCCGTTTGACCTTGGGAAATGGTCGGGTAGTGGAAGTGACTCGGGACAACCAATTCCAATTGGCAGAAATGGACGGGACACTTATCCGTAAAGATTCATTGGGGGTGGCTTACAACCCTGACGCTTCAACAGGGGACACGCTGGTTTATAACCGGATGGAGACATTGACCGGGATGGAATACACCTTGGCATTGGCAGATGGGACGTTGGTGTACTTGAATGCGGAAACCTCTTTGCGCTATCCGGTTGTTTTCCGGGAAGGCGAACGGGTGGTGGAATTGGAAGGTGAGGCTTATTTTGAAGTGGCAAAAGATGAAATGCGTCCTTTCATCGTGCGGATGAACGGGAGTGAGATAAAAGTGACAGGAACTTCTTTTAATGCAAGGGCTTATGGGAATGAGGAGGAGGTTGTAACGACCTTGGTGGAAGGCAAGGTGGAGGTAAATGGCAGGAAAATAGTGCCGGGTGAACAAGCAAGATG
>DXFT01000184.1 GCA_019114285.1 Candidatus Odoribacter faecigallinarum
CAACACTTCCTGGTAACTCAATTCGCCGTACATCCGTTGGCGCACCGCTTCAAGACGATCTTGAATGCTATGGCGGCTTGTCGTCACGTTTCTTCTTTTTACTGTCATAATTTTACTTTTGCTAAAGTCAACTTATTTAGGACAAGACACCGCTCATCTTCAATCGTTTTCTCGGTCTGTTCCCGTTCTGTTCCCGTATCAACTCCGGTTTACCTCCGGTTTATCTCCGGTTCAACTTTGGTTGGGACTGGTGGAGGAAGGGGGGTGTTTGGGCGGGGAAACTGAAGTGTTCCCTGAACAGGTCGGATGTATATGCGCTATGCAATGTGAATTGGTTGGTTAGTGTTTCAAATAAAAACCGGGTGATGCTTGTAAGGCATCCCCGGTTATTTTGTTGTAGCCCTTGACTGCGGACAGCTTTGGGGCAGGGTTATTTGCAGAAGAGAAGTTCACGGTATTTGGGCAGAGGCCAAATGTCATCGTCCACGAGCAACTCCAGCTTGTCAATGTGGTAGCGGATGGTGTCGAGGTAAGGGAGGACATGGACAGAATAGGCTTCTGCGCGTTCCACAATGCCGGCAATGTTGTTGTTTGCCTGTTTGCGGGCTTCTGTCATCTCGTCCACCAAGGTGCATATCGCCTGGATATGGGCGGATATCTCCCGGATGGCTTTGAGTTGCACCTTGCTGATGCTTTCGTATTCCCCCGGAAGGATGTCCTTCAGTCCCTGCACGTTGTTGATGAGGGTGTTCTGGTAGTGGATGGCAGTGGGTAGGATGTGGTTCAAGGCGAGGTCGCCGAGAACGCGTGATTCGATTTGCAGTTTTTTCAGGTAAATTTCATTTTTGATTTCGAAGCGCGCTTCCAGTTCCTGTTCTGAAAATATGCCGTATTTGGTGAAAAGTTCGCGGGATTTGGGGGAGAGGTAGGCGCGTAGGGATTCGATGCAGCTGTTGCCGGTGGAGAGCCCCCGGCGTGCGGCTTCTTCACGCCATTCCTTGCTGTAGCCGTTGCCTTCGAAGCGGATAACCTTGCATGCCATGATGTATTGGCGGAGGACTTGGAAGATGGCTTCATCCTTTTTCACCCCTTGCTCGATGAGGGTGTCAGTCTCTTGTTTGAACACCGTGAGCTGTTCCGCTACGGCGGTATTGAGCACAATCATGGCGGCGCCGCAGTTGGCAGACGAGCCGACAGCCCTGAACTCAAAGCGGTTGCCGGTGAAGGCAAAGGGAGAGGTGCGGTTGCGGTCGGTGTTGTCGCGCATGATTTCGGGGATTTTTCCGACGTTGAGTTTAAGCTCTGTTTTTTCATCGGGGCTCATTTTGCGGTTGCTGACCTTTTGTTCTATTTCATTGAGGATGGCATCCAGTTGTTGGCCGAGGAAGACGGACATGATAACGGGGGGCGCTTCGTCGCCGCCGAGCCGTCGTTCGTTGCCCAGGGAGACGATACATGCCTTGAAGAGGGCTTCGTGTTCGAGGACGGCTTTGGTTGTGCAGACCAGGAAGATGAGGAACTGCATGTTGGATTTGGGGTTTTTGCCTGGAGAGAGCAGGTTTACCCCGGTGTCGGTGAGAAGAGACCAGTTGTTGTGTTTGCCGGAGCCGTTGATGCCCTTGTAAGGCTTCTCGTGCAGGAGAACGCGGAAATGGTGGTGGCGGGCAATGCGTTTCATGGTGGACATGAGCAGCTGGTTGTGGTCCACGGCGAGGTTGGCTTCTTCGAAAATGGGGGCAAGTTCGAATTGATTGGGGGCGACTTCGTTGTGGCGGGTCTTGACAGGGATGCCCAAACGGTGGCAGGTGTATTCCAACTCGTCCATGAAGGTGTTTACCCGTTCGGGGATGGCACCGAAGTAATGGTCTTCCAGTTGCTGGTCTTTGGCGGCGGAATGTCCCATGAGTGTCCTGCCGCATAGTTTCAAGTCAGGACGGGCATTGAAGAGGGCTTCGTCAACGAGAAAGTATTCCTGTTCCCAACCGAGGGTGGCAATGACCCTGCGCACGTCTTTGTCGAAGTATTGGCAGATGTCTGTCGCCGCCTTGTCAATAAAAGTGAGGGCTTTGATCAGGGGGGTCTTGTAGTCCAATGCTTCTCCGGTGTAGGCGACAAACACAGTGGGGATGCAGAGCGTGCCGTTGTTGATGAAGGCGGGGGAGCCGGGGTCCCAGGCTGTGTAACCGCGGGCTTCGAAGGTGTTGCGGATGCCGCCGTTGGGGAAACTGGAGGCGTCCGGCTCCTGTTGCACGAGCATCCGTCCGTCGAAGTTTTCGCAAATGTCTCCATTGGGTTGCAGGTCAATGAAGCCGTCGTGCTTTTCTGCGGTTGCCCCGTTCAAGGGATGGAACCAATGGGTGTAGTGGGTGACGCCTTTGCCCAATGCCCAGGTCTTCATGGCGGCGGCGACTTGGTCTGCGAGGGTGCGGTCGATGGCTCCCCCTTCGTCCATGATTTCTTTCAGGCGTTTGTAGGCTTCCCGGGAAAGGTAGTGTTGCATCTTGTCCAAGGTCAGTACGTCACAGCCGAACAGGTCGGAGGGATAATAGGGCGCTGTGTTTTGGACAGGGGTGTGTTTGGATAATTCTTCCAAAGCTGAAAATCTGATTTTGTTCATAAATTTATTGTTTTTGAATGTGAGAACCCTGTTTTTGATGGGGGCAAATATATGAAAAATATACAAATTCAATGCATATACCCCTGTAAAAATAGGGGATTGTTTGCAAAATTTATTTTTATCTGGCTGTGTCCCCATTTTCCTTGGGGGAGGGGGCTTGTATTTGTGACAACTATCTGCTATTTTTGTTTCATGAAGAAGATTGCAGCGATACATGATTTGTCGGGATTCGGGCGGGCTTCCTTGACGGTGGCAATTCCGATACTGTCTTACATGGGCTATCAGGTTTGCCCTTTGCCGACAGCTGTGCTTTCCGCCCACAGCGAGTATGAAGGATTCCGGAGTTTTGACTTGACGGAACAGATGCAGCCTATCATTGAGCATTGGAAGGAATTGCATTTGCATTTTGATGCGTTGTATTCAGGCTACCTGGCTTCCGAACGGCAGTTGGGCATTGTGGAGCGTTTTTTCCAGGATTTCGGCGGGGAGGACAATTTTATCCTTGTGGACCCTGTCTTGGGGGACCATGGGAAATTGTATCCGGGAATGGATGCCCGGATGGTGGAGGGTATGCGGCGGCTTTGCTCGCTGGCGCGGGTGATAACGCCAAATCTGACGGAGGCGGCGTTCCTGTTGGGACGGGATATAAAAGGGCATTTGCCGGAGGAGGAGGCTGTGGCGTGGTGTGTGGAGTTGGGAAAGCTGGGGCCCTTGCATAGCATTGTGACTTCTGCGCCGGCAGGGGACGGCAAACAGTTGGCAACGCTGGCTTACAACCGGGAGGACGGGCGTCTGTGGCGGGTGTGTACGGATTATCTGCCGGCGTCGTATCCGGGGACGGGTGACGCTTTTGCGAGTGTGATTACGGGTTGCCTTCTGGGTGGAGACAGTTTGCCGGAGGCTGTGGAGCGGGCAGTGCATTTCATTAATATGGGCATCAAGGCGACTTTTGGATATGTGCATAATCCGTTGGACGGGATGAATCAGGAGAAGGTGCTGCACTATTTGGTGGAGCCGTTGCCTTATTTCACGTATGAATTAGTGGGGGTGTTCCGGTGAGGGTGCGGGCTGTTGTCACGGATTTGGACGGGACGTTGCTTCCCTCCGGTGGTACAATCAGTGCCCGGAGCCTTGCGGCTCTCCGCCGTTTGGGGGCGGAAGGGTGCCTGCGGGTGATAGCCACGGGGCGTAATTTGTATTCTGCCTTGCAGGTCTTGCCGGATGATTTTCCCATTGATTACTTGGTGTTTTCTTCCGGGGCAGGCGTTATGCGTTGGCGAGACCGTCGGTTGCTTTGCACCATTCATCTGGAGGAGGACAGTGTCCGGGAGATTGCCCGCTTCTTGTGGGATGCCAATCTGAATTTTACGGTGCAACGGGAGATGCCGGATAATCATTTGTTTTATTATACGTCTTTTTATCCGGAGCCGGAAGATTTCCTGCGAAGGGTGCGGTTTTATTCGCCTTTTGGCACATTTGTCGGGACGGTGGATGCTATCCGGGGGAAGGCGACCCAATTCCTGGTCATATTGGATGCCGTGCAGTTGCGTCTGTTTGAGTCCTTGCGTCGGGAATTGGCGGCATATTCCGTGGTGCGTTCCACTTCCCCTGTGGATGGTAGGGCGCTTTGGTTGGAGGTTTTTGCCAAGGGGGTGAACAAGGGCAGCACGTGCCGGCGCCTGTTGGAGGGGGTGGGAATTGATATGGGGGACTGCGCCGGTTTGGGAAATGATTATAACGATACGGATTTTCTGGAACTTTGTGGCGAGGCTTTTGTTGTGGCGAACGCGCCTTCGCCTTTGAAGGCGCGTTACCGTATGGTTGCCGGGGTTTGCGAGGATGGATTTGTCGAGTTCGTGGAGAAAGTATGTCCGGTGGACAGTTTTATTTGAATAAGTTTTGTAACCCTTCCAGCAGGTTGCCTTTCAAGGCTTTTTCCGCTTCCTTGGCAACGGCGTTGATGGCTTTGGTGAGGTCAGGCTTGATGGTGGGTTTGTCCAATGTGCCACTGACTTTTGCATCCAAATCGATGGTCTGCAGGTTGTTCGCTCCCGGGATGGCTTTTAAGAGGTTATTGATGTCATCCCCGAAGAAGCGCCGGTGCAGGGTCATGGAGAGGGTGTAGTCCAAATCGCCTTTTACACTTTGCTTGCCTTGGATTGTGATGGGATTCCCCGCGAAGGAGGTTTTGAATGGCTGGATGGTGATGTCTCCGTTTTCGATGTTGAAGTTGATGTTAAAGCTGCCAATGTCCAGCCGGTTGAGTTCGTTGTTTTTCAAGGCGGCAGCCAGTTGCCCGAGTGCGGGGTTGTTGTTGATTCGGATGCCCCGGGAGGATAAGGTCCCTTTCCCTTGGGCGGTGTTCATGAGCGGGCTCATTTCCCGGTCAAGTTGTGCGGCGAAAGCCATGGATGCGGAAACCTTGCCTTGGCAATCAGCAGCAACGGGGATGCTTTTGCGGATGAAGGTGAAGGCTTTGTACGCTTCGCGAAGGTCGATGTCCCGGATGTCGGTCTTGAAATCGACTGCCGGCACTTTGGGGTTGCGGGTGTCGTATTGCCCGTTGAGGGTTATTCCCCCTCCGAGTAGGCGTATATCCAGTTCTTCAAGGGAAGCAGTGGCGTTTGCCAAGTGGATGCCGCCGTGCAGGTTTCTGACGGTGAGGTTGTCGAAAATGACAGTGCCGACGCGGGCATCCAGGTGGATATCCACGTTTTTGGGGATTTCCAGTACGTTAGTTGACGCCTGGGGGGATGGGGCTGGAACCGGAGTGTTGGGGCGGCTTGCTGCCTGCCGGGATTGGGCGAGGATAAATTCGTTGAGGTCGATATAATCGGATGTCAACGTGAAATTTCCTTTTAAGGTTTCATTTCTGAAGATATGGGGCAGGTAATTGGATAGGGAGCCTCGGAGGACGAAATCCGAGGAGTAGATGGTGCCTGTTACCCGCTTGAGTTGCAGGCTGGCAGGAGTGACAGTGAGGCTGCCCTGGGGGATGGAGAGGCTGCCCTGGGGGAAGTCCGGGTTGGCAATGCGCAGCCCTTGCAGTTCTATGTTGCCTTTGGCTGTGAATTTTTCGTACTCTTCTTTTTCAATGTATTCATATTTGCCTTGGAACGTCAGGTCGGCGGATATCTTGCCTGTGATGTCTGTGTTTTGGAGAGGGATGGCTTTTTTTAATCCGGCAAAGTCGATGATTCCTCGGGCTTGTCCGTCCAATACCGGATTGGTGGGGTTTGCCAGGTCGAGCTTTATATGGAAGGGGCTGCCTGCAATGCGGAGGGAAGCATTGGCAAGCCGTATGCGGGTAGAGTCAGCGGGACCTCCCGGGTTGGAGGCTTCCAGGTCAAGATTGATGTCGCGGATGGCTTCCGGCATCCCCTCGTACTGGATGGAGGCGTTACGGACGTTGATGCCTGCCACGAATGCCGGTATTCTCGAGGGGGCATATTCGCCTTGTATCTGTGCATATAGGTTGAAAGTCCCTTCCGCCTGTATCTTTTGCTTGTCGGGTAATAGTCTGGGTAACAAGGGCAATAGTTGCTCAAACCGGGAGTCCGGGGCTTGCAGGGTAAGGTTCAGGCGTCCCGCGTCGGAAGACAGTAAGGTGGCTTCTCCTTTCAAATCCAAGGGGATGCCGTTGATGCGCAGGTCGTTTTGTACAATAGTGTAAGTCAGCGTATTTTCATTTCCGGTGATTTCTGTTTCCCATAAGAGGTGGGCGTTGTCCATCCAGATTTGGTTGCCCTGCCGGAAGGACATGGCTTGGCTCTCCAGAGCGATGTGCATGCGGGTACCTTCCTTTGTAGGCTGGCTTGACAGGTGGAAGTCGAGGTTGGGCAGGTTGGCGTAGGTGGATTCCCGGTAATTACTGTAACTGATGGACAAACCGTGGATGTCCATTTGGGGGCATAGGGCTGGGAGGCCTTTCCCTTTCGGGGAGGCGGAGGTGTTCGCCGTATAGGGTTCCTCTGGCTGTTGGCGGACTGGCTGTCCCCAGGTGCCTTGTCCTGCCGTGTCAATTTCAATGTGAAGGCTGGCGCCGTGGATGGAAATACGGGCGGGGATTGCTGTTCGCCTGCCAATGAGGGATTTCAGGCTCAAGGCTGCTTCGGCATGGGCGACTTGGGCAAGGGTGTCTTTCGTCTCGGAGGTGACCACGGCGTCCCGGAAGGTGAGGCTGACTTCCGGAAAATGTTTGAACAGGCTGGCTTGTGCTGAGCCTACGACTAATTCCGCCTTCCATTGTGTGGAAAGTTCTTGCCGGATGAGGCGGACGAGTTTCCCTTTGAGGATGACGGGAGCCAGAATCAGCACAAGGAGAATGGCTATCAGAATAGAGGAAAGTAGGATTGTTCTTTTTTTCATGGCATGGTCATTTTGGGTACAAATATAGTGAAAGCCGAGAGCAAAGAAAAAAGAACTTGTTCTTTTTTCTTTGCCGAGGCGCATCCGATATTATTTAAATGTAGTGAAAGCCGGGAGCAATAGGGAAATACCGGTTCTGTTATTTGAAATAAGGTTTGATTTTTTTGAGCTTATAGGCAGGTAGTATCCCTTCTTTTTCCAGAAGGGAATAGGACAAGGTGTCAAACTTCCTCTTGGCGTTGAAGATGAGCTGTACATCTTCATACTCCAAATAGGGATGGCGAAGGATGGATTTGAAACTCATGGTGTCCAAATCTTTCTTTTGTATAAGGGAAGGATTGACCGTGAAAAGATGGGTATTCGAGTCAACGTCAAAGTATTTCATCTTTAAATCTTTTAGCTGCTTGACGGAATAAAAGCCTCCCAGGCGTTCGCGGTAACGGAGGATACGCGAGGTGTAATAGGGACCGATTCCCCGGATGCCAAGCAACGCCAGGCTGTCGGCACTGTTCAGTTCGACAGGGGCAGGAGGTTCCGGGGCGTATTTCGGGTAAGTGGCAGCTTGGGGACTTGGCTTCCGCTTGATGTCGCCTGTGTCCGTTTTTATTTCGACGGGTGCTGTCAGTAAAAAAAGGTTATGGCTTTCTGGCAGGACTTGTCGTGGGAGAAACAGGATTCCGCCAAGGATGCATGCCAGAATGAGGGCTCCTTTCCGTTCAAGTGAATTGAATACCATGGGCGGGGGGTTAGAGGTTATTCGGGTTCTGTGGCGAGGATGGCTTTGTAGCCGTAAGTTTTGGCAATGTTCATGACGCGGACGACTTGCTCAATGGGTACGGATTTTTCTGCTTCAATGGAAACACAGGGGTCTTCCGCACTTTTGAGTGCTTCAACGATTTTGCTTTCCAGCTGGGAGAAGGGGACGACTTTCTGGTTGAAATAGAAAGTGAGATTGCGGTCGATGGAGACCACTGCCGAAGGCTGGTTGGAAGTCTGGTTTGTGCTTTTGGGCAGAAGCAGGCGTAAGGCATTGGGATTGATAAGGGTGGAGGTTACCATGAAAAATATGAGCAAGAGGAATACAATGTCGGTCATTGAGGACATGTTGAAATTGGGATTGGGCTTCCGGGCGCGTTTAATCATGGCAGGGGCGTTTATTTTTGGTGGTTGAGGTCGTAAATAGTTTCCATAAAGTCGGCAGAGGCACATTCCATGTTATTGACCACGCGGTCAATGCAAGAGGTGAGGATGTTATAGGCGAAGTAGGCGATAATGCCGACAATCAATCCTGCCACCGTCGTAACCATCGCCGTGTAAATGCCTCGTGACAGGAGCGTGATGTTGATGTTGCTGCCGGCGACGGACATGTCATAAAATGCCTGTACCATGCCGACAACGGTGCCGAGAAAGCCAATCATGGGAGCCATGCCGGCGCATGTGGCAAGTGTCGTCAGGCTTTTCTCCATATCGGTCACTTCGAGATTGGCGGCAGTGTCCATGACGGCATGAAGTTCGGCGACGGGGAGTTGCCTGTGCTGGATGCCTTTGGCGAGCATGCGGGCAACAGGGGTGTTTTCGCTTTTGCAGAGCGCAAGGGCTTCCCCGCTGTTGCCGGAGCGCAGGCAGGCTTGGATTTTCTCGATGAAATCTTGATTCTTCCGCGTATAGCGCCGGATGAGAAGAAAGCGTTCGCAAAAAATGTAAACAGCTATAATCGAGAGGATAAAGATGGGAATCATCAGCCAACCGCCTTTTACAATCAGTCCCCATACGCTAAGTTCGTTTGTTGCCGTCTGGGCGGCAAGTATAATCATCTGTGCTTCCATGTTGTTTTTCTTTTTTACGGATGCGAAGATACGAGTAAAAAAGCAATTTCAGAACTTGTGGACTTAATTTAATATGGGCTTTCCCTGCCTTGGGGCTTTCTTGTATTTTTCCATGAGGCTGCTTCCGGGTTGCTAAAGGAAAACTAAGAAATAATTATTAACTTTTTCTTAAATATTTCCAAATTAATCCTTAATCACATCCGTAAGAAAAAGGAATTAAGATGGATTTACGAAGGAGTTGATAAGGAGATGATATGGAATTATCTTTTAAAAGCCCCCTAGAAGCCCCTTAGCAAGCTCGAAGAGACCTATTGGATAATTATTAAATTTTTTAAACTTAGCTTTTGGGAGTGTCGAAAAAAAAGCAGGGGATGGGTTTGTCCGGGCAAGGGTACGGGTATGGGAACGACTGCCCGGCAGACGGGAGGTTTTCCCGAGAACCGGACTGGGGGATAAGGGGATTAGCGGGGAAGATGGTTGAGGGTAAAGTCTAAAAATAGGCGGGCATACGGGTCGGGTTCGCCTTGGCGGTGGATGGCATAGAGCGTGCGGGTGATGGTGAGCCCGTCTATGTCGATGATGCGCAGCCGGCGGGCTGCCAGTTCGTGCCGGATGCTATATACGGATAAGAAAGCAAGCGCATTGGAATTGTAGAGGTATTGTTTGATGCCTTCAGTGGTGCCTAAAATCAGTTGTACGTTTAATTGGCTGATGGACGTGCCTGCCTTTTCTAATTGCTTTTTGATGACGTCGTAAGTCCCGGAGCCTTTTTCACGGAAGATGAAAGGGTAATCAGAGAGTTGTTCTTGGGTCAGTGTTTCGGGGATTTTGCTTTTTTCTGCACAGACGAGAACGATTTCATCCTGTAAATAAGGGATGTATCGGATGGTGGTCTGGCTTGGGGTCCCTTCAATGAAGGCAAGGTGCAGGCTGTCGTTCAGGATGTCTTGTTCAATTTGCCGGGTGTTGCCGCTGATGAAGTTGATGTTGATGTCGGGGTATCGGTTTGTGAATCGTGCGAGGATTTCTGGAAGGATATATTGGGACAGGGTGGTGCTTGCCCCGATGTGGATTGTGCCTTTGAAATTGTCCCGCATTTGCCCCAGGTGGAAAAGGATTTCCCTTTCTTTTTTAATGACGGGGACAAGTTCTGCGTACAGATAGGTCCCGTTATCAGTCAGCCGTAGTCTTCCTTTTTCTCTATGGAAGAGGGTGATTCCTAATTCTTTTTCCATCTCCTGAATGTTTTTGGAGATGGCTGGTTGGGAGAGGTGCATCTCTTCTGCAATTTGCGTGGTATTGGGATTTTGGGCGAGGCGGTAGAATATGTGGTATTTGTGGTCAAGCATATTTTTTATTTAAATGGTAAATGTGGTTGTTGGCACGCCACCGGTGGCGCGTTGAAGGCAAAGTAAGCGTTTTTTCTGTTTGTTTGCTATTGTTTTGGCTGAAAAAATAGAAACTTTTCCCGATTTTATTTGTTATTTAGAATGAAAATAGTATCTTAGACCCGCTAATTACAACAGTAGATGATTTAAAACAATATATGATTATGGAAAACAACTTGGATTTGCTTACAAAAAAGCTATATGCGGAAGGGGTGGAGAAGGCGAGGGTGGATGCGGAGGCATTGTTGTCCGGTGCGCGGGCGCAGGCGGAAAAGCTTGTCGCTGATGCCATGCAGGAGGCGGCGGAGATAAGGAAGCGGGCAGAGCAAGATGCGGCTGCTCTGGCAAAGAAGTCAGAAACGGAATTGGAAGCAAGCGCGCGGATGGCGGTCGATGCCTTGAAGCAGGAAATCACCGGGCTTGTTGCCGGGCGGGTGGCAGATGGAATGGCTCGGCAGGTGATGGAGGACAGAAAATTCGTGCAGGGCATGGTGCTGGAAATTGTCAAGAGGTGGGATGTGTCTTCCGGGGGGCTTGATTTGGCAGTCGTGCTTTCTGACCGGGAGAAGGATGATTTCCGGCAATATGTGGAACAAGAGTGCCAGGAGTTATTGGGCAAGGGGCTGGAGATTCAGGGGGGAGGAGCAGGTGCCACGTTCTCTGTCTGTCCCAGGGACGGGGGGTATAAGGTGGTCTTTTCGGAGGATTCGTTTCGGGCTTTTTTCTCCCGTTATGTCAAAGGTATTGTAAAAAAGATGTTATATCAGGAATCTTGAGGCAATGGATTATATAGCTTTTATCGCGGGATTGCCGGAGATGGCGCGAGGGGAGTGGAAGCCGCCATTGTCTGTGTTTGATTTCCGGGAACAATTGAAAGACTATGTCCGGGAAAAAGACAGGCAGTTGCTTGATTTGTTTTTTTTGCCTCGCGACCATGTGCAGGTCTTGCGCCTGTTGAGGAAGGAGAAGCCTGACGTTTTGCAGACCGTTTTCCCCTTGCAGGTCCTGGAGGAGGAGGTTATAGCACCTGATGACCGGATTCCTGCTTATTTGCGGCATTTTATTACGGATTTCAAAGAGGGGCATTTGGAGGAGGGCTTGTTGCCGGAGAATGTCTTGAGTTGGAGATATTACGATTATTTGCAGCAATCCGGTAATCGGTTGGTTCGGGAGTATGCGGCGTATTCATTGAATTTGAAGAACCTGGAAGTAGCTTTGAATGCCCGTAAGCATGGGCGGGAAATTGCGCGGGAGATTGTCGGTGCCAATGCTTTTGCAGATGCCCTGCGTGCATCAGGGAGCCGGGATTTCGGGCTGTCTGCGGATTATCCGTATGTGGAGCAGGTCATTGCAACCATGGAGTTGGAGGATTTGGTGGAGCGGGAGCGCCGACTGGATTTGATGCTTTGGGATTTTCTGGAAGAGGCGGTGAAATTTGAGTATTTTTCCTTTGAACGGGTGCTTAGTTATATGTTGCGCTTGATGCTTTTGGAACGCTGGGAGCGGATGTCTCCAGAGACGGGGAGAAGGGTTTTTATGGAACTTCTGGAACGTTTCAGGCAAGGCTTCCAATTTAAAGATGTTTAAATAATCACTGATAATCAGAATAATTATGGATAAAACGAAAGGGAAAGTCCATAGCATTATTTCCAATCTTGTGCTTGTGCAGGCGGAAGGTCCTGTCATGCAAAACGAGATTTGTTTTATTATGCTTGGGCAGGAACGTTTGATGGCAGAAGTCATTAAAATAGTGAAAAATATCGCTTATGTCCAAGTATTTGAGAGTACTCGCGGCTTGAAGCCCGGCATGCCGGTTGAGTTTGAAGGCCACATGCTGGAAGCCACGCTGGGACCTGGTTTGCTGTCAAAGAATTTTGATGGCTTGCAGAATGATTTGGACAAGATGTCCGGTATATTTTTAAAGCGGGGGGAATATACTTATCCGTTGGAAAAGGATAAGAAATGGGCATTTGTCCCATTGGTGGAAAAGGGCATGCGGGTGAAAGCGGCTGATTGGCTTGGCAATGTAAAGGAAAATTGGTTGGACCATAAGATTATGGTGCCCTTTAAGTGGCAAGGGGAATATACGGTGGAGTCGGTGGTCCCCGCCGGGGAGTATTGCTTGTTGGATACCGTGGCGGTGTTGCGGGATGAGTCGGGAGGTTTGCATGAAGTGACCATGGTACAGAAATGGCCGGTAAAGTCTGCCATCCGTAATTACCTTGATAAACCGCGTCCTTCCAGGCAGATGGAGACGGGCATACGCGTGATTGACACGATGAATCCGATGTTGGAGGGCGGCACGGGGTTTATACCGGGCCCGTTCGGGACCGGCAAGACCGTATTGCAACATGCGTTGGCGCGTTTTGCAGATGCGGACGTGATTATTATGGCGGCTTGCGGGGAGCGTGCCAATGAAGTCGTGGAGATATTTACGGAGTTCCCCCGATTGCAGGACCCGCGGACGGGACGTTCGCTCTATGAGCGCACCACGATAATTGCCAATACCTCCAATATGCCTGTGGCAGCCCGGGAGGCTTCGGTTTACACGGCTATGACCATCGGGGAGTATTACCGGGCGATGGGGCTGAAAGTGCTGTTGTTGGCGGATTCCACATCCCGTTGGGCGCAGGCATTGCGGGAGATGTCGAACCGGATGGAGGAATTGCCGGGGCAGGATGCGTTCCCGATGGATTTGTCGGCTATCATTTCCAATTTTTATGCAAGGGCGGGAATGGTTTATCTGAATAACGGGCAGACAGGCTCTGTCACCTTTATCGGTACGGTTTCTCCTGCCGGAGGGAATTTGAAAGAGCCGGTGACTGAATCTACAAAAAAAGTTGCCCGTTGTTTTTATGCTTTGTCCCAGAACCGGGCGGACTCCAAACGTTATCCGGCAATCGACACGTTGGAGTCTTATTCTAAGTATTTGGAGTATCCGGAATTCGTGTCATACGCCCGGGAACATATTGCTGCCGGTTGGGTTGATGAAGTGAATGAAGCCCGCAACGTTTTGGTCCGGGGGCGTGAGGTGGCGGAGCAGATTGATATTTTGGGCGATGACGGGGTGCCTTTGGATTACCATTTGGCTTTTTGGAAGTCTGAGCTGATTGATTTTGTGATTCTGCAGCAAGACGCTTTTGACGCTGTCGATGGTTCAACTTCGATGAAAAGGCAGCAATATATGTTGGAGAAAGTGCTGGAGGTGGTAAGGGCGGATTTTGAGTTTGAGTCCTTTGAGGAGGTGAATCCTTACTTCAGGCGTGTCATTAATGCTTTCCGGCAGATGAATTATTCGGAGTTCCAGTCCGAAGAATTTAAACGGTATGAACTGGAGGTGGAACAGGTTATTAACGAAAGGAAGAAATGATTATGAATGCAGCTTTTCAGAAAGTATATACGAAGATAACCCAGGTGACGAAAGCCACTTGCTCCTTGCAGGCGCAGGGAGTGGGCAATGATGAATTGGCAATGGTGGATGGCCGTTTGGCGCAGGTGGTGAAAATCTGGGGGGATGAGGTGACCTTGCAAGTGTTTTCAGGGACGGAAGGCATCCCGACCAATGCCGAGGTCACGTTCTTGGGCAAGTCTCCTGTATTGAAAGTGGGCATGGGGTTGTGCGGCCGTTTTTTCAATGCTTTTGGCGACCCCATAGACGGTGGTCCGGCAATAGAAGGTGAAGAACGTGAGATTGGAGGTCCCTCCGTCAATCCGGTCCGCAGGCAGCAACCCTCGGAGTTGATAGCTACCGGGATAGCAGGTATTGATTTGAATAATACATTGGTATCCGGTCAGAAGATTCCTTTTTTTGCAGATCCGGACCAGCCCTATAATCAAGTGATGGCACATGTCGCTTTGCGTGCCCAGACTGACCGGATTATATTGGGCGGCATGGGGCTGACGAATGACGACTACTTGTATTTCAAGAATCTGTTTGATGATGCGGGAGTCTCCGACCGGATAGTCAGTTTTGTCAATACCACGGAGGCGCCCCCGGTGGAACGGCTGCTGGTCCCGGACATGGCATTGACGGCAGCGGAATATTTTGCTGTGGACCGGAATGAAAAAGTATTGGTGTTGCTGACCGACATGACGCTTTATGCGGATGCGTTAAGCATTGTTTCCAACCGGATGGACCAAATCCCTTCCAAGGATTCCATGCCGGGCTCCCTTTATTCCGACTTGGCGAAAATCTATGAGAAGGCGGTGCAATTCCCCTCCGGCGGTTCCATTACCATCATCGCCGTGACCACGCTTTCCGGTGGTGACATTACCCATGCCATTCCGGATAATACGGGATACATCACCGAGGGGCAATTGTTCCTGCGGAAAGATACAGAAATAGGCAAAGTGATTGTGGACCCCTTCCGGAGTTTGTCGCGTTTGAAGCAATTGGTCATCGGCAAGCGGACGCGCAAAGACCATGCGCAAGTGATGAATGCCGCTGTCCGTTTGTATGCGGATGCTGCCAATGCCCGTACAAAATTGGAGAACGGTTTTGAATTGACGGATTATGACCGGCGCACATTGGAGTTTGCCAAAGATTATTCCAATGATTTGCTGGCTATTGATGTGAACATGGACATTGGGCGCATGTTGGATACGGCTTGGAAATTGTTTGGGAAATATTTTAATCGTTCGGAATTGGGAATCAAGGAGGAAATTGTCAATGAATATGGTCAGGACATAAAATAGAGCATGCGGTATGGCTATTCAGTTTCAATATAATAAGACTTCGCTTCAGCAGCTTGAGAAACAGCTCAACGTGCGTGTGCGGGCTTTGCC
>DXFT01000185.1 GCA_019114285.1 Candidatus Odoribacter faecigallinarum
AAATATCACACTCCCCATCACGTTCCCGCTTGTTCACGGCAACAACATCATTCCATAAAGAAACGGAATCTTTTTCTGTTACCAAAAAACCGTTCAAACGGTCCTCATCAGCAATACCTCCCCGTATTGTACGCGTGACTACCCCTCCCGTGTTCAATGTCCAATTATAACCGACAAGACCGGAATGGGTATTGCTTTTTACTCCAACCCCTGCATAATCCAATGAAACCGGTAATATTACACTCCCTTGCTCTATCGTAAACAGAGGAATCCGATAATGGAAAATCCCGGTAGCATAATCAACGGTCACATTCTTTCGCGACAAATACCCTTTTGCCTGGGTTCCGGGGTCAAAATCCTGGGCACAAACCGATGTCGCAACAACAAGCAAATTCCATAAAAACAAAAATATTCTTCTCATAGATTCAGTAGTTAGTGATACATCTTATTATCGCCTCTAAGATAAAACAAAAAAAAGAAAAAAACAATTTTTCCCTCGTATCAATCCTCCCTCCTCACCTATATATTTATTAACTACAGTTCCATCCTTCGATCTTAAGCATTTGTAATATTTTTCAATTAAATCAGAGATACACTGGATATTCACACAGGATATGCTATATTTATAAGTAATACAAATTTTATTTACAATAAATATCTAAATAAAGATAGCCGTTTTTTATTTGAATATTATTCGATATTTCTTCAATTTTAATCGAATATAAATCGAACAAAAATCGAATAAGAAACGAAGATGATAACTCTAATTTATATCTAAAATAATACTTTTATAAGAAAAAAAGTTAGAGAGGATGATGAGCAGGGAGAAAGCCCCTTCGAGGATAGCAAGTTTTTTTTGCATAAAAACAGTCCGAAGGTAACAGTTATGCAAAGAAAAAGTTAATTTTGCGGTATTGAAATAAATGATTTGCTTAAATACCAGACCATGAAAATAGCAATTGCTTGTGACCATGCCGGTTACGAATACAAAGAAAAATTAGTGGAGTATCTCCGCACCCAAGGGTATGAGGTCAAGGACTTTGGAACACATTCTGCGGAAAGCATGGATTACCCGGACACTGTCCATCCGATGGCGGCTGCCGTCGAAGCCGGAGAGTTTGACAGGGGCATCGCGCTTTGCGGTAGCGGCAACGGCGTGTGCATGACAGTGAACAAGCACCAAGGTATCCGGGGAGCATTGTGCTGGTCGGTGGAAATCGCTTGGTTAGCTCGCCTGCATAATAACGCCAATGTGTGCTGCCTGCCGGCACGCTTCATTTCTTACGAAGACGCCCAGGACATTGTAGAACGGTTCCTGACCACGGAATTTGAGGGAGGAAGACACCAGCGGCGGGTGGAAAAGATTCCGGTAACCTCCCATTAAGCCATTGGACTGACATGCAAATCACAGACCAGATGATATGTTCGCTCCTCTCTGCCGGGGAGGAAAGGGGGATGGAGTATTTGTTTGAAAAATACTATAAACCCTTGGTTGTCTGGTCTGCCGGTTTTATGAACAACGTGATGCATGCCGAGGATGTGGTGCAAACGTTTTTCATTAAAATCTGGGAGCGACGGAAGGAACAGGTGTTGCAAGCGCAAACTTTGAAATCTTTCCTATACACCTCGGTACGCAATCTTTCCTTAGACCGTTTAGAGAAAAAAGACCCGCTCCGGAATGCCAGCGATATCTGCGACTTTGACCGGAAATGGGAAGAGTATGACACGGGCGAAGAGGAAATGCTCGCCCGCATTAGCAAGGAAGTCGCCGCCCTTCCCGAACGGAGCCGTACTGTCATGGAATGTGTATATACGGAGGGGCTTTCCTATAAAGAGACTGCCGCCCGCCTGGGCATATCGGTCTCTACCGTCAATACCCTCTTGGTCAACGCCCTCAAGCGCATTCGTAAAAATTGCGCCGGTTTCCAGGCAGAATTATTTATTTTTCTGCGGTCAAGGCAAAAAAAATAAACGGAAGCATCTATTACAACACATTCTATTTCAACACACTTCACCCTTTTCCATTGATTTTTTGAAAAAAAATCGGCAGAGCATTCAATGATTCAATGGACTTTCCCGTATTATATCAAAAGGATGAAATTACAAACGTAAAACAAGCCCATATATGTTAAACCAAGAAGACATAGATGCTTTATTACTCCGTTACCTGTTGAGGGAATGCGAAGAAGGGGAAAAACAAGTTGTGGAAAGATGGTTGGCGGAGAGCAGCAAAAACAGGAAGCAGTTCGAGGACTTGCAGCGGTTCCACGAGTTAGTGAAACGGAGCATACAGGAACGTGCCGTGCAAAGCGACTATGCCGATTTCCGGAAGCGGCTCGTACAATGGCAAGGACGGCGGAGAAGATTACGGATATTAACAGGAGTGGCAGCAGGCATCGCATTGGTTATCTGCCTCGGGTATGCTTTCTTTTTCATCGGCGGGCAGAGCAACAGCCATTCAGACCAGTTGGCAACGAACAGGCTGTTACCGGGCAAAGCTCACGCCATCCTGCATTTGTCGGACGGACGGGCAGTAAACCTCAATACGGAAGCCAGGCATATTGAAGAACAGAACGGCGCACAGCTTTTGGCAGACGGGCACGGCAGATTGGATTACCAAGCCACGGACAAGACGGAGGGGAAAAAAGTGTATAACCGCTTGGAGGTGCCACGCGGAGGAGAGTTCCAATTGGCGCTGGCAGACGGGACAAAGGTATGGCTCAATGCAGAAAGCGAATTACGTTATCCGGCGACCTTTACGGGAAAAGAAAGGCGCGTAGCGCTGAAGGGGGAAGCTTATTTCCAAGTGGCAACAGACAGCACAATGCCCTTTATCGTGCAAGTCGGCGAAATGGAAACCCGGGTGTACGGAACCGAGTTCAACATCAGTACCCAAGAAAAAGGACGGATAGAAACAGTATTGGTCAGCGGGCGCATCGGCATCCGGTACAACAGCAAGGAGACGATGCTCGCCCCGTCGCAGAAGGCAGCTATCAACCTGGGAGACAAGAAGGTGTCAATAGAGCAAGTGAACATCCTGCCCTATATCGCCTGGAAGGACGGGATATTCATGTTCCAGAACGAATCGCTGGAGGACATCATGGAGCAATTGGGCAGGTGGTATGACATTGATGTCTTCTTTTCCAATGAAGGGCTGAAAAGCATCCGCCTGTCAGGCATGTTGGAACGGGACAAAGATGCCCGGGAACTATTCAGGCATTTTGAAAAAATCTCGTCTGCCCGGTTTTCCGTGCAAGGCAGGACCGTAGTTGTCAACGAAAAGAAATAATGTCACAATAAAACCGGGAATGTGGCGCATTCCCGGTAGCAAGAAAAAGGATATTCCGGCAATGGCAAGACGCCGGGACATCCCATGTCAAACCATTTAAAACACAAATTTATGAATTGCAATCTAATTCACAAAGCCATGAAATTATTTTTCATTTGCATGCTGGCTTTCGTATGGGGCGCCCATGCAACAGGTTACTCACAACAACAGACCGTATCGCTGGATTTGAAGCAATGCGATGTAAACACGCTCTTCCAAGAGATATGGAAGCAAACGGGGCTACGCTTCGTGTACAATGAAAAAGACATCCAAGCCATCCGTCCCTTGGACATCTCCGTGGAAAACCAAAGCGTGGAGAAGTTGCTGGAAGAGATTTTCCGTGACACTCCCTGCCAGGCATCTTTTGAAAGCAATGTCATCTACATCACCCTCCGCCCTGCCACCCCACAACGGCAAGTGGAGATGGTAAAATTGAGCGGAACGGTAAAAGACCACAAAGGGATTCCGCTACCAGGCGTGACAGTAGTCATCGGCACCACAGGACAAGGAACTGTCACTGACATTGACGGCAATTACCAGTTGTCCATTCCCCAAGGCACCCGCGTAGAAATCATTTACAGTTTTGTAGGGATGCAAAAAGCCACTTACACTTTTGATGCCATGCAAGACAGACAGCATGACGTGGTATTGGTGGAAGACAAAGTGCAACTGCAAGATGTAGTGGTCATCGGTTACGGAACCAAATCAAAACGCGACGTGACAAGTTCGGTGACTTCCGTCACGGCTGAGGACATGGAAAAATTCAGCAACGGCGCTGTCACGGTGGATAACATGCTGGGCGGGGCGATGAAAGGCGTATTGGTGCAGCAAAGTTCCGGCAAACCGGGAGCTGCCGCTACCATCAACGTTCGGGGCATCACATCGCCAGTATCAGGAAGTACCAACGAACCGTTGTACGTGATTGACGGTGTACCTTTCTTCCTGAACAAAGATGCTGATGGCATGAACCCCTTGCTGACCATTTCCCCCAATGACATCAAAAGCATTGATGTGCTGAAAGACGCCGCCGCCACATCCATCTATGGGTCACGGGGCGCCAACGGCGTGGTCATCATCAACACGACCAACGGGCAGCGCAATCAGAAAATGCGCATCCATGCCGGTTATACGCTGTCTGTCGCCAACCCAGTCAAGAAGTACAAACCGCTTAACCGGAGCGAATTTATCGATTTACAAGACCAATTGATTCGAGGAACACTCCAAGCCGTCGAAGCCGGACAACTTGATGCAAATACAATTGCTTACATGCCCGGTTTTATGGACGAAATGACGTCAGAAATGATGATGATGCCTTACGTCAATTTGGGCGTAACACCCATCTACGACCCCGAAGACCCTTATATGATGACGGTAATCGGTTTTGACTACAATGGCATCAACGAAGATTATTTCGGCAAGGCGGATACCGATTGGGTACGGGAGACGCAAAACAAAAATGCCCTCACCCATGCCTATAATGTCGGCATCACAGGCGGTTCGGAAAATACCAACTACTCTTTT
>DXFT01000186.1 GCA_019114285.1 Candidatus Odoribacter faecigallinarum
AAATTATCCGGGAAAAAGCGCAGGGTTTCCTTGCGCCTGCCCGAGGGTTGAAGAGGGGAGACATCCCCGCCATTCTCCGCAGAGGAGGGGCAAGTCACCGAACAGCTTTCAACCGCTCGGTTATCAAATCACGGTATTCCCAATAGGCTTCCTCGAGGAGGGGCATCTTCCCGGCAAAGAAAGCATAAATCTTGTCCCAGTCCTCCGAGCGGTAAAGATTCACGCCGGGCAACTCAAAGTAAATGGCGCTCACGGGACGGTCGCCTATGCCAGTATAGTCCTCGCACCATTGCAGGTCATCGCCGCAATCCGCTGCCATCAGTTTCCGGTAGGACTGGAAGCATTCATAGACCTCGTAACGGCGGAAGTCATTCTTATGGTCTATCTGGAAAAGCACGAGGGCTTTCTCCTCATCAGCATAAAATTTTAACTGAGTGGAGCGGATTTTGACACCGGTCAGCACCCATTTCCGATAGATATGGTGCTGAGCACAATAGCGTTTGAAACCATTCCAAAAGTTTTCCCGTAATTCTTTTGCCTCATTTTTTGACCACATAATTTAATTGCAAATGGAATAATGGTAATTGAAATTTGTTATCTTTGCAAAGATACAGTAATTTTGGAAATATATCCTAACGAAAAACGATGCTGGAATTAAAATATACGACCATCCCGAACGAAGCCGGCTGCGACGAGGCAGGACGGGGCTGCCTTGCCGGACCTGTCGTGGCGGCGGCGGTAATCCTGCCCGAAGGGTTCCGGAACGAACTGCTGAATGATTCAAAGCAACTCACGGAGAGGCAACGGGAATCGCTACGCCCGGTCATCGAACGGGAGGCTACGGCGTGGGCAGTCGCTTTCGTGGACAACCGGGAAATCGACGAAGTGAATATCCTGAACGCCTCCATCCTTGCCATGCACCGCGCGCTGGACGCGCTAAAGGTGCGCCCGGAATATATCATCGTGGACGGCAACCGCTTCCGCCCATACGGGGAAACTCCCTACGCCTGCATCGTGAAAGGGGACGGAAAATACATGTCCATCGCGGCGGCGTCCATCCTCGCCAAGACCCACCGGGACGAATACATGCGGCAATTGGAGGCGGAATACCCTGCCTACCATTGGGCAAAGAACAAGGGCTACCCGACCCGCGACCACCGGCAGGCGATTGCCGGGCATGGCATCACGCCTTACCACCGGCGTACCTTCCACCTCTTGGAAGAACAATTGACTCTGAATTTCAATGATTAACCGATAAGCATATTCAACATTATGGCTATTATCAATACAGTATTGAGTTTATTCTCGCAAAAGCGGTTAGCGCAAATCGAGCGTTTCAAAGCCGAACCTTTGCACACGCAACGGCAATGCCTGCAGGAATTGCTGGCACAGGCGGCAGGAACGGAATACGGGAAAAAATACGACTTCGCCTCCATTTTGACTACAGAACAGTACCGGGAACGGCTGCCCGTGGTCCATTATGAGGACATCGCCGGCTATGTCAAACGGATGATGGAGGGGGAAAACAACCTGCTGTGGCACGAGGAAGTGAGGTGGTTTGCCAAATCCTCCGGCACGACGGACGCCAAGAGCAAGTTCATCCCGGTCAGCCCAAGCGGCCTGGAGGAATGCCATTTCCGGGGAGGACGGGATGCCATCGCCGTATTCAACCACCTGTATCCCGACTCCGGAACCTTCAGTGGCAAGACCCTGGCACTGGGAGGCAGCAGCGAGGTCAGCAAGACCAATAGCAACTGCCGCTACGGCGACCTGTCCGCCATCATGATTTCAAACACGCCTTTCTGGGCTAACCGGATGAAGACACCGGATTCATCCATCATGCTGATGCCCAATTGGGACGAAAAAATCGAAAAGATATGCGAAACGACCATCAAGGAAGACGTGCGTTGCCTGGCAGGCGTGCCGTCGTGGTTCCTGACCGTCATCAATAAGATTCTGGAAAAGACCGGGAAAAGCAACCTGTATGAAGTATGGCCCAATCTGGAACTGTTCATCCACGGAGGTATCAGTTTCACCCCCTACCGGGAACAATACCGCCGCCTGCTGCCCAATCCGAAGATGAAGTACATGGAGACATACAACGCTTCGGAAGGGTTCTTCGGTTTGCAGGATGACCCGGCGGACACGTCCATGCTGTTGATGCTGGACTACGGCGTGTATTACGAATTCATGCCCACCAGCGAACTGGGCAAGGCACACCCCCGCACCCTCCTGTTGGAGGAAGTGGAGAAAGGGGTGAACTATGCCCTGATTATCACGACCAACAGCGGGCTGTGGAGATACATGATAGGGGACACCATCCAATTCACCTCCCTGAAGCCCTACAAATTCAAGATAACGGGACGCACCAAACTGTTCATCAACGCCTTCGGGGAAGAAGTCATCATCGACAACGCCACGGAAGCCTTGAATTACGCCTGCCGGGAAACAGGCGCGGAAGTATATGAATTCACGGCAGCCCCCATCTTCATGGAGGAGGGAAAACGCGGGGCGCACGAGTGGCTCGTGGAGTTCAAAACGCCCCCTGCCGACCCGGAAGCCTTCGCCGGCCTGCTCGACAGCCAATTGCAAAGGCTGAATTCCGACTACGAAGCCAAGCGCATGCTTTCCCTCGAACGGCTGCACCTGCGGCTTGCCCGTCCGGGATTATTCAACGACTGGCTCAAATCCAAAGGGAAATTAGGAGGACAACATAAAGTGCCCCGCCTTTGGAACGACAGGACACATCTCGATGAATTGATAAAAATGCAGGAGGGATAAATTATTTTCGGCAACGCGGATGCGTTGCCGAAAGTCTTTTTAATACCCGGCAGCCTTGCTGATAAGGGCAGGCAAGTCGGTATTGTCCAGTTTGCCTGTAAAATATTCAGACCCGGCACCCAGCACATACACCGGCACAAGGGATGCCGAATGCTCCCCGCTCGCCCAGGACACCATCGCGAGGTCGTCCAATATTTCCACTGCCTTGGCAATGATGGGTTCGTTGGCAGAATAAAGGCTTTGCTCCAGTTCCACCTCGCTGCCGTCAAACGTGCGGGCATACACGGCACGCAATTCCTTTTCTTGTTCCGGCGTGAGGGCCACCGTATCCCAAAATCCCATATATTTCTTCAAGAGCGCCTGCACATCCGCCCACGGCGCGCGGTTGCCCTTCTCCTTCCGGAGTTTCAGCACCTCAGCCGTCATCACCTCCATGGAAGCCTTCTGGTTTTCCAAGAGCTTCAAATGAATTTCCGTCTCCCCGTTGCCCAAGGACAAACCTCCGGTCTCATGGTCAGCCGTGACAATAATCAATGTTTCATCCGGATGCTGATGGTAAAAGTCAATGGCTTCCTGCACGGCAGCCGAGAAATCCATCACTTCCTGGAACACGGTAGCCGCATCATTGTTATGGGCAGCCCAATCAATCTTGCCCCCCTCTGCCATGAGGAAGAAACCTTTGCCGTCTTTGCCCAGGAAATCAATGGCATTCGCCGTCATCTGTGCCAGGGTCATGCTCCCGCCGGTACGGTCTATCTGGTAAGGCAGGGCATCCGGTACTTCCCCTTCCGCCTGCAGCCAGACCACCCGGTCTGTGCCGGCAGACTTGCCTGCCAAGTCCTGCGGATGGCGGAGCAACACATAACCGCTGTCCTGCAACACGTCATAGATGGAAGGAGCCCCCGGCTGGCGCGTGCTTTCCGGCTCCAGGAAACCGGCACCGGCATACAGGTCAAAACCGGTCTTTGCCATATCCGTGGCAATCTCATAATACATCTCCCGGTCCGGCTGGTGGGCATAAAAAGCCCCCGGCGTGGCATGGTCAATACTGACAGTGGTCATGATACCCACCCTCCTGCCTGCCGCTTTGGCTTTCACTGCCACACTGTACAAAGGCTCTTGATGCAGGCTGTCCATGCCAAGGATACCGTTGCGCGTCTTTTCACCGCACGCCATCGCCGTCCCCGCTGCCGAGGAACAGGTTATCGCATTGTAACGGGAATAAGTGGTCATCAGGTTCTCCACCGGGAATTGCGTAAAGTTCAAAGGCTTCACGCCAATCCTCCCCTCCTGTTCCGCCAGGAACATTTCCGTCCCGTTCACGTGGTTGACCCCCATGCCGTCCCCAATAAAATAAAACACATATTTTGCCGTCTTCGTCTCCGGCGCCTGCTGGCATTGTACAAACAAGCACACCGCCAACAGCAAAAACCAATAATAAAACCTTCTTTTCATAACACTTTTCATTTACGCCGCAAAACTATCCCGAAGATGTTACGATTCTGTGAAGAAAAATTGCCGATATGATTACATTTTAACCGGAAACAAAAAAGAAAAGGAACCATATTTCCCGGTTTCCACAACCGTATGAACGAAAAATGACGTACCTTTGCCAATAACGAATACACATAAAACATGAAAAATATGAAAACAACAGCATTTATCTTACTTGCCACCCTCGCCCTGGCAACCCTCCTCCCCCCGGCAGCAGACGCCTGCACGGGCATCACCCTGAAAGCCAAAGACGGCACCAACATTGTTGCCCGCACCATAGAATGGGGAGGCAGCGACCTGAACAGCCAATACGTTGTCGTCCCGCGCGGCTACGCCCAGCAGTCCCTCACCCCGGACGGCGGAAAAGGCATGGCTTTCACGGCGCAATACGGCTATGTCGGGCTGGCTGTCGAACAAAAGGAATTTGTCGCCGAAGGGCTGAATGAAAAAGGGCTCTCCGCCGGACTGTTCTATTTCCCGCACTACGGAAAATACGAAGACTTCAACCCCTCCGACCGGGCATCGAGCATTGCCGACCTGCAACTGGTATCATGGATTCTCGGCTCCTGCCAGAACGTCGAGGAAGTAAAACAAGCCATCGCCAATGTCCATGTCGTGGGCGTTGACCCGCGTGCCTCCACCGTCCACTGGCGGTTCACCGACCCCTCCGGCAGGCAGCTCGTACTGGAAATCATCGACGGGAAGACCATCTTTTATGAAAACACGCTCGGCGTGCTCACCAACTCGCCGGACTTCCAATGGCAACTGACCAACCTGAACAACTACGTCAACCTCTATCCGGGAACGGCACCCGCCCAACAATTGGGCAGCCTGAGCCTTGCCTCCTTCGGGGCAGGCAGCGGATTCCTCGGCATCCCGGGAGACGTCACTCCGCCTTCGCGCTTCGTGCGTGCCGCTTTCTACCAGGCTACCACTCCCCAAGCCCCCACGGCAACGGAAACAGTCGCCCAGTGCTTCCACATCCTGAACAACTTCGACATCCCCATCGGCATTGAGACCAAAGCCGGTGAAACTCCCGCCGACATTCCCAGCGCCACCCAATGGACTTCCGCTACAGACATGGCAAACCGGGTAATTTATTACCGCACCATGCACGACAGCAACATCCGTTGCATCGACCTCAAGACCATTGATTTCAGCCGGGTAAAATACCTTGCCCGCCCGCTTGACGCCAGCAAGGAAACGCCCTTCACCGTCATCAAAATCAAATAACCCCCACCCAACCGCTTCCCTCCCCCCGGTTCCCCTATACCTCCGCCGCCCTTCCTTCGGTGATTCCCCACTGCTCGTCCGAGTAGCACCGAACGAGCTGCAGAGGAGATGCGGGGGAAGGTCGAAGCATCCATAGACCAACCCCTAAGGGAACGGCAAGCAACCAAGGGGACGAAGGAACCTGTCTCTTATACACATCT
>DXFT01000187.1 GCA_019114285.1 Candidatus Odoribacter faecigallinarum
GGGTATGTCTGCCCGCCATTTTTTAATTAATACATGTAATCCCATACGGGGAGTTGCACCGGTTTGCCTTTGAGGGCTTCAAGCGCTTTTTCGTTCAGATATTGTTTCTTGATGACAATGCGGAACATGTATTCGTCGAACCATTCGTCCGTGAATGTGAGGTAACCGTTGTGCCCGGCGGCAGGTCCCCAGCTGTTTTCAAATTCCCATTTCACCGGTTTGTCATTTTCATCGGTGTCACAGCCAATGAGGGTCATGGCATGTGCCGAACCGCTCTGGCGGGTGAGGATGCGGGCTTTTTTATCCATGTGGAGCTTTACGCCCAATAGGGATTCGTAGTCATACATGGAGGGGTCGAGAATGCCTTCCTTGCTGTTGAATTGTTTGCCTACATCGCAGGACGCGTATAATGCCTCATTGTTTTTGATAGAAGCAAGGGCGGCTGCCTTGATGTCTTCGTTCGGCAGGTTGAGGTAAATCCAGTTAATACCCTCAATGGTATTGCGGTAATTTTGGATTTCATAAATTTTGTAATACTCCCGGGTCGGGTCATTCATAACCATGATGTAATTTTCCGGATTGAAGTCTTCGGGAGTGATTTCTTCATAGAATTGTTTCGGCGTATAATTTGTCAAGGCTTTGATTTCCCCGTCAATGGTTTTATATCTCCAGGTAAACTGGTGTGGCGGTTCGCCTAAACAAAGAGCAAGAATACGGTAAACATCTTTCAATATGTTGTTCTTTTCAGCTCTTAGTTCTTTGATTTTCTTGCCTTCTGCTGCCATTTCGCGGAGTGTGTAGCCTCCCATGCGCAACTTCTCGTTTACCACACCAAGCAGTTGGGACGTGTTGTTGGAATGTGCAGTTTCCGGCATTACTTCCTGGGGAACAACGCCATATTTCTTGGCTGCATTGTAATAGAGATTCCATACCCCTCCGTCGCCTACCGGGTTTTTGAAATATTCCGTCACCGTGCGGTCACCCATGTCTTGGTCTGCCGTGCTGATGATATTTTCTAAGAACAGGTTGGATTTTTCAAAAATGTCCCAGAAATACAGGTAATTGTGGGAAAAGTCAAATTGGCTGATGTTGTATTTTTTCATTACCGACGGGCGTAACACGTTCATGGACGTGAACATCCAACAACGTCCGGATTGTTGTTGGTCTGTAATGCCCTTCACATCCACCCGGTATTTAAAGTAATGGTCAATTTTCCCTTGCAATTCCCGGTTCAGGGCATTTGCCTTGATGTTTGCATCCGTGGTCAGGATGTTTTGGATGGCTTTCGTGGAGGCATCTTTTTGAAAACTGCCCTGTATTTCCTGCAAATCTTTTTCCGTGATGCTTTGTGCGAATACTCCTGTGCAGGCAAGGAGCAAAGCGGTACTTAATAAACTTCTTTTCATTCAATCAGGTTTTTATGTTCAATAAATCGGTTCTTTTCTCAAATGTGTACGGCTTCATTGTAGGCGGCAGAAGCAGCTTCCATGACAGCCTCGCTCATGGTCGGGTGGGGATGGACTGTCTTTATCAAGTCGTGTGCCGTAAGTCCTTTTTGACGGGCAACGACTAATTCGGCAATCATTTCTGTCACGTTGGCTCCAACCAGGTGTGCTCCCAGCAATTTGCCATCCCGGGCATTGAAAATGAGTTTTACAAAACCTTCATTGGCTCCGGCTGCACTTGCCTTTCCAGATGCGGTGAATGGGAATTTGCCTACTTTTAATTCATAGCCGGCTTCTAAGGCTTTGGCTTCTGTCAGCCCGACGGATGCCACTTCCGGTGTCGTGTATGTGCAACCAGGGATGTTGTCATACCGGATGGGTTCCGGATTCAGCCCTGCCATTTTTTCTACACAGCAGATTGCTTCCGCTGATGCCACGTGTGCCAGTGCCTGTCCGTGTACGATGTCGCCGATGGCGTAAATGCCTTCCACATTGGTGCGGTAGTAATCGTCCACCTTCACTTTGCCCCGTTCCATTTCGATGCCAAGCTCTTCCAATCCGATACCTTCCACATTCGGGGCAATCCCCACGGCGGACAGTACAATTTCTGCCTCATGCACCTCAAGCTCTCCTTTCTTGTTCCGCACGTTCACATGCAAAAGTTCACCTTCCGTGTCAATGCTTTCCACCGTGGATTTCACTAAGACATTGATGCCGGCTTTCTTGAACGAACGTCCGATTTGTTTGGATACTTCCTCGTCCTCCACCGGCAAAATATTGGGCATAAATTCCACCAATGTCACTTTCGTGCCCATGGCATTGTAGAACCATGCCAATTCTGAGCCGATGGCTCCGGACCCAACCACCAGCATGCTTTCCGGGCGGTGGTCCAATGTCAGTGCCTCCCGGTAGCCGATGATGCGCTTCCCGTCCTGCGGGATGGCAGGCAATACGCGTGAACGCGCCCCTGTTGCGAGGATAATGTGCTTGGCTTCATACAGCGTTTTGTTGCCTTCTGCGTCTGTCACCTCCACTTGTTTCCCGGCTGCCAGCTTGCCCGTGCCGGCAATGACAGTGATATTGTTTTTCTTGAAAAGATATTGGATGCCTTTGCTCATTTTGTCAGCTACGCCACGGCTGCGGGCAATCACGGCATTGAAGTCCGCTTCTGCCCCGGCAATTTGGATACCGTATGCCTCGGCATGTTGGGCATATTCCAACACTTGTGCCGATTTCAATAGGGATTTTGTTGGGATGCACCCCCAATTCAGGCAAATGCCCCCCAGTTCTGCCCGTTCAACAACGGCTACACTGAATCCTAACTGCGCCCCCCTGATGGCGGCTACATATCCTCCAGGACCACTTCCGATAACAATTAAGTCGTAATTCATATTCTTTATTATTCTTTGTTTGATACACTCTTATGCGTTATGTATTTGTGCGGAGACAAAAATAATCATAACTCTGCAAATAACAAACGTTTCCACTTTCCTTTTCCAGAAAATCTCTTTCCCGTTCATTTTATGGCTTTTGGATGTCGGGCAAGGAAGAGTGTCCATTCAAATAAATTTGTTCGATTTCATGCCGGCTTATGGCGTGGACCGGAATCATTTGTTGCAAAAACATGTTTGATAGCCGGAAGATAAAGGAAAGATTAAGGGGCTGTCTAAAAAGTCGGACAGCCCCTTGGTGTTTTAATGTTTTTGACGGGCATTGATGATGGCAAGGAAGTCATCGGCTTTGAGAGATGCGCCTCCAATGAGACCTCCGTCAACATTGGGTTGCGAAAAGAGTTCATCGGCATTTTTGGCATTGCAGCTTCCTCCGTAAAGGATAGAGGTGTCGTCTGCCGTTTTTTCTCCATAGCGGGACGCAATGGTTGCGCGGATGAATTGATGCATTTCTTCAGCCTGGGCAGAGGTTGCCGTTTTGCCGGTGCCGATTGCCCATACCGGTTCATAGGCAATGATGATGTGGGTGAATTGTTCTGCACTGAGGTTGAACAGCCCGTTTTCCAATTGCGACTTGACAATATCGAAATGTTTGCCGGCTTCCCGGTCAGCCAATACTTCGCCTACGCAGAAGATGATATCAAGGTTGTTCTCGAGGGCACGCATTACCTTTTTCTGCAATATCTCGTCGGTCTCTCCATAATAACTTCTTCGTTCAGAGTGCCCCAGAATGACATATTGGCAGCCTGTGGAAGCAATCATGGCAGCGGAAACTTCTCCGGTATAGGCTCCGGAAACTTCTGTTGCACAATTTTGTGCAGAGATGGCAACAGAGTCTGCAATTTTATTGACTTCGCTGAGGTGAATAAAGGGAGTACCTAAGATAATCAAAGTTTGGGAAGGTGCCAATGCTTTGACCCGGTTGTTTACTTCTTTTGCCAATTCAATGCCTTCTTGAAGGCTTTTGTTCATTTTCCAATTTCCGGCAACAATTTTTTTTCTCATAGTTAATATTTTAAATGTTAATATTCTTTGCGGCGTTGTTTCCAGTATTTCCTTGCACAATACCCGCCCAGGCAACTGGTGCATAGCAATATAAGCGCATAAAGCATGTAACGGTCGCTTTGTTTTTGTTGCCCGGTGATGCAGTAGGCTGCAAGGTCTTTGTTTTTAATATCATTGATGTCAGGAATATCCCTATAACCCCATTTGGCAATGACTGTGCCTTGGTGTAGGAGTATAATGCCGGGGTTAGAGCGTATCATGGTTTTCAGTTGAATTTCATCAGTGGTACAAAAGGTATAATTAACTTTGTGCTTTTCTGAATATTCGCGAATTTCCCCAGGTAGGGAGGAGGTCAGTCCGTAAAAGCGATAGCCCTTGCCTTGTACATAACCGGCAAGTTCGTTGATTTTGTCTTGCCGGGAAGGATTTGCCCGGTCAAGGTTGTAGGATACAGCCAAAAAAGTATAGCCTGGGTCTTGCAGGATGTCCTGTGTGATATCTCCACGCAGGGGATGCTCAATGATAAAATCGTGAATGGGAGCTTCTGAACCTTCCTGGAGAAGTTTTTCAGAAGAACTGACAAATTCCCAGTTGAGCGTGTCTTGCCAAGGGTAGTCTTGCTCTGTAAATTCTTGGATGTCACCTGTCTTTTTGTTTTTGTATAGCAGTGTGAGTATATATTCTTCTTGTTGGGTATTTGTGGTAGAACCCATGTTTTCAGAGAGGTGGGTGCCGATGGCATAGGGACGGAAGTCCAATATGGGTAAGTGGCGGTAACTATGGGCTTCGATGCCGAGCATCAAACAAATGGCAATAATGACAATAACAGTCTGTTCCAGAAAGTTGAAAAGGGGAACAAATTGCTTCCTTTGCCGGAAAAGTAGCAGGACTAATATAAGCAGTATTATATTTTTCCAAAAGGTTTGCCAATTGGTCAGTATGAAGGCATCGCCAAAGCATCCGCAATCACTGACGGGATTGGTTATTGCTAAAACGAGGGTGAGCGGAGTGAAAATGACCATGAAAAGCAAAGCTCCCCATGCAGCCCACTTCGTCTTGATATTCAGAAAAAGGCAGATGCCTACTGTAAATTCGAAAAGAGATAGCAAGAAGGAGAAAGACAAGGCTGCCGGATTTAAGATGCTTAAATGGAAGGCATTGAAATAGTCAATGAATTTGTAGGCAGAACCCCAAGGGTCAACGCCTTTGACGAAGCCGGAGCAGATGAATACAGCCCCTACCAATATCCGGCAAATATTTCTTAGCAGTTTCATACAGCAGGCTGTTGGTTTTCAAGGGTGAGCCTGATAAGGGCAAATACCGCGTAATTAATCATGTCATTGTAATTAGCGTCTATGCCTTCGGAAACCAAGGTGGCACCGTGGTTATCTTCAATTTGCTTGGTGCGCATGATTTTCATCAGAATCAGGTCAGTATATGAACTGATACGCATGTCTCGCCACGCTTCGCCGTAGTCGTGGTTTTTATCAAGCATTAATGCCTTTGCTTGTTGAAAATAGTGGTTATATAGCGTTGTGATGCTTTCCCGGTCTTCCGGTTTGTCTTCGCCGCGCCCTAATTCCAATTGGATAAGCCCCATGATGGAGTAATTGATAATACCAATAAATTCAGGCACAATGCCTTCATTGACCTTACATTCGCCTTTTTCTTCAATGCTGCGGATGCGGTTGGCTTTGATAAATATTTGGTCGGTAATGGAAGAAGGACGTAAAATACGCCATGCCATTCCGTAATCCTGCATCTTTTTCAGAAAAATATCCCGGCAGACTTCGACAATTTTGTCGTATTCCTGTGCTGTATCTGGCATAACTTTTAAAAAACTAGTTGTAACTTTGAAGCCACAAATTTATGCAAAAAAAGCAATAGAAAAAAGTGGAATATGAAAACAATAACTTTGAATAAATTACCTCTTGATTTGAGCACACCCGTTGTCATGGGAATCCTGAATGTTACTCCCGATTCCTTTTACGACGGCGGTAAATATACGACTGAAACGGCTGTTATCCGACGGATTAACCAGATTGTGGAGGAGGGCGCTGGCATTATTGACGTGGGGGCGTATTCCACACGCCCCGGAGCGGCTTTTGTAGATGAGCAGGAGGAGCTGGGACGGCTCTCGTGGGCTGTCGAGTTGGTGCGGAAATATTATCCGAACCTGCCTGTTTCTATTGATACTTTCCGTGCCGGAGTAGCCCGGGAGATTGTCAGTTGTTTGGGGGAGGTCATTGTCAATGATATTTCAGGCGGTACGTTAGATGAAAATATGTTCGATTTTGTGGCGGAAACAGGAGTGCCTTATATCATGATGCACATTCAGGGTACGCCTCAGACGATGCAACAGAACCCGGTTTATGAGGATGTTGTGCGGGAGGTGCGGCAGTTTTTAACGGAGCGCATTGCCGTGTTGAATGCGAAGGGCTTTGACAATATCATTCTGGACCCCGGTTTCGGTTTTGGCAAGACCTTGGTACATAATTACGAATTGATGTCGGGGATGGATACATATCAAGACTTGGGTTATCCGTTGTTGGTTGGTATATCGCGGAAAACAATGATTTATAAGTTGCTGGGTGGAACGGCACAGGATGCGTTGAACGGCACGACGGTGTTGAATACGATAGCTTTGCTGAAAGGGGCGAATATTTTGCGAGTACACGACGTGAAGGAGGCTGTGGAAACCGTCCGGATTGTACAGCAACTGAACCGATAGTCTTGGGCGGTAGGGGAATGATTTGCTATCGCTGCAATTCTTTCAACAGGGGAAAGGCAGCTTGCCAGAGGACAATCCCTACCGTAACAGCAATATTAAAGGAATGCTTTGTGCCGAATTGTGGGATTTCGATGCAATTTTCCGAGGCGTTGATGGCTTCTTGTTGGACGCCTTTGACTTCATTGCCGAAAATGAAGGCATATTTTTTCTGCGGGTCAGTTTGAAAATTTTCCAAGGAGGTAGAGTGTTCTGCCTGTTCAATGGCGTAGATGTGGTAGCCTTCAGCCTTTAGCCGGTTGACAACTTCTATTGTGTCCTTGCAATATTCCCATTCGACAGCCTCTTCGGCACCTAATGCCGTTTTATGTACTTCCCGGTTTTCCGGGGTGGAGGTAATGCCGCACAAGTAGATTTTTTCTACCCGGAAAGCGTCGGAGGTGCGGAATACAGAGCCTACATTATTTTGGCTGCGGATGTTGTCTAAAATGATAACAACGGGCAGTTTGCGTGCTGTTTTGAAATCTGCCGTGCTGATGCGGTGCAGTTCTTCGTTTTGTAGTTTGCGGAATTGTTCCATCTGTCAAATGTTTACAGGTCAGGGGTAATTTCTCCAATAAGGGTAGCTGAGGTGCAATCTTTGATTTTTACCTGGACATAAGAGCCGGCGGACAAGTCTTTGGCAGGGAAAACGACGACTTTGTTTTGGCTGCTCCTGCCATGCATTTCGTCCGGATTCTTTTTGGATACGCCTTCTACAAGAACTTCAAAGGTTTTTCCGATATCTCGGCGATTGCTTTCAAGTGACCATCCCGTCTGTAGTTCAATTAATTTTTGTAACCTTCTGCCTTTGGTGGCTTCGTCAATGTTGTCCGGTAAAGTTTTGGAAGCTTTTGTGCCAGGACGTTCAGAGTACTTGAACATGTATGCCAAGTCAAATCCCACTTCTTTCATCAAGTCAAGTGTTTGTTGGAAATCTTCTTCACTTTCATTGTGAAAGCCGACAAAAACATCCGTGGATATACCGCAATCCGGGATGATGCGGCGTATGGCGGCAATGCGGTCGAGATACCATTCCCGCGTGTATTTCCGGTTCATGTCTTTTAATACGGAATTGCTGCCTGATTGCACGGGCAGGTGTATTGCTCTGCAGATGTTGGGGTGTCTGGCAATGGTTTCCAAGATGTCATCGGTCATGTCTTTGGGATGTGAGGTGGCAAAGCGGATGCGCATGTCTGGCACTGCCGTCGCGACCCGTTCCAATAGGGCGGGGAAATTGACTTCTATCTGATTGTCTTTGTAGAGGTAAGAATTGACATTCTGCCCCAAAAGGGTAACTTCTTTGTATCCCCGGCTGTGTAAATCCAGCACCTCTGCAAGTATGCTGTGCGGGCTGCGGCTTCGTTCACGCCCCCGGGTGTAGGGGACAATGCAGTAAGTGCAGAAGTTGTTGCAACCTCGCATGATGGATACGAATCCGGATATGGCGGTTTCATCTATGCGGGATGGGCAGATGTCTTTGTAGGTTTCTGTTGTGGAAAGTTCTATATTTATAGCTTTGCCTTCCTGCTCTGCTTTTCGGATGAGTTGTGGCAAATCCATATACGCATCAGGACCTACGATGATATTGACATTTTTTTCTTGGGTGAAAAGTTGGTCGCCTAAACGTTCTGCCATGCATCCCATGACACCAATCAATAAGTGCGGATTATGTTTCTTGATTTCAGAGAACCCCTGAACCCGCCCTCGGACACGTTGTTCTGCATTTTCCCGGACAGAGCAGGTATTGACAAGGATGATATCTGCCTCATTTTTATCCTTTACATGTTCAAAGCCGTTAGCTGCCAGAATGGCAGCTACGACTTCACTGTCTGCCACATTCATTTGACAGCCGTAGGTTTCAATATAGAATTTTTTTGTCATGGACTCCATTATTTTTCCGGCTGCAAAATTAATATTTTTTCGCTGACTTAGAAACGAATCCCAAATGTCAACCTGATTTCATGGCTCAGGTATTTATTTGAAACAGGTGTGGCGTAAATGTCATTTTCTTCATAATTAGGGTCAATGTAAGAATAGTATATCGTTTCATTCTTGGCATGTTTATAAGAATAGGCGGCATCACAGTAGAAACTGCCGAAATTCAGTCCGACGCCGGCAGAGACTGTCTGCAAGCGGTTATTGGCTTTGTGGCTTTCATGGTAGGGGCTGTCACGGAAGCTATAGCCTGCCCGCAGGCTGGCGATGCTGTTGAAGCGGTATTCGGCACCTGCCCGGAAGTTATGTGTGGGACGCAGGTAAGCTTCGATGTCCGCATTTTCAATGTCGTAATCATAATACCCATAGTCATCCTCTCCGTGCTGGTAACGGGCGTTGGGGTATTTTACAAATTCATAATCCGTACTGATAATGGCTTTTTGTCCCAATATCGTGGCAAGCCCTACATTGGCGCGCCAGGGAGTGCGCATGTCGCAGTCAATGTTGTACGGGTAACTGGGAACGTCATAGGCTCCTTGGTCCCGTCCAGTACGGACATCATAGTCGGTAATGAATTGGGAATAAAACCGGGTGCTCCAGGAATAGTCGAAGCTATACCACGTCGGCGTGTGGATGGATGCTCCGATGCGTACTTGGGGTATCGGGCGGTAGATAATACCAAACTTGAGGTTGGTGCCGACGCCGTCCATTTTGTAATATTCTTCAAAGGTATAGAAATCCACTTCAGACAGGGACTGTTCGGGGGGAGCTTCCGTATAGACAGAAGATTTTTTATAGTTCAAGGTCTGGATACCTATGCTCATGCCCAAATAGAGTTTGTCTTTGAAATTGGTACCCACTGACAAGGTATATTCTCCCTGATAGCCGCTTTCGCTGATGTCTTTGACCTGTGCCACTGGTTCGCCTTCTCCGAAAATGGAGTAGTAGCCGGCAAGGGTCGAATCTTGTTCGTTATAATAAGGGTTGATTAGATAGGCGTCATAAGCCAAACCGGTCAGCATGCCGTCTAATTCGTCAGAAGATAAGGTCCCGCTTTGCCGGGCAAGGACATCTGTAAAAGAGGTGTAGGAAGTCCCTACTATTTGCCGGGTTTTCCGGTTAAAGTTGTTGAGGTTCGTGTAATTGAAACTGAAATTGACGCCTTTCCAATCAAAAGAAGGGGAGTAGAGTGAAATGACCAATCCCAAATCACCTAATTGGAAAGAGGATTTGGTGGGGCTTTCCCCGCTTGCTTTTGTTTTGGCGATATTGACAAAAGGGGTGAAGCTTACTTCTGATTTCCGGAATACGCCCACTGACGCAGGGTTTATAGTGATGGCGGAAATGTCCCCGCCCAAAGCAGTGAATGCGCCTCCCATGGCACTCACACGTGCCGTACCGTTATTGGGGGTTCCACTGAATCTTACAATGTCTTCAAAGTTCTGTGCTTGTGCCATCAAGGCAAACAGGCTTATGATTAAAGTAATGCAAATCTTTTTCATGGCGTGTCTTTTTTATAACGTTCATATTATCGTCTCACCGGTCTTGTCGGAGCAGGGCGGCTGACGCCTCCGCTGCTTCTTGACGGCGTGTAAGTCGGTCGGCTAACGCCTCCACTGCTCCTTGAGGGGGTGTAGGTTGGACGGCTGTATGTATTCCTTGACGGCGTGTAAGTCGGCCGGTTATAACTATTCCGTGTCGGGGTATATTCCCTGCTCCTGCTATTGTTGTTGTAAGTGGACCTGTAATTGGTGGCAGGTCTTGAATAAGACTTCACCGTAGGCCGTGTACTTTGCCGCGTCGTTGAACGGGTAGGGGTACTTTGCCGTGTCGTAGGTCGCGTTGTGGTCTGGGAACGCCTTGAACTTTCTGTACGGACGGAATTATTTGTCCGTGTAGTTGTCCCTGGACGCAGGATTCCCGAGGTATTGGGACGTGTGGTCGTATTCCCTGAAGGCCGTACCGTGGGTCGTGTACTGGGTCTGTTGCTGCTGTTGTCAGGTCTGTTATAATTTCCTGTACTGGGCTGACGGGTTGAACTCGGAGCGTTGGTGCTGGGACGTGTACTGCCGGTTTGCGGTCTTCTGGTTGTGCCAGGACGGCTATATACTCCGTTTCCGGGACGGATGCCGAAGACGCCTCCCCCATAACTTGGGCGTGAACCTGATGGACGGGTGGCTTGTGCGGGAGGATTCCAGCCCGGATGGTGCCAATGATCGTGCCAATGGTCATGCCAATAAGGATGATGCCACCCCCAGTAACCTGGTCCCCAATAACCGTACCATGGGTCATACCAACCGGAATACCATGGATCATACCAGCCATAATGCCATCTCCATCCGAAATCCCATCCCCAATAATGGTTCCACCCTACATGGACACCCCAATTGAAACCTCTGTCGAATGCCCAACTGTCAAAATTCGGGTCATCCCAGATGACAGTCCAAATGTATTTGGGGTAAGTGCCCATCAATAAAGAAGAATATAGTTCAATATTGGAATAGGAAGGAAACCACCAATAACGTCCATCGTAGGTATAGACATTCCAATCCGGGTCGAATGACAAATTCATGGCAATGTCTAAGCCATTGCTATTGAAGAAAGCGAACCCGTTCGGATATAAGTTGATGATATGTTGGATTTCGGCAAGGTCACTTTCGCTTCCTTTGTATCCGCCAATCCAATAGCCTTGATTTTCATATATTGTTTCGTTAATGGAATCACTCGTGGCGAGTTTCTCTTGTGCTTCTGTTGCCAGGGACTGCATATTTACGGTTTCAAGTTGACCGCTGCGTGGATTTACGACTTTTTGTCCTTGGTAATCTGCAGGTGGAATGGAACTGCCTTGTGAACGTGACTTTTCATAATCATAAGTATCATCATTTTCATAGGAGGATGCAATGGGTTGGCCGGTGATTTTTTCAACTTCTTTGACCACCAGTGATTTTTTTCCCGGAACATAATAAATGTCGTCCTCCATGGTATAATTGCGGGCTATGCTGCATGAGCTGGCTGCAATAGCTGTCAGGGCGATGTATATAAATGTTTTCATGGCTATATTGTTTTAGTGTTACTTCATAAATGTTCTTGCAAAAAATATACCAGAAAATGGAACTTTATATAATCTAACATATTCTTGTGATGATGGCAAATATTATGTTAGTCATAAAATAACCCATCTCTTCACTTTTTTGTAACATCTCTTCATCTTTTCTTCACAATCTCGTTGCGTATGCGTAATATCAATATTCCAATTTTGCGTCGGAAAAAAATGATAAGAATTAATGATGATTTCAATGAAACGATTTGGATTGATACTATTGACTTTCTATTTCCTTTTAGGAGGAATAACGGTAGCTTCGGCACAGACCGGAGCGATTAGCGGGATAATATTAGACAAGACAACCAAAGAGCCTTTGGTCGGGGCTACAGTACAAGTAGTAGGTACGACACTCGGTATTGCTGCGGATTTGGACGGAAAATATTACCTGTCCTTAGAACCGGGCACTTATACGTTACAGGTAAGATTTGTGGGATATAAAGATATTGTCCGGGAAAATGTGAACGTTCAAGGGGAGACTGTTTTGAATTTTGAGATGGAAACGGATGCTGAGGTGCTGGGAGAAGTGAAAGTGAGAGGAAAAAAGAACAGGGAAAATGAACGGGTGTTACAGTTGGAACGGCAGGAAGCTTCTATTGCTATTGAAAATATTGGAGCAAAAGAAATGAGCCTGAAAGGGGCTTCGAATGTGCAGGAGGGAGTGAAGAAAATCACAGGTATTTCTATTGCAGGAGCGGGACAGTTGATTGTAAGGGGATTGGGAGACCGGTATAGTACGACAACGCTGAATGGTTTGCCTATAGCTTCGCCCAATCCGGATAACAAATTGATACCGTTGGATTTGTTCCCTTCTTCTACGGTACAGAATATTACGGTGAGTAAAGTGTATGAAGTAAGTACGTTTGCTGATTATTCCGGAGCCCACATTGACATAGGGACTAAGACCGCTGGCGGGACCGACTTCCTTTCTCTTGGCGTGAGCACGGGGGCGGCATTTAATACCATCGGCAAGGATTTTTATTTCAGTGACCGTCAGGGCAACCTGCTTAAAACGGGTAACTTGGACCATGCCTATTTGGACATGTCTTATGCGGACTTTAGAGAAGTCGTGCGGGAAAGAGACATTTTTGGGACCTCCTTTGCAATTGACAACAAGACTGCTTTGCCCGATTGGGGTGCTAATATCGGGTGGGGAAAGACATTCGGTAAGTTTGATATTCTGCTTTCTTTCGGTACCGGTAAAAGCCGGCAGATTCTGGAAGACGCTTTTGTTCAACAATTGACGGCACAAGGCAACACGTTGAATTATTTCGATTACAACAAATACACGACTGAATTGAAAGTAGCGGGTTTGGCAGGATTGGGGTATCGCTTTCGGGACAACGACCACATCAACTACACCATGTTCTATGCGCGCAATGCCATCGACGAGTATATGGAACGCCAGGGATTTGATTCAGAGGGAGTTTCTTTGAAGGGTAGCAATAGCATTTACCATGCTTACAGTTTGCTCAACAATCAGTTAAGCGGACACCATGAATTTGGTGAACATTGGGAATTGGATTGGGCAGGTTCTTATGGTAAGACGGGAAGCGACGAACCGGACCGCCGGCAAGTGATGTTCCGCTATGACGAGGGAACAGGGGATTTGAGTTTGTTTACTTTGAATCAACAGGAAACCATGCGTTATTTCGGTGAATTGAACGAAAAGGAAGGTGTAGGAGATTTGAAGGGGGTATATAAATTCGGGGAGAACAACCGCGTTCGGGCAGGAGTGACTTATAAGCACAAGACCCGTGATTTCATGAGTGCCAATTTTTACTACAACTTGGATAACCTTTCCGCCCCGACCATTGAGGACATTTACCATACGGACGGTTACCTGAACTTCGGGAATGTGGAAAACGGGAATATCACCATCAACCGCAGTTACCAGTTGCGCAACCAGTACAGCGCATTGAGCGAGTCTTATGCAGGGTTTGCAGAAGTGGATTTCTATCCGATACCTTCCTTGTTGATAAATGTGGGTGTGCGCTATGAATATGTAAAACAGAGTGTTGATTACTACACCGACCTTAGTATTGCTGCAAAAGCCACCTTGGATAAGGGCGACATATTCCCGGCATTGAATGTGAAATATACTTTTGACGACCGTAACACGCTGCGCTTTGCGCTCTCGCGCACGGTGACACGTCCCGCCTTTGTGGAAATGGCACCGTTCCTTTATCGCGAATCATACGGAAGCGCAGCCATCCGCGGTAACGCTGACATCCAGAACGGCTACAACATCAATGTGGATTTGCGGTATGACCATTTTATCCCCAATAGTAGCGACATGTTTTCTGTTGGCTTGTATTTCAAGAAATTGAACGACCCCATTGAGCGGGTGCAGGGGGCAGAAGGTGGTTCTACAGTCCATACCTTCCGCAATTCCGACAGCGGTATCGCAATGGGTATTGAGTTGGAATTCCGTAAGGAACTCTTCAAAGATTTCCGCTTGGGTGTGAACGGCTCCTATATGTACACGGATGTAAAACTCCCCTCTGGAGGTGGCATTTATACCGATAACCAAAGGGCTTTGCAAGGTGCTTCACCCTATCTCGTGAACGCCGACATCAGCTATGCTCCTTATTTCAAAGAAGTGAACCAAATGATTTTGGCTTTGGTATATAATGTCCAGGGACCCCGTATCCACTCCATCGGTATTTATGGTTTGGGAGATAACAAACAGCTTTCCCTCCATACGCTTGACTTTGTTGGCAGTTACTCCTTTGCCAAGCATTGGACAGCTCAACTCTCTGTGAAGGACTTGTTGAACAGCAAGGTGCGCTTCCGTCAGGACGTCCCCGAAGTGGACGATAAAATAATGGTCGAAAGCTATCGGCCGGGAACGAATTTCGAAGTAGGAATATCCTATAAATTTTAATCTATAAATCTTATTCACAAAAAACAACAGTATGAAAAAGAAGTATTTAAATGTATTGGCTTACGCCATGATTGTTTCCATGAGTGCAATCTCTTTGTCCGCATGTAGTGATGACGATGATAATGACAATGGTGGAAACGGAGGAAACGGGGGAAATAACGGTGATGGAACTGAAATCGTCATGGAAGACGGGGCAGAACTGCAAGGAACCGTTGAAGACGGTCAGATTGTTGTTCTTTCTGCAGGTAATTCTTATACATTATCTGGTGGTTACGCTATTAAAAACGGCGGAGAGTTAAGAATCGAGGAAGGCGTGACGATTGAAGCCATCTATGACGACCAGGTAGCTACTTTCATCCTCGTTGAGCAGGGGGGTAAAATCGATGCTCAGGGTACTGCTGAGGCCCCGATTATCATGACCTCCAATGTAAAAGAGCCTGGAAGTTGGGGTGGAATACACATCTGCGGTTATTCTCACACCAATCGGGGAGAAGGTACCATGTCTGAAATCGGTAATGCACCTTACGGTGGAGACCAGGAAGATGACAATTCCGGTACGTTGCGTTACATCCGTTTGGAATACACCGGTTATGCTTTTGATGAGGAACACGAATCCAACGGTGTGTCTTTCTACGGAGTAGGTAGCGGTACGACAGTAGAATACCTCCAGGCTTACAAGGGAGCTGACGATGGTTTCGAATTCTTTGGAGGTTCTGTAAATGCTAAATATTTGGTTGTAACTGACTGTGAAGATGACTCTTTCGACTGGACAGAAGGCTGGAACGGAAAAGCACAATTCCTCGTGGCAACCCAAGTGGGAACAACTGGAGCAACGGATGCTGACGGTGATTGCCTTATCGAAGCAGACAACCAGGACGTGAATCCGAATGCTACTCCCTGTTCTTTCCCGACGTTATCCAACCTGACCTTGATTGGTAACAATTCTTCTGCCGCTGCAAGAGGTATCCGTCTCCGTGCAGGTACGCATGTACAGATTTACAATGCCATTGTAACCGGCAAACCGAAATGCTTGACTACTGCAACAGAAGGTACGGAAAACAGCTTGCTTAAGGGTGAATCTATTCTGAACTACATGACTTTGGCTACTGACATTACTTGCGAGGAAGGCATTTATTCCAGTGCTTTGTTCACGGCAACAGATAATCACAATGAAATCAATGCCACGATTCCTAATTTCTCCAATGTATTTGTAGGAACCATTGCTGATGGATATGACCTCTCTGCTGAAGATGATTTCTTCACGGCAGCAGCTTATCGTGGTGCAGTGGAAGCAGATGACGATTGGACGGCAGGATGGGCAGTTAAAGAATGAGAACCATCGTTGTAGGTTGAATTCATATCATTTTTGTTTCGTGGGGGCGCGGCTGCAAAAGCCATGCCCCCTTTCATTTTTTGTTCATTACCCGTCATTTCATTGATGGAGATGTTGCTTTTCTTTCCCTTCTTTGTTGTTGTTATCTGCGACCTTTTCTGCCTCGTTCCTCGTTCATCTTTAATTGTCTTCCCGTATTCCCTTTTCTTGTGTTTTATCCGGTGGTTCCCAGCGTCTTGCTCCCGTCCTGCTCCCGTCCTGCTCCCGTCCAACTGCCAGGACAACCTTATATCATCCTTAATTCAACCTTAATGCTACGATGATTTATTGATGAATACAATTATGGAAAAATATTCGTATATACATGGATGAAAATAGATACAAAATAGAGTCTTTGGGGAACAGACCGGGAGCAAGACGGAAGCAGGAGGGGATGGTCCGCCCCCTTTCTTGTCCCCAGCCTGTTTGCATGCGTATTGTCGGTCGCAGTTATATGGTATTGTATTACAATGTTTAATGTATGTAGGTGCCATTTTTTATGAAAAAAGTGGCGGAAAAATTTGGATGATATTGCGGGAAGGAGTACTTTTGCACCCGCTTTCGGAAGGGGGCATGAGTACATGGACAGCTTGGAGGGGGATGGTCGAGGGGGTTCCCGTTTTTCCGGCGTGGCACAGAGGGGTTTTGGAAAAAACTTTGAAAAAAGTT
>DXFT01000188.1 GCA_019114285.1 Candidatus Odoribacter faecigallinarum
GGGTATGACACGATGGTGGGCGAAGGTGGCTGCACATTGTCCGGAGGCGAGAAGCAGCGCATATCCATCGCCCGTGCCATGCTGAAAGACGCGCCGGTCATTCTGCTGGATGAAGCGACCGCCTCACTCGACCCCGAAAACGAAGTGGAAGTGCAGAAAGCCATCGACACGCTTATCAAAGGACGTACCGTCATCGCTATTGCCCACAGGCTTAAAACCATTCAGAACGCCGATCGGATCATCGTCTTGGACAACGGAGAAATCAGGGAAGAAGGCACGCACGATGAACTTATCCGAAAGGAAGGGCTTTACGCGCATTTGTGGAATATCCAAGAAAACAGTTCCGGTTGGAGATTGTAAAATACCAAATTTGTTATTTTAGTTACGAACAGAATAGCATCTGGTTACAATCTGGTTACAATCTGGTTGGAATCCGGCTATTATGGTTAAGAACGGTGTTTATATCTTTTTAATGACCTGTTAGCTCCATTACAGGTCATTAACGGGATGTAAACGGGCTGCTTGGGGATAATAGCCGGATTCCAACCAGATACTATTTTGTTTCCAACCGGATGCTACAGAGACATCTGGCAATGAAAGGAGGGCAATGTGCCGTCAAGGGATGCAATATATGGTACAGACACAGATATGCGGGTCATTTGCGACATGCAGTGAGTCGCTGTGGTAAAATTTTTATGGATGGTTTAAAGGTGGGCGAGCAACCATTCTGCACGTTCGCGGGGAGGCAGGAAGGGGACGGAAAGAATTTGGTAACCGTATTTTTCGTAAGTGGTTTGGAGGGTATAGGCAGTACGTTTGGCTTCTTCCATGTCTTGTTTCCGTTCATTATCTGTCACGTAGATTTCTTCCCAGAAAGGGAAAAGGAATACCCGTTGGTTGTAACGGTATCGGCAGGCTGCGTTTTCTGCCCCGGAAGGGAAAGATTGATGGATTAATTGGCAATAGCCTAAAGTGTCTATGATGCCCCGGTCAAAAAAGCAGGGGGTGCGGAGGTGGCAAAATTCCTCGAAGTCGGCAACGGAACGCAAGAGCATGAGACGGGCATAGCGTGAAGTGTCAGCCCAAGGCAGGGCTGTCCCATTGGTAGCGATTTGGCGTTGGATTATGCCGCGTGCCACTTCTTGAACAACGTGGTAGCCCATGTGTCCCAGTTCTTGCAATACGGTGGTTTTCCCGCTTCCGGGACCTCCGGTTAAGATGTGGAAGTGTGTGTTTTCCATCTGTCTTTTCTATTTGATGATTTGGTCAATGATGCCACCGCCGATGACTGCGTCACCTTCATAGAAGACAACGCTTTGTCCCGGGGTGATGGAGTTGACGGGGTGGTGGAATGAGACCCGTAGCTTTTCATTTTCCGGATAGAGTGATGCAGTGCCTCCTTCGTTGCGGTAACGGATTTTGGCAATGGCTTCAAATCCCTGGGGAATAGAGGCATATTTCATCCAATTGAGGTTGTGGGCATAGAAAGTGCTGTCCTGTATTTCTTCTTTTGTCCCTAAGACAACGGTATTTGTTTCCGGATGGATGGCGGTGACAAACATGGGTTGCCCGAGGGCGATGCCCAGGCCTTTGCGTTGCCCGATGGTGTAGTTGGGATAGCCGCGATGTTTGCCGACTATTTTCCCGTCTGCCGTGGCGAAGTTGCCGGGCTGGCATTTGGAGGCATAGTCCGGGGCATGGGAGGCAAGGAAGGCGCGGTAGTCGTTGTCGGGAATGAAGCAGATTTCCTGGCTTTCGCCTTTGCGGGAGAGTTTTTCGTATCCCCGGGAGAGGGCGAATTGGCGCACTTCTGCTTTGGTCCATTCTCCTAACGGGAAGAGGGTGCGTGCCAGATTGGCTTGTGTCAGCCGCCAAAGGAAGTAGCTTTGGTCTTTCTGCGTGTCAGCGCCTTTGCGTAAAAAGTAGCGCCCGTTTGATTCTGCTACACGGGCGTAATGTCCTGTGGCAATAAATTCGCAGCCCATTTGGTCTGCTATTTCCATTAGTTTCCCCCACTTGATGGTGGCGTTGCAGACGACGCAGGGATTTGGGGTCCTGCCTTGCAGGTATTCGTGGATGAAATCGCGAATCACGGTGTCTTCAAATTCCTTGCGGAAATCCACGATGTGGTGTTCAAATCCGAGGGTTTGCGCCATGTGTTTCGCTTCGAGCAAAGAGTCGATGTTGCAACATCCTTTTTCTTTTTCCAGGCAACCTTGTGAGATGTTGTCGAAAGTGCGGAAAGTTACTCCAGTCAGTTCGTATCCTTGTTCCAGAAGAAGGAGGGCGGCTACCGTGCTGTCAATGCCCCCGCTCATTGCCATTAGTACTTTTTTTGCCATGTCTTTTTATTGGTTTAGGTCTTTATGCACCATGTGCCGGGCTTCGCTGTGGTAGTCGTCCCGTTCGATTTCTATGTCCGGTTCTTCCAATAATCCTGTATTGTTTAGCGTGAAACGGATGTATTTGATGTTTTTTCCACGGGATAACCATTGTTTTTCGTAGAAAGTCTTGATGTTTAGGATTGTATCATTCAGACCGGAGGCGTAAAGATTGTCTGTGCAGATGTCTGCTTTTAAATGATTCGCCTGAATCAATGCTGTCGTGTAAGCATAAAGGAAGGGGCTGTCTGTTTTCAAATGAATCCATGCCCCAGGCGTAATGATTTGCTTGTAGAGGTTGAGAAAGCGCGTGCCGGTCAGCCGTTTGCGTGCTTTTGCCATTTGTGGGTCGGGGAAAGTTATCCATATTTCGGATATTTCACCGGGTGCGAATGCCGATGCCAGCATTTCGGCATACATTCGTATGAAGACGACATTGTCCATGCCTGTTTCCAGGGCTGTTTTTGCGCCTTTCCACATTCTCGCCCCTTTGATGTCAATGCCTATGAAATTCTTTTCCGGATATAATTTTCCTAATTCAACGGTGTATTCTCCTTTTCCGCATCCGATTTCCAAAACAATGGGATGGTTATTGTGAAATACTTCTGCGTTCCATTTCCCTTTGTAGATGTAGTCGTGCCGGTATAGTTCGACGTAACCGGGTTGAAAAACATTGGGAAGTGTTTCCATTTCTGCAAATCGCTTCAGTTTATTTTTTGCCATAATTGTATTTATCTTCTGCTATTGGTTTTAGTTCTATGCCTACATTTTCTATTCCAAGCAATTGTTTTTGGTCCATTGCTTGTATTATTTCAAATATCACCTTGCCTGAAGGCAAAGTGATGGGATTTTTGTTTACCGGTTGTTTTACTGTTTTCAGTCCTCCGCCTTGTCCTGCCCATTGTCCGTCGGGCAAGGCAATCCTCACATCTACCGTATCTTGCCATCGCCCGGGTGCCTGGCTATAGGCTTTCACGATGCACCATAAATCTGTCCAGACGTAATCGGTGGTATGCCGGATACAGATATTCAGGTTATATGCGCCGCTGTCCGGGATTTGCATTTCAAAGGTTACCGTGTTTTGCCTGTCCCAGGTTTCTTCCGGCATTCCCCGGTAATGTCCAATGGTGTCATGTGAACGGCAAGCTCCGAGGAGCAAGAACAGGAGAATGGTGAAAACCCGGTTTTTCATGTATGGCGTCTGGTTTAGTCGTTCGTAAAATGGATGTCAGTTCCTTCCGCGGTAACTGCAAGTTCGATGGTTGTACCCATAATCAGCGGGTAATTTTCAGCTATATGCCCGGCAGGGAAGCCGAAACATACCGGGTAAGCATAATCCTTTAACAGGTCGTGTATGATTTCTTCGGCAGTCCTGCCGAAATTGTTTCCTTTCATTTCGCTGAAACTCCCGACAATAAGCCCGTGGAGGTGTTCAAATTTGCCTGCTAATTTCAGGCTTTGCAGCATGCGGTCGATGGAATAGAGGTTTTCGCCCACATCTTCGATAAAAAGTACCGGGGTCTGGTGCTTGCATTCCAATGTGGTGGAACGGACGCAATGCAAGAGGGTCAAGTTGCCGCCCGTCAGTTCAGCCTCGACGATACCTTCTTGATTGAAGGGATGGGGAGGCAGGTGATAGGAAGTGACTTGTCCAAAGAGGAAATCACGCAGGCGTGCCAGGGCATCCGGAGTCGTGTTGCCGAAACTTTTGGGCATGGGGGCATGCAAACTTTCAATGCCTAATGTGTTTAATTTGGAATGAAATACGGTAATATCACTGAACCCTACCAGCCATTTGGGGTTGCCCTGGAAGATGGAGTAATCCAATTGTTCGACAATCCGCATGCTGCCATATCCTCCCCGGGTGCAGAAAATGGCACGGATATCTTCGTCGTCCATCGCCCATTGCATGTCGTGTATCCGTTGTTCGTCATTTCCGGCAAAATAGCCGTGCACGGCGAGGGCGTTTTCTCCGACAACCGGTTGTAAATCCCAAGAGCGCAAAGTGTTGACCGCTTGTTCAATGTAGATGCAGTCTATTGCTCCCGCCGGAGATACTAAGGCAACTTTATCGCCGCTTTGAAGATATGGAGGTCTAAACATAGTGATAATAATTTACGGATATTGTGGCATAATTTTATCGTGCGAAGATAATTAATTTTTCGCTATCTTTGCGCGATACATTTTTTTCATTAGCAATAAAAGGAATTCACTTATGGGAAAATTCAAGAGGAACTTAATAACCACGGCATTGCCATACGCAAATGGACCTGTCCATATCGGACATTTGGCAGGTGTTTATGTGCCGGCAGATATTTATGTCCGTTATTTGAGACAAAAAGGAGAAGATGTCGTATTTATCGGCGGGTCGGATGAACATGGGGTGCCTATTACGATAAAGGCACAAAAGGAAGGCGTCACGCCACAGGATATTGTAGATCGTTACCATAAGCTTATCAAAGAATCTTTTGAGGAATTTGGAATTTCGTTTGACATTTATTCCCGGACGAGTTCCAAGACCCACCATGACTTGTCTTCTGCTTTTTTCAAAAAACTGTATGACGAAGGCAAGTTTATTGAGAAGACAACGATGCAGTTTTATGATGAGAAAGCCGGTCAGTTTCTTGCAGACCGGTATATTGTCGGTAAATGCCCATTTTGCGGTAATGAACATGCTTACGGAGACCAGTGTGAGGCTTGCGGGACAAGTTTGAATGCTACGGATTTGATTAATCCGGTTTCAGCCATTACAGGCAATAAGCCTGAATTGCGGGAGACGAAGCATTGGTATTTGCCTTTGGATCAATATGAAGATTGGTTGAAGAAATGGATATTGGAGGAACATAAGGAATGGAAGCCCAATGTTTATGGGCAATGCAAGTCTTGGTTGGACAACGGTTTGCAACCCCGTGCGGTAACCCGTGACTTGAATTGGGGCGTGCCGGTGCCATTGGAAGGTGCAGAGGGCAAGGTCTTGTATGTATGGTTTGATGCTCCCATTGGTTATATTTCTGCCACCAAAGACCTGACCCCTGACTGGGAAAAATATTGGAAAGACCCGGAGACCCGTATGATACATTTTATCGGGAAAGACAATATCGTATTCCATTGTATCATTTTCCCCGCCATGTTGAAGGCAGAAGGTTCTTACATCCTGCCGGACAATGTGCCTGCCAATGAGTTTTTGAACCTGGAAGGGGACAAGATTTCCACTTCCCGTAATTGGGCTGTGTGGTTGCATGAATACCTTCGGGATTTTGAGGGGAAACAGGATGTGTTGCGTTATGTACTGACAGCCAATGCTCCTGAGACGAAGGACAATGATTTTACCTGGAAAGATTTCCAAGCACGTAATAACAATGAACTGGTAGCTATTTACGGTAATTTTATTAACCGTACGTTGGTGCTGACCCATAAATACTTTGGCGGTATTGTGCCGGAACGGGGCGAATTGACGGATTATGACCGGGAAGTATTGGCGGAAATTCCTGCCATTGTGGGAAGGGTAGAAAAGCAATTGGAGGGATTCCATTTCCGTGACGCCTTGAAAGAATGTATGGGACTTGCGCGTTTGGGTAATAAATACCTGGCAGACACGGAGCCTTGGAAAGTGATAAAAACGGATGAGGCGCGTGTGAAAACCATATTGCATGTTTGTTTGCAGATTGCTGCTGACCTTTCCACATTGACGGAGCCGTTCTTGCCGTTCAGTGCAGCCAAGTTGGTCGGCTTCCTCAATATTGAACCTGTGGCATGGGCTAAAATGGGAGATGGCGTTCTTCCAGCTGGTCATGTCTTGAATGAAGCGGGTTTGTTGTTTGAGAAGATAGATGACGAGCAGATACAAAAGCAAATCGACCGTTTGCTGGCAACCAAGAAAGCCAATGAGATAGCCAATGCAAAAGTGGCTCCTGCAAAAAGCAATGTGACTTTTGAGGAGTTTGCCAAAATGGATATCCGTGCGGGACGGATTGTTGCTGCGGAGAAAGTGGCAAAAACCAAGAAGCTCATGAAACTGACCGTGGATACGGGTATCGATACGCGTACTGTCGTGTCCGGGATTGCTGAGTATTATACGCCGGAGGAGGTAGTCGGGCAGCAGGTCAGCATATTGGTTAATCTGGAGCCGAAACAGTTGAAAGGCATAGAATCCCAAGGCATGATTCTCATGGCGGAGAATGCTGACGGTTCGTTGGCCTTTGTCCGTCCGGACAAGGATATCAAGCCGGGGTCTGAAATCAAATAAGCATTTCCCGTATTCCCTTATTATTTTGATGTGCGCAACTCACTTTTGCGCACATTTTTTATTCACGGTAATGCGTCTCAAGCAAATGCCGGTTTGAGCGTTCTCTTTTCTGTAAAAAATAAGGGGCACTCCTTGAAAGAAGCACCCCTTGTCCCTTCTTGAAAGTAAGGATTATCCGGCGTTGATGAATGTTTTCACCAATTCTTGTATTTTTTCCGGGTTGTTGCTGATGTCCTGGCGCAGGGTGCGGTCATTGTATGCAGTCAGCTTTTTGATTAAACCGTCAATCAGGCTCGGGCTGAATACTTCATGCGCTTCGTAAATGCCCCGTTGTTGTTGCAGCCTTTCAGCCGATTCTACGCAAGAGGAGGGCAGGTGGCTCAAACGTTCAGCCACGGCTTTATACGCATCGTCAAAGATGTTCACGCTGACATAACGGTCTTCAGCATATTTAACTGCATCAGGCATTTCGAATCCATGGCGGGCAGCTGCGACTAAGCCTGCCAGAAGGAGATAAAGGTCGGCGGAACCGTCCGGACAACGGAATTCAACGGTCTGCTTGATGCTTAAATCTGCATTGCCGGTTTTTTCCAACGGATTGGCATCGGCAATCATCTCGTTTGCTCCTTGGGTCCAACCCAGCGGCACACGTACCAATACGGAACGGTTGCGGTCACCCCAGCAAATGTTGGTCGGGGCTTCCTGGTGGGGCACAAGGCGGAAATAAGAGGTGGGGTTCGTGTTGCCGAAGGCTGTCAGGGAAGGAGCAGCCTCCAAGATGCCGGCAATCGCCTTTTTGGCTACTTCGGTCAATTTGCCCTCAGCGACATACATGTTTTTGCCGTCTTTCACGATGCGGGTGTGGATATGCAATCCGCTACCTGCCTTGCCTGTTGTGATTTTGGGGGCAAAAGTCAGGTCAACCCCGTATTGGTATGCCAAAGTACGCATAATCCATTTGGCAATGACCAATTGGTCTGCGGCTTCTTCTACATTTACCGGCAGGAATTCTATCTCATTTTGCTCGTATTGCAGATTGCCGATGGTGAAATTGCCCACCTCGGAATGCCCGTATTTGATTTGTCCTCCGGTTTGGGCAATGGCACGCATGGCTTCTGTGCGAAGGTTCGCCCATTTGCAGAAAGGAACAGATTCGTGATAACCGCGCTGGTCGGGTGTTTCATATAAATCTTCTTTTTCGCTGATGATATAGTATTCCAATTCTCCCATTGCCTGGAATTCCATGCCGGTCAGCTTTTTGAATTCCTCATGCGCTTTCCTCAACGTATATTCCGGGGCGCTTTCCAAGGGTTTGCCGTCTTTGGTGTAATAACTGCATAAAATATCAACGGCAGGGATATCGCTGAACGGGTTCAGGAAAGCAGTGCGGTAACGTGGGATGACATACAGGTCGCTTGAACCTGCTTCAATGTAAGGGAAAAGGCTTGAGCCGTCCACCCGTTCGCCGTAAGTCAGGATGCTGTCCAGGTGTTCCAGGCTGTTGATGATGAAATTCAAGGTTTTCAACCTTCCGTCCGCGCCTACATAGCGCAGGTTAATCATTTCGATTTCGTTCTCAGTCACGTAACGGATAATGTCCGCTTTGGTAAATTCCTGCTGAGGTTTTTGCAGGAATTTGACGAGAGGATTTGGGTTTAATATGTATTTATTTTCCATACAAATTGAGTTTTTTAATTTGATGGCAAAGCTATAAAATTTTGTCTGGATTGTAACGTTTGCAAACTGCTTTATAACGTTAAAAGTGATTGATGCGGCATGTCCGGATTTTACCATTCTTTTAACATAAACGGCATAAAAAAACTCCGGGGAATCCCGGAGTCCTGTATGGAAGAAAAATCTTACCCAAAATAGCCTTTCATGATGCCCCGCTTGCTGTTACGGACAAACATGATGACCTCATCCCTTTCTTTTGAAGCGGGCATTTCGGCTTCAATGCGCTCAATGGCATCCGAAACATTCAAGCCCGACTGGAAAAGGATGCGGTAAATATCTTGTATTTCATTGATTTTCTCATTGGAAAATTCCCGGCGGCGCAACCCGATGGAATTGACCCCGACATAAGATAGAGGAAGCCGTCCTGCTTTCACGAAAGGGGGTACGTCCTTGCCGATCAGGGAGCCGCCCTGTATCATTGCGTGTTTCCCGATATGGCAGAATTGGTGTACGGCGGTCATACCTCCAAGGATGGCGTAATCGTCGATGCTGACTTCCCCAGCCAACTGGCAGGCATTTGTGATGATGCAGTTGTTCCCGATGGTACAGTCGTGCGCGATGTGCGCGTAGGCCATGATAAGGCAGTTGTTGCCGACTTCTGTAATCCCTTTGGCAGCCGTGCCTCTGTTTACGGTGGCACACTCACGGATTGTCGTATTATCTCCGATTTTCACAATTGTTTTTTCACCTCTGAATTTCAAATCTTGGGGAATTGCTGCAATAACTGCCCCCGGAAAGATTTTACAATTCTTGCCAATATGTGCGCCCTCCATAATCGTCACGTTCGACCCGATGCGCGTCCCCTCCTCTATGACTACATTCTTGTCTATGGTTACAAAAGGCTCTATCACCACATTGTCAGCAATTTGCGCTTCAGGATGAACATATGCTAACGGTTGTTTCATTCGTTCTCTATTTAATGAATAACTTATATACACTGAAAGTTTCAGCGTGCAAATATAATGATAAATTTACATACTCTGCTTATTTCACTTGGAAAATGTCCAAACACAAAATTAAAATACCGGAAAATCAACCTTTTGACCTCCGGTATTTTGTTGCCTTTATGCCTTTTTCGTTTTGGCGACTTGTGCCATGAACTCCCCTTCACAGACCAGTTTCTTGCCGACGTATGCGAAGCCTTTCATCTGCACGATGCCCCGCTTGATGGGAGCCGTCGTGATGAGCTTGAACACAAGCGTGTCCCCCGGCACCACCTTGTTGCGGAATTTCACTCCGTCGATTTTCATGAAATAAGTGGAATAATTCTCCGGGTCAGGCACTCCGTTCAGCACCAATATCCCGCCGCATTGCGACATCGCCTCCACAATCAATACCCCCGGCATCACCGGTTCCGTCGGGAAATGCCCGACAAAATGCGGCTCGTTCATTGTCACGTTCTTGCAGCCGATAACCATGTTTTCCGTCAACCGGAATATTTTGTCCACCAACAGGAAGGGCGGACGGTGGGGCAGCAGCGAACGAATCTTGTTGATGTCCATCAGCGGCGTTTCCGTCAGCACGTCCAAATCCTCCGGATAAGCATCGTCACGTTCTGCATTCACCACTTCCTTGTACAGCATCTTTGCCATCGAGGCATTGGCTTTGTGTCCCGGGCATTCTGCAATCACCCGTCCCTTGATAAATCTCCCGCACAATGCCAGGTCGCCAATCACGTCCAGCAGTTTATGGCGTGCCGGTTCATTCTCGAAATGCAATTCCAGATTATTCAGGATGCCTTCCTTTACTTCTATATTATCGTATCCGAAAGCTTGTGACAGCCGTTTAATCTCTTCCGCTTCCATCTTGCGGTCCACAATCACGATTGCGTTGCTCAGGTCTCCGCCCTTAATCAGATTGTTGGCAAGCAGCGCTTCCACTTCCCGTAGGAATACGAACGTCCGGCAGGGGGCGATGTCTTTCGCAAACTCATTTTCCCCTTCCCGGTAAGAAGCGTATTGCATGGACAGGTAGGGTGAATTATAGGCTACGACGGTGTGGACATTATACTCCTCGTCAGGCAGCACCGTGATGCGGCTCAGCCCGTCCTCGCTCCGGAACTCCATTTTCTGCTTCACCGTCAGGTAACGCCGGTCTGCCTCCTGCTCCTGCACTCCCGCCTGTGCGATGGCTTCCACATAATAACGCGCGCTCCCGTCCAATATCGGGAACTCCTCCCCGTCCAGCTCGATGCGGCAGTTGTCTATCCCGCACCCGTACAAAGCCGCCATTGCGTGCTCCAGCGTGTAAATCCTTGCGCCGTCCTTTTCCAGGCAGCTTGCCCGGTCGGCAAACTCCACATACTTCGCAATTGCGGGAATTTCCGGCGCCCCTTCCAAATCAGTGCGCACAATCACGTAACCGCTGTTTTCTTCCCCGGGCTTGAACGTGGCATGCACCTCCTTGCCCGTGTGCAATCCCTTCCCTTGCAGGGTGAATTCACTCTTTAATGTATTTTGTTTCACAGACATGTATTATTAGACTTTAATGTTTTTACTTCCTTTTCCAAATCCCGAAGCGTCCCGTACAACTCAGGCAGCTTGCGGAACAACACATAGCATTTCCGGTACTTTCCCGCATCGAACGCCGGGGCGCCCATAAACATCGACTTGGGAGCGATGTCGTTCGTCACCCCCGTCTGCGCTGCCAGCACCGTGTGGTCCCCGATATGCAGGTGCCCTGCAATCCCTACCTGGCCGCCGAACATGCAATGCGCCCCCACCTTCGTCGTCCCTGCAACTCCTGCCTGTGCCGCCATCACCGTGTTCTCGCCCACTACCACATTGTGCGCTATCTGCACCAGGTTGTCCAGCTTCACCCCCTTGCACACCCGGGTGGAACCCATTGTCGCCCGGTCTATGCAGGCATTCGCGCCAATCTCCACATAGTCCTCAATCACCACATTCCCGATTTGCGCCACCTTCTCGTAATTCTCCCCTGACGGGGCAAACCCGAAACCGTCCGCGCCGATGACCGTCCCCGCATGGATGGTGCAGTCATGCCCCACCACGCAGCCGTAATATATCTTCACCCCCGCATTGATGACCGTATTGTCGCCGATGCTCACCCCTTCGCCGATATACGCCTGCGGGAATATCTGCACATGGTTCCCGATTTTCGCTCCCTTGCCGATGTACGCGAACGCTCCCACGTAAACCCCTTCGCCAAGCTGTGCCCCTTCCGCGATGAACGAGGGCTGCTCGATGCCCGCGTGCTTCGGCTTCACCATCTCCTCATACATCCTCAGCAGGGCGGCTATCGCGTCGTATGCCGAAGCCACCCGCACCAACGTGCAGCCCACCGGTTGGCTGGGCTTGAAATCCCGGTTCACCAGTACCACCGACGCCTTCGTCGTATAGATATAATGTTCATATTTAGGATTTGCCAGGAAAGCCAGCGTGCCGGGCTTTCCTTCCTCTATCTTGGAAACGTTGCTGACAACCAGCTCGCCGTCCCCTTCTACTGTCCCTTGCAACAGGGCTGCAATGTCTTTCGCCTTAAACTCCATAACTGCAAAAATTTTGGCAAAAATAGGCATTTTATTTCTAAAAATCCCCTTTGTGCCGTCCCATTTTCTCCGGCAAAAAGCATGCCACTCCTTT
>DXFT01000189.1 GCA_019114285.1 Candidatus Odoribacter faecigallinarum
CCCGACGACTCCTTCTATACGGGTAAAATCAGTCCCTTTCGGGATAAACAGAGTCACAACCTTGCCTTCAAGGCGATAGTGCGGGACTTTTTCCGATGTCTCTTGTATTTTGAGGACATGCAACTTGGTCGGGATTTCTGCCCCAATCTTCAGCCCTACCCCCGTATCCCGCTCATAATTTTCCATTTCCTTTTGATGTTGTAAAATCCAAGCCCGGTTCTCCTCCAGAAATTGCATCACCTGTTTCTTGCTGGCACCCCAAGGCACGCTCACCCACACGCCCCTTCCCGGAGCCATTCTCAGCCGCAAGTACTTGATATGGCTGCCCCTTCTCACTTTAATGCTCCCTATGCCCGGCAATTCTATTACTTCCATGAATTTTAAGCTTATAGTCCTGTGACAATTTCTATCATTAATCGTTAATCGCTCATCCTTAATCGTTTTCCCGGTCTATTCCCGGTCTATTCCCGGTCTATTCCCGGTCTGTTCCCGTATCAACTCCGGTTCACCTCCGGTTTATCTCCGGTCTTCCTTTGGTTGGGACCGGTGGAGGAAGGGGGGTGTTTGGGCGGGGAAACTGAAGTGTTGTTTGATTAGAATCCAATATCTCCTTTTTTTGCCCCCGTTTTCACCGGCAACAAAAAGGAGACTGCGCTTATTTCGGCACAGTCTCTCCCTTTATGAACAAGAAAAACATGTTCAAGCCTTGGCTTTTACCATCTCGCTCAATTTGGAGAAAGCCTCGTCCACCGACTCCAGCAAATCCTTTCCGATGCTCTTGTAATGGGCTTTTCTCTCCCCTTTCGGCACCTGCTTCCCGGCGCATACACGCCCGCGCAGTTCATTCCGTTTTGCCACTGCCGCCTCCACGATTTCAGCTATTTCTTCTGTTGTTTTACCATAAGCCAAGCAATTCACTGAATCGTCAATCACAGCGAATGTCAAATAATCAATGTCCTTTTTCAATCTTCTAATACTTGCCATATCTGTCTTGAATTTAATTTTCTCAAAGGTACAATATTTTCCACGAATATAAACCATTATCGGGAAATATTTTCATCAAAAGGTCAAATTTCCGTACTTTCCCGCCTCCAGCAGGAAATCCAATACGGTCATCGCTGCCATGGCCTCCACCACCGGGACTGCCCGGGGCACAACGCACGCATCATGCCGTCCTTTTACTTCCAGCGTTGTCGTTTTCCCGTCCCGAGTGACAGTATCCTGGGGCAAACGGATGGAAGACACCGGCTTGAAAGCCACTCGAAAATAAACCTCCTCGCCGTTAGTTATCCCCCCTTGTATGCCGCCGGAATGGTTCGTTGCTGTGCGCATTTTCCCCTCTTTCCACGCAAAAGCGTCATTATGCCCGCTTCCCCGCATTTCTGCGGCATGGAATCCTTCTCCGTATTCAAAACCTTTTGCTGCATTGATGCCCATCATGGCATACGCCAGGCGTGCCTGGAAACGGTCAAATACCGGCTCTCCCAAACCCACAGGCAATCCTGTTATCCTGCACGACACAACTCCCCCTACCGAATCCCCTGCCTGCTGCATTTCCGTTATCAACTTTTCCATCTTGTCCGCCGTCCGGGAATGGGGGCAACGCACAGCGCTCTTTTCCACGTCCATCACAGAATCAGGTACATATTCCTCCGGCAAAACCACATTCCCGACCTGCGACGTATATGCCACTATCCGGATTCCCTGCCTTTGCAACACCTGCCGGGCAATTCCTCCTGCCACGACCCGTGCCACATGCTCCCTTGCCGACGAACGCCCCCCTCCTCTCCAATCCCTTATCCCATACTTGCTTTCCCAAGTGAAATCGGCATGTGAAGGGCGGAAAACATCTTTCAATGCCTCGTAATCTTCCGGGCGGCAATCCCGGTTCCGCACCATGAAAGCAATAGGCATCCCTGTCGTCTTCCCCTCAAAAATGCCGGACAGCACTTCCAGCCGGTCTGTTTCCTTCCGTCCGGATACCAGGGGAGACTGTCCCGGACGGCGCCGGTCTAATTCCCCCTGAAGTTCTTCCACGGACAAAACAATCCCTGCCGGGCAACCGTCAACTACCCCGCCGACGGCAACCCCGTGCGACTCCCCGAAAGAAGTCAGCCGGAAAAGCCTGCCTATCGTATTCATCATGCACCGTTAATTGCAATGTCCTCCGCAACCACCGCAACTGCCTTCTCCCCCGCCGCAGCCTCCGTCCGAACCGCATCCATGGCAACCGCCGCACTTGTGCGAGCGCAGGGCTTCCAATTCCTCGTCCGTGGCATCGCGCACGCCAATCACCTCTCCGCTAAAATACAAGTCCTTGCCGGCAAGCGGGTGGTTGAAATCCATCCTTACTTCATCTTCCCCGATTTCCACAATCCGCCCCTGCAACCGCCGCCCGAGGCTGTCCATCATCGGCAGCACGTTCCCCACCTGGAACTCTTCCGCCTCCACTTCTTTAAATATATCTTTCGGCAGGTCCACCACCATGTCCTCGTTTACCAGCCCGTATGCATTGGCAGCCGGAATACGGAAATCGAACCGCTCCCCTTCCTTTCTGTCCAACAAGTTCATTTCAAAATACTCCAGCATTTGCCCTTGCCCGCAAATAAACTCCAAGGGGCGGTCTGCACCTGCTGCTTCCAACACTTCCCCGTCTTTCTCTGTCCGCAATTCATAACTTACGGTCACATACTTATTCTTCGTAATCATTTTTATCCTATTTAAATTCAAATTTCCGCAAAGATAGGCAGAACTCGCCAAACTTCCGCCTTTTTCCCTGCGAAATTCATGTCATAAATAAAACGTCTTAGGAATAAATTAATCCGAAACACTACTATCTTCATGTTCAAGATATCGCCATCAAATAATCAAAACTTTTCGATTTATCTACAACATCATGCCGTAACAAATGATATTTCCAAGGTTTCCCACCATTTTCCAAGGTATATTCCGTAGCATTCTTGCAATATTCTTCAGCAGCCTTTTTCTTTTCCTGTACTTCCTCTGTCTCTATGTCTTTCAGTGCTTTTGTTTCAACCATATAAATACATGCTGATGTCTCGACAATAAAATCAGGTTCATATTGTTTGGCACCATGGGACCAATAAATATTAAATTGTTTCGAAGCGGGGCGAAGCCATTTCAAAACTTCATCATCTGTTTCCAGTATATTTGCGAAATCCAGTTCCGTTTGACTGTCAAACTGATATTCTGCATAGTACGACTTTAAAAAACCGGTAAAGATGTATTTAGGCACATCACCTCGTTTTACAGGAATACGATAATCTACTTTCCCGAATCCATTCTGGTCTTTAAAATGTTGCTTTAGCAATCCTGTAAAAGGCAAGACTCTGGGTTTCAAAAAACCAATGGGAATCATAACAAAATGTTGCATCATTTGCTTAAAGATATTTTCTCCAATGGCGGCTTTGAACTGATTTACCACTTTGGGCAAATCTTCTTTCTTTTCTAAATGAGATGCTACTGCGTCAACCGCTTGCCTTGCCAAATGATAAAGCAATTCGGAATTTTCGTCATAGTCAATTTCATCGTGATCAATTAAGATTCCGACTATTTGGTTGACCGGACTATCAATAAATTCCTGCACAGGAATTACTTGCAAAACATCCACTGACTTTTTTCCAGCCCCCAAACTTATCCTGATTATTTCTTCATTCAGTGCAGGCAAATCAAAACCTGAACTGACATTCAAATCAAACCACTGGAACCCGGTCTTATACGCCTCCTTTTGGATAGTCATACGAGGAATCTCTATGATATTGTCTATAAACTCTTTCACAAAGACATCTACCATGCTGTTTACTTCTTCCAGCAAAGGCTTTGCCTCTTCATCAGCAAAAAGAGGAGTATCAGTTTTTGCCTGCTTAATAATTTCCTCGCAAGCTATGGACTTGATTCTTTCCAATACCTCTGGGGAAGATAAATCCTTCATCGACTTTACTACAGAATTCATCTGAGGTATCGCCTTCCATACTGCCCGTTTCGCATCAATAACAACCTGAACCTTTTTCTTCTCTGCTTCAGTCGTTGCTTTTTGCAGTGTTTTCTGTTCTTGAACATCAAGTCTGGTCATTGCAGTAACCATCTTCCCTTGCTGCGGTTCAAAATACTCATTATCAAGTTGCACGTATGTAACTTTACTCAATACAGAGTTCGGGTCATTGGCTTTAGCAATAACTGCTTCAAAATTTTCATGCGCAATGACAGTTAGTTTGTCTATATCAGCAATTCCAGTCCGTTTACCTCCGTATGGCAAACGTAATCCCCGACCTATCTGCTGTTCCACCAAGATAGGGGCATCTGCTGCCCGCAAAGGCACAATCGTATAAAGATTA
>DXFT01000190.1 GCA_019114285.1 Candidatus Odoribacter faecigallinarum
GCCATATCCTATAGCCGGGCAGCGCACCACACAGCCGCTGCCCGGCTTTTTTTTATGCCTTGCCCCTGCTCCCCGCAATATTTAAGAAATTTACCCAAAAAAATAACCTCCCGGCACGCACACATTTGGAAATTTTCAAATATTTCCATAACTTTGTCAAGTGAAACCGATGTCCAACAAAAACGCCTGCACAAAGAAAGGAGACCGGCAACGGCAGGCGGCAAACGCATGCTCCCGCTTTCATTGCCCCGGCAATAAAAGCCTTGGTAAATTCTCAAATTAATTTTTTAAAGTCATGAAAAACACCCTTTTAAAAAGCCTGATAGCCATTGGACTATCCGTGTGCATTATAACTTTTTATTCATTTCTACCACAAAATGAGACAGAAGACCATCCTGAAGTTCCCCAAACCAAAGCTCCCCAGAGTGGCTTCTGGGGAAGCAGGACTTTAAGCGGAGAATGTCCTATAGTAGACCATGACAGTTGGTGCGCCTTCGCCTGCATCCAATACTTTTCCTCAAAAGAAATCTCCCAATGCGAATTGGCAACAGAACTCGTTGATATTTCATACGTAGGCTGTTGCTACCCTCCCCTTGAAGATGAAACTCTCCCAGGCTATGATGAATACATAAGAGATTACAACAAATGCTTTGACGGCATAAAATCAACCGATTTCTATCTATTTGCATCGAAATATGACAATAGGGTTACGGCATACCCCTTATATCTTGAGGGAGATATAGGCGTAAAAGAAATAAAAGAAACCACATTTCCTTGTTACCTCTTTATTCAGGATGGAGCTGACGGACATTGCGCTATTGCAACGGGAGTAGAACTCAATGTCCTTCCACCTTCGATGCAATGGGTTGTCTATTATTGCGATCCAGATGATGGTCAAATGTATGAAGCAACATCAGATTTAAGAGGGATATTTGAAAAAAAACTTTATTTACAGATGAGAAGATAACACAACCATAAAAATTTTAGCCGTATGAAAACAAAACTTATAATCTCAGCCGTCCTCCTGTCCGCCGCGCTTGCCTGCCAGGACGACCCCATGCAAAAGGCTGAAAAGGTGCTGACGCAAATAGAGATAGGAAAAGCCGGCAGCCAGGACCCCGTCGTGCAGGGACTGATTGAATCCTACACCCCGGAATACTTCATAAAAGCAACCAGACCTGAATCAGATGAATTGAGCCGGGAAGAAGCGGCAAAGCTGGAATTCACAAAAGTGAAATGCTACCAGCTTGACGCGGACGCTTTCGTGGACGACATCCTCAACGAACCGCGTGTCATGGACTATGCGTACCCGGCGAAGGATATCGCCCTGGTGTACGGCAGGCAGAACGGGAAAATCATCCTCTTCGAAGAAATGTATCTCAAAAACGGGAAATGGTACAAAGACTACCCTCACTTCCCGCTGAGGTCCCTGCCAGACCTTAACCAACGCATCAAAGAAGCTGACTCCGATGAATATTACCTGCTGAACCTCATTGGAAAGTGGTATCTGGTATATCAGCAAGACGGAGAAACCCTGTTCCAGAGTTGCTATACACATCTCTCCTGCATCAAGGAAAACCAAATGAGGCACCTCATCGTTAATTGGAAAAACCTGGCAGAGGAAAACCAAGCCACATTCCGCGAATGGGAAAAGAGGGCGAAAGAAGCAGCCAGCCGGGGCTCAGCCATATTCAAAGCATATCCGTAAAGGGAGACCGGCAACAAAGGCGGCTGCATGCAAACCGCCAACGCCACACCGCCGGGCAGCGCACCACACAGCCGCTGCCCGGTTCTTTTTTTGCCCCTGCTCCTGCCCATTTCAGGGGCTCTTCCGCTCCTGTTCCTGTATTTATCTGACTGATAAGTATATTTCCTTTTACACTTTATTCTGCTATCAAAGTTACAATAACCTTTATCAAACCTATTCTTATTCTATTGGAATAGGGTTTGATTAGGGTTTGAATAGGGTTTAATTAGGTTTATCTCTCAAGGAACCCTCTATAAACCCATACTCAAACCTTAAGAAATCGTATGAAATCTTGCGGTATTGCCCCTATCCTGTCCGGGAAACCGGTTTCCGGAAATTGCAACCAAAATTAAGGAATAACAAATAATGGCAGGAAAGCTCATTTCGCTTTTGGTACTGGACAGGTATTTCAGCCTGACCCGCGACCGTTGATACTACATCGTCGTATAAATGAGGAAATGGGTCTTGCCCGGAAGGGCAGAGGGCAAATTCACCTGGCGGGAGAGAGGAACGGCATGCTCGCCCGAGAACCGCAATCCCAAAGAAGACGCGCCCTCCCCCAGCGGAACTCGGGTATAGGAAATCATATAGGGCAGGGTCTGCCAGTTGCGGGTGTCCGCTTTTTCCGTCAAGGCATTGGCAATTCCAACGGCAAACCCCAGCCATTCATTCTGTTTGGAAGCCGCCTGTTTGATTCCCTGCTTGACCGCCACGCGCAGCAGGGAATTGGAGAGTTCCCGCACCATGCGGTCGCGGAGGGTTTTGAAAGCAATCTGGTTGATGTCCTCCGCTTCCTCGAAGGGATAAGAAGCTCCATTATACTGCAAGCTGCCTTGCGTATAAGCAAGAGGGCGCTCCACATAGCGGGGAAAAACCACCCGCACGACATTCACGTCAGCCAACGCATTCCTGTCATCATCCCCATGCCCGTTGTCCCAGAAAAAAGGGAAAGCCAAGCCCAACTCCTGGTTGTGGAAAACAACTCCGCCCGCACCCTTGTCAATCTTGGTAAAAGCCAGCCCCCATTCATTCTTGACCGGTCCAAAGCCGTTCAGCCAAAAAGCCACTAACGCTCCGCCCTCCTCCCTGTCCGGTTGGTATTCCATGCCAAACTCCTTTTCATAATACCTCAACTCATCCCGGAAGCCCAATGTATAAGCGGTACGCAACAAATCCTTCTTGAGTTGCTCCGGCGCGGAAAGCCCGAAGTTTTTGGCATAATCGTTCTGATACACCTCGTATGCATTGCGGTAAGCAATAAAAGCGTTGTTGGCATCCCCCGAGGCGTCGTAAATCACTCCCATCAGCAAATGGGCAAAGGCATCCCGCTGGTAACGGTTCTTGTGGTCAGGGTATTTGTCATTCAATTGCTGCAAACGGATGTTCATCTTCCGGGCTTCCACCAAGGCATCCTCCATATTGTCCATTTGCAGGTAATTCAATGCCTTATAGACATTAATCATCACCACTTCGAAATCTTCCGGCTTATAGGCGCGCGCTTCGGGATTGGAGAGGAGCACCGCGGCTTCCGTCAAGACATTCCTCCGCTGTTCTTCCGTCAGGCGTTCGGCTGTCTCAAAAGCGGCATTGCTTGCTTCCTGATTGCCGAGCATAAAATACACGTAGCCCAAATTCAAGTAATAAAGAATCTGGTTTTTCTTGCGCGATTGTTTCTTGTCCCTTTTCAAAAGCTTTTCCGCCTGCTCAAATTCCCCGTTCCCCACCGCCTGCTGAAAAGCCACACTGCGTTGGTACCACGTGGCACATCCGGAAAACAACAGGCAGAAAACGCCCAAAACAATCATCCTGCGCATAGGGAAAAGTCACATTTAACAATCTGCGTCCTTAAAACGCCCGGTCACTGACCTGCTTCTTTATCTTCTTGTCCCCCATCCACACCACTTCATTTGACTCCAGGTTTGTCAATTCCAAATCGACTTGGTAATAAACGACTTTCTCTTTCTTATAGGCATCCACGATGCTGTTAATCGTGCCCTGCAGAATAAAATCAGCGCCTAATTCCAAACCCCATTTCTTGGCAGTCTCGGGCAAGGTATAGCCTTGGTTCTGCTGGTTCCGTTCATCACGCAACTCCTGCCTCTTCTCGCCTGCCTGCACCAAACGGGCACTGCCGTCATTGATAATCGCTTTCTCAATGTCCTTGATGAAGGTCTCTGCATTAATGTGCTCATGGCTCTTATTGGTCACCGTACCCACCACAATCACCGGACGCTTGTCTCCATGTTTTGCCTCATAGACCGGCAACCATCTGGCATTCAACAAGTCTTTTATCATCTCTTCCGAAACCATTTGCGAATCCGTATCATTCCAATTCCCACTCAAATCTATCACTTCACCCGATGCCACACGCGAAACTTTCCGGTCGGCACAACTGCTACACACGGCAGCCAACGCCACCACTAACATAAAGACATAAACCTTTCTCATAACAAAGCATATTTTATATTTATTCCATTACATTCAAACAAATCCCATGCCATTCTTTTTATCTCCTGCCACTTGTACCCCTAATTCCTAAACAAATCAAAGCAAGTCGGCGAGAGACGTAACAAAAACTTCACCATCCCTTCACACAAAAGAAATGGGTTTCTCCTTCTTTTGCAGTGCGAAAACAAAATGAATATGAGAAAGAGTATCACATTGCTGCTTGCTGCATTGATAACATGCAGCATGGCATGGGGAAAAGATGGAGAAAAACGACCTGCAAAAGTGTATTTCAAAGACGGGAAATTGCATTTTTCATCGATAGACGAACAGTTTCATTTATGGATGGACAACCGGATTTATTTAGATGCAGCAATCTATTCACCGGTGCGGGACGTTTCCGGATTAACCTCAAAAATCAACAAAGATTTGGAAGAAGATGACGGGCATTTCCGTTTCAGCAACGGCGTTTCAGTCCGCCGCGCACGCTTTGCGCTGAAAGCAGAATTTTACCGCAACTGGTTTGCAGAACTGGATTTGGATTTTGCCAACAACGAAGTGGAAATCAAAGACCTTTTCGTCGGCTACCGTTTCAACAAACGGCTGTCATTAAAGGCAGGGCATTTCAAAGTGCCGATGAGCATGGAACGCACGACAAGTTCCAAATACCTTTCCTTGGCAGAACGCCCAATGGCGGTGGAGGCTTTCGCCGACGGGCGGCGGCTGGGCATAGCGGCAACGGCTTGGGGCAACGGCTGGTGGGTATCAGGAGGCGCATTCGGGCGTGAAATCGACATCATCCAGAAGGAACGCAACCGCGGAGATGACGGCTGGGCATTGGCAGCAAGGGTGGCACTCTCCACGCCTGCGGAAAAAGAATGGACAGTACACGTAGGAGGATATGCCAACTACCAAACTCCTGCCGAGGGCGGACTGGATGACCGGATGGCAGTGTTCCGCACCTTCCCGGAGAGCCGTGTGGACCGCCGCCGCTTCGTGCAGACAGAGATTGAGAACGTAAGGCATTATGCCGTGGCAGGCGTGGAGGCTGGCTTCCGATTCCGCAAATGGCTGGCGTACGGGGAATACATTTACACCAACCTTTCCCGCTATACGTATGGCAGTGAAAAACAGAAAACAGATTTGGAGAATGCCATATTCAACGGTTGGTATGTAACCGCCTCCTACATGATATTGGGTGAGAACCGCCGTTATGCTCCTGATGAAGCAGAATTCAGTGAACTGGGACAATCCGCCAAGGGGCACAGGCTGGAAATTGCAGGACGGGTAAGCCACATTAATCTAAATGATTTCCATGACCCGAAAGCCTATATCACGGGCGGCAAGGCTACCTCCTATTCTGCCGCATTGAATTGGATGCCGGTACGCAATGTCATGTTGGGACTGAACTACATTTACATGGACAACGACAAATATGCTGATTCCAAAGGGCAAATCACGTTCAACAACAAAGCCTTGAGCGATGCCCTGCCAAAAGGCATTGACTTTCACGTATGCCAATTGAGAATCATGGTTTCTTTTTAAAACAATATCAATTTGATTATAAATAACAATAGCATGATGAACAAGTTTTTTATGGCAGCCTTAGCGTCCATAGCACTCTTAGCTGCCTGCAAAGATGACGAAGAACCCAATACCGAAAAGCCCGAGGACGGGAATTATACGGGATTGGTATTGAATGAAATTTGCGGAGGAGACAGCAATTCAGATGACGACTGGGTGGAAATCTACAATACTTCCTCCGTAGCCATCAACCTCCAGGGGGTAACTATCACCAAAATCGATGAAGACGGCATTAGCGAAAAGCTCTATACTTACCCGGAAGGGGCGACTCTCGCTGCCGGAGCGTATGATGTAAAAAGCCGGACAAGCAATGAACTTGCTGCTAAAATTTCCAACAGCAAGCAAGTAAGCATTGTGCTCGAAATGCCTTCCGGCACGCAAATCGACATTTTCGACAAGGATACCGAAGTGGGGGAAAACGGCAGCCACTCTTTGGGCGGCAGCTATGCCCGCATTCCGGACGGTACAGGCAAGTGGACCATTGTCAGCAAAGCCACCAAAGGCGCTGCCAATTCCGACGAAGCCCCGGAAGTCACAGAGGGTGACTACAGCGGTCTGGTTCTCAATGAACTCAATGGGAATGACCCGAAATACATTGAATTATATAATTTTTCCGATAAAGAAATTGACCTCACCGGCGTACAATTAAAGAAAGACGATGACAAAATCGTCTATATTGCCCCCGAAGGCACTACCTTGGCTGCTCATGGCTATTTAGTGCTTTATGCAGACGCAGCCAATTACGAGGAGGGATTCACCAGCGGCTTGTCAGCCAAGAAAGCCGTAAAGATTGAATTACTGTCCCCGAAAGGCGAGCTTATAGACGTCTTTAAGAATTTGACCATAGACGGCACAGAAGAGTGGGGAGAAGACCCGAAATACAATGGGGATGATGCCGGACAAGCCTATGGACGCCAACCGGATGGCACGGGGAAATGGTATTTGATTGACAGCACCGAAGGCTCTTCAAACGACGAGGCTGCCAAAGGTGAAGAAATAAGCTGGTAATGAACATGGCTTTCAAAAAAGCTTTCTTACTCTACATCTGGATTTTCCTCTGGGCAAGCAATACATTTGCCGAGGGGAAAATCCTGCGTTTTATTTATTGTTCCGACTTACATTACGGCTTAAAGCGGGAGTTCCGAGGACACATAGCCACAAGCGCAGAAGTGAACCGTGCCTTATTGGAAACTTTCCGCCTACTGGAAACGACGCGGTTACCACAAGACGATGGGGTCTTATCCGGCGAAGTTTTCGGGGAAGCAGATTTTATTGTCTGCACAGGCGACATCGCTAACAGGATGGAAAAAGGGATACAAACTGCCAGCGTTTCGTGGGAACAATTCTCAACAGATTGGCTGGAACATATCAGGGTGCCTTTTTACTTGGTACCCGGAAACCATGATATTTCAAATGCCATCGGTTATCCAAAGCCGCTTTCACCTTCACAAGATGCAACGTCCGCCACGGAATTGTATAACCTGACCATGCAACCGGCTCATGCCAAAACTTGCGCCACGTTCAATTATTTGACAGACAAGGTGCATTATTGCGTGGAGCAGGAAGGCATCCGCTTCGTTTTCATGGGAATGTGGCCTGACAAGAACATGCGAGCCTGGTATGAGCAGGTATTTGCCAAAGATACGCTCACGCCTGCATTTCTCTTTACTCATGACCCGCCCAACGCAGACACCAAGCATTTTACCAATCCCAATGGCGACCACAGCATTAATGCAGAAGACAAATTCGAAAACTTATTGGCAGATACTTGCTCCGTACATTGCATCACAGAAAATGCCACAAGAGAATGGCACGCCTTAGAAGAATTTATCCGCCGCCATCCGACAATCAAAGCCTATTTTCATGGAGATAAAAATTACAATGAATTTTATACCTGGAATGGAACAAAAGGCAGCATTGCATTGCCGGTATTTCGAGTTGACTCCCCCATGAAAGGTGAATTGTCTGCAGAAGACGAGCATTTATTATCTTTTATTGTAGCTACCGTCGATACGCAAGCCCAGCAACTCACCGTACGCGAATGCCTCTGGAATACAGAAGAGAAAACCGGCATAGCCTGGGGAGAATCCCGCACCATCCACTACTAAAAAACGGAAGTTCCCCCTCTAAGGGGACTCTTCCGTTCTATTCTATCAAAAAGCTGTAGTGAACTGCTCCAGGAAACGGATGTCGTTCTCAAAGAACAAACGCAAATCCTTGATGCCGTATTTCAACATGGCAATACGTTCAATGCCCATGCCCAGAGCAAAGCCGGTATATTTATTGCTATCAATGCCATTCAATTCCAACACATTGGGGTCCACCATCCCGCAGCCAAGAATTTCCAACCATCCCGTGCCTTTGCACACATTACATCCTTCACCGTGGCACAAGGTACAAGACACATCCATTTCAGCCGATGGCTCCGTAAAGGGGAAATAAGAAGGACGAAGGCGTATTTGCGTATCGGCACCAAACAATTCCTTGGCAAAATAAGTCAGCGTCTGCTTCAAATCGGCAAACGACACATTCTCGTCGATATACAAGCCTTCTATCTGGTGGAACATGCAATGCGCCCGGGCAGAAATCGCCTCGTTGCGGAACACGCGCCCCGGAGTCACCAAACGGATGGGCAGTGGATGAGTTTCCATGTCACGCACCTGCACGGAAGAAGTGTGGGTGCGCAGGAGGATGTCCGGATGACGCTCAATGAAAAAGGTGTCCTGCATATCCCGAGCCGGATGTTCCTCCGGGAAATTCAGGGCAGAGAACACATGCCAGTCGTCCTCAATCTCCGGACCTTCTGAAATGGTAAAGCCCAAGCGGCTGAAGATGGCAAGGATTTCATTCTTCACGACAGAGAGCGGATGGCGCGCCCCGAAACGCAAAGGGTCGCCCGGCAGGGTCAAATCCGCACCGCTTTTGCCGGTATCCGCGTCCGCAAGTGCCGCCTTCATTTCATTCACTTTATCGAGGGCTGCGGTTTTCAGTTCATTCAGCGCTTTGCCAAACTCTTTCTTCTGTTCGACAGGCACAGATTTGAAAGCATCAAAAAGGGCGGCTATGGTGCCTTTTTTCCCCAGGTGCTTTATTCTAAACTGTTCCACTTCCTCCGGTGTGGCAGCGGAAAAATCCGATATTTCTGCTATAAGCTGCTTGATTTGATCTAACATGGTGATTGCATTTTATAATCCAAGACACAAAACTACAGGTTTTCCTCGAAAATCGGAAATGCCAGGCAAGAAATTTACAAGAATCAAGACATTTGCCAAAAACAGACTATCTCCGATGTTTTGATTGTAGGAAAAGGCGCTTGACAACAGGGTAGGCAAGGCAACCCGCAACACCGCCAACCACATCGGCAAGGAGGTCATACCAATCACCGCTGCGGGCAAAGAAACGGGCTTGCACAATCTCAATCATCCCCCCGAACAAACAGGCAAAAGCAACCGCCAAAACACCAATCTCCCTGAGATTCCAACGGCAATAGCGTTCCAACGGGTAAGCCATGAGCAATGAAGCTATGAAATACATCCCGAAGTGCACGATTTTGTCCATATAGGGGATGCGGAAGCCCGGGTCCGGGATGTCCTCCTGCGGCATGACGCAAAGGACAAAGATAACCGCTGCCCACAACAGGTTCAATCCGATAAAATAAAGATATCCTGACCGCATGGCTATTCGTCTAAAATAGTCACCTTGGTGATTCTCACATCGGTCAAAGGACGGTCATGCTTGTCCGTGGGAAGGGAAGCTATCTTGTCTATCACCTCGAAACCGGCAATCACTTCGCCAAATACGGTGTATTCCCCGTCCAGGTGGGGGCAACCGCCATAATTCACATAATCCCTGCGCATCTGTTCCGACATCTCTATTTTCTCCGTATTGGCTTTCCACTCTGCATTGATTTGTTCTTTCACTTTCCCTGCCACTTTCTTGAACTCCGGGACGTTGTGGGCGGCTCGCAGGGAGTCGAGCAAAGGCTTTTTCGGGTAATAATACTTCTCCTGAATCTTCCGCTTAATCGGCACATTGATGGACTTGATATAATTTTCCAATTCTGTTGCCGTATATTTCTTGCCCTGTACAATATAAAATTGGGAAATGTCCGAATCCTTGTCCATATTCATGTTATCCGGCTGCCGTGGAGCAGCCAACGCCCCTTTCTTGTGGTAATGCCCGGGGCGGAACTCTGCCGGAATGGTCACTTCCTTCCCATAGCCCAAGACCTGACCGGGGCGGGCGTTCCGGCTATCCGACGAGCCCCCCTGTATCATAAACTCCTTGATAACCCGGTAAAACAACGTTCCGTCATAATGCCCCTCCTTGGCGAGACGGATGAAATTGTCCCGATGCCGGGGCGTGTCATTATAAAGCTTCACCACCATTGTCCCCAAACTGGTCTCTATCTCCGCCAGAGTCTCTTTCTCCTGGGCAAAAACTCCCCAAGAAAGTAAAAGTGCCAACGCCAAACTTATATTCTTTTTCATATCTTCTTATTTTATCCAAACCGTTTATTTCTTAGATTCCAACGTAAATCTCTTTATCAAATAATGTACCGGGAAACACGAAGCCGCATAACCAATGGCAAGCACTGCCGCCATGACTGCAACCACATCGCCCGCCACCAACTGCACCGGATAGGCATCCACAATATAACTTCCGCTCCCCAGGGTCACGATACCATATTTTTCCTGAATAAAACAAATGCCCGTCCCCAAGATGAGTCCCAACAAAGCACCTCCTATTGTAATCAAACAGCCTTCCGTCCGGAACACAGAGACCAATCCCTTCCGCGTCATGCCCAATGCCCGGTAAGTCTGCAAATCTTTCTTCTTGTCCAATATCAGCATGGAAATAGACCCCACGATATTAAAGGAAGCTATCAACAGAATGAACAAAAGGATGAAAAAAACCGCCAGCTTCTCCGCCTTCATCATGGCATAAAAAGCCCCGTTCAGTTCATATTTGTCCTCCACACGATAGTTGCTTCCCGCCAAAACCGACACTTGTTCCTTCACTTCCTGAAGCCGGTCAGGGTTCACAAGACGCAATTCCATCTTGGAAACCTTGTCCCCTGTCTTAAATAAATCCCGCGCAAACTGAAGGTCTGCAACAATATACCGGTCATCTATTTCCTGCTGGACACTAAAAAAAGCCGCCGGATAAATCGGACGGGTATTCAAGGCTGCCACCGTCGGAGCGGCATTTTTATCCGGATAATAACACACCAAGGGGCGGAGGGAAGAAAGCGAAAGGCGCAACTGGGCTGCCACTCCGTACCCCAACAATGCCTCATAACCGTCACTGCTCTTCAAAACAGGTACTCCATCCAGAATATGGGCAGCAAAACCGGAATCCTCCAAATACGCCCCGTCCACGCCCTTGACCACCACCGGTGTCGTGTAATCCCCATAACGGGCAAGGGCTTTTTCTTCAATGACCTGGTGGCAGGAAGCAATGTCCGGAGAAGCCTCCAGCCTGTTGCAAAAAGCCGAATCAAAAACAGCATACTTCCCCTCTGCCGGAAAAACAACCAAATCAGGCGTAAAACTGTCCGTGCTCTCCTGCAACAGCATGTCCATCCCGTTAAACACCGAAAGCACGACTATCAATGCCGTAGTCCCCACGGTCACCCCCACCACGCTGATGGCAGAGATGATGTTAATCGCATTCTGCTTCTTCTTGGAAAACAGATAACGCCAGGCTATAAAAAGGGACAACCGCATACACCGGAGCGTTTACTTCAGCAATTCATCTATCTTTTCAATGTAATCCAAACTGTCATCCACAAAGAAACGCAACTCCGGGACAATCCGCATTTGCTTGCCCACCTTCTTGCCCAATTGGTAGCGAATGGTCTTATTATGCTCCTCAAAACTCCGCATCACGCTCTCCGTGCGGTCAGAAGGGAAAATGCTCACATAAATCTTGGCATAAGAAAGGTCCGGGCTCACCCTCACCGTGGTGATAGACAACATTGCCCCTTGGGCATATTCCTTGCATTCCTGACGGAACAACTCCGTTAAATCCTTCTGTATCAACCTTGCCACTTTATTTTGCCGAATAGAATCCATAACATTTGAATTAAGTACGAAAAAAATTTCCACAAATGTAGCACTTTTTCTTCAAACATTTATTACATTTGCAACCGCAAAACGAGATGTAGCGCAGTTGGTAGCGCGCCACGTTCGGGACGTGGAGGCCGCTGGTTCAAGTCCAGTCATCTCGACAGCGCGTAAAGGCTGTGCCGATATGCCGGCACAGTCTTCTTTTTTGCCCCAAGGCTGCCTTGTTATCCGCTTCCAACACTCTTTTCCATGGATTGCTATAGCCGCCGAACAAACCATCGCCGACCTCACCTATATAGCAACCCACACCTACTCAAAAACTTTTATCAGCATGAAACAAACAATACACGCATCCATAGTATATAAAGAGTAAAAACATATAATAATCACTAAAATCGCTCCATTTTCATCACCCGTTTTTCTATTTATGTGTTTTATAATAAAGCAAACGATTACAAAACGAATAGAATTATGAGATTTCAGACATTCATTGCGCCATGCAGCATAATCATTGCATTAACAAGTTGCACTAAAACACGCTTAGAACAAGCCCTTTGTGCTTCCGGTAGTCATCGGCAAGAATTAGAAAAGGTATTAACTGGAATTTTGAAAATCAATATTTTATCGAACTCACACCAGATACTCCAAAAGAGCAGTGTACTAAAAAAGAATATATTTATGGAGTTGAACGAAGAAAAAATTAAGGAACTATGAAACGAATATTATTTATCATTTTGGGCATTATTTTATGCCATGCAGCACAGGCGCAGTACAAGGACATCCAGAAACTGCCGCAGCCCCTCCGGGACAGCATTTTGATTGATGTGGCGAATAAGGCTATTGACAAATATTCCATCGGATATTTACAACCGGGAAGGGAACCTATCATTGAAGACATCGGCGTAGTCAGCAAGGATATGCTTGCTAATAGAAAAGATAGAAGAGGTCTTGATTGGCCGCAATATTATGGAGTATATTTTTATGCGGTATATTATAAGACAACAGAAGAAGAAAAATTTTATTATTCAAGCCCAAAAGATTATTTGGTCAAAGTATTTATCCGTGCTGATAATTGCCGACCGGTCAATATCAGGTATTGGGATGAAAATTCTTCGAGATCTGGACTTGACGAGGTTGAAGAAATGTCAAGGATTGTTCCGGAAAATAAAAAGCGTCGCTATACTTCCGTTGCTGAAAAGGAAGAGAAAAGAGCCAATCTGGGAAAAACCATTTATCATGGTCCGAGAACCCCGGAAGAAATCAGAGAAGCAAACAGGCAGGACAGCCTGAAGCGGGACGTTTTCCGTAGGGAGCATCTGAGACGCTATTGGGAAAAACGGCGGGCTGATTCGTTGCGCATGCTGAATGCCCAACCGTAAATGCAATTTTAAAAATTCCGGGGAGGTTTGTTCCTTCCCGGAACATAGAGCATTTGTAATATGGAAAAACGGATTATTTTGATTTTGTTGCTTGGTGTTTTAGTGAGCAACTGTGCGGAGGAGCCGGTGGAGCATAGCCGTCCTCCTTCGGGAAATGACTATGTGCCTTTGAGTGTAGGCGAGGCGCGGGAGTATTTTGAGAGCCATGCGGAGTGCCTTGAGGGATTGTATTTCAGGGAAAAGCCTTCAACCAAAAGCACGGATTGGAAACTCCAATTGTCGCCCCGGTGGGAAGATGCCGCCGTGAGGACATTGGACAGCTCCTCCATGGTAGAATTGCCTTTGTCGTCAAATGCTTGGCTGATAGCCAAGCGGAACATCGTAAAAGGAGAAAGCCGTGCTTCTGACGTGACGACCGGTTTCCGGAAACTGGTTATCCGTGAGCGGAAGAACGGCAGCATGCAGCAGTTTGTCATTACGGTCATTCCGACGGGGAAGAAATCGGGGTGGTTTGTTGCGCATCCGGAAAAGTTTAATTTTTGGGGAGGGGAAGGATTCAATGGGTATGTATTCTGCTCCACACTGGAAGGAAAATTCACCGGAGTTTACGAATATGTGGACGGAGTGCGTTACCGTCGGCATTTGGAACTGGATGCGGAAATTCTGAAAAACAATCCGGACTTTGTAAATGAAAATGCCGGGTTCAAAGAAGAATCTGCAATAGGAATAATCTATAATAATACTTATAAGTATTTAAGTTCGACTTACCAAGGGACAGATTTAGAAGCCTATACTTTAGCCCATACCTTGCAAGAAATGGATACGGGTATCAGTTTGGCTTGGAGCAAAGGAAATGACGGAGCCTTCCGTTCCATACGTACCATGAAGGACAATGAGAATAAAAATGTTATATTTATAATTTATTGCAGCTAAAGATTTAGTTATGAAAAAGATAATATTACTTATTGCGGCAGCCTTATTTGCTCTGCCAAGTTTTGCACAAGATTACTCTCCCAACCGACATGTCAGCCTGAAAGACTGCGGGTATGATACTTTGCAATACATCAAATTGAATTTCTGGGAGCACAGGAACCGTTACATCGGATTACCCATGGATTCTTTGTTCAATGACATCGAACTGGAAATTAAAGACTTTGGATATGTCATAGATGAACACAGAAAAGTAAAAGGAATGATTTTCAACCATCTACACAGAAACGAACAAGCTGTATTTAACCGCTTGAATAAACCTTATTACACTTTGTTTATCTATTTTCGAGAGCCTTACACGGTAAATGCCGAATCATATCCCCGACGTGGGGTCTATTGGACGGAAACTTACAGAAATTTTTTCAAGGATTTTATTATTGATCGAGTTTTACTTGTAAAAATGCAAAATAATAAAATAATAGAGTCTTTGTATAGCGAAGATAAATAACATCATTCCGGGGAGCAGCAAGCTCCCCAAATATTTACAAAACAGGACTACAGAATGAAAAAGATATACAGAAGACCCATAAAACAAATGCCCCAATGGGGTGTGTGGATAAGTCCCATGATAGGCATGTTTGTCATTTTTATCATAGGCTTTGCCTGTATCACACCGACAGGATTCAAATTGTACGCATCCATCTTTTTACCTGCCATTGCTTTGATTTCTGTCGCCCGTGGCATCAAACTATTTTACAACCAGTATTACATTGAAGTCTGGGATGACCGCATTGTATTTGTACATGTTATCAGACAAGCTATACGCAAAGAGTTCTTTTTTGATGACATTGCAAATTGCTCATTGAAGGCATATCGCGGTTTGGACAGGACTTATGGGATTGTCATGCAAACAAAGCATGGGGATAAATACCGCTATTTGATTGACAACATTGCACCCAAAGATTTTAGAGAGATTACCAAAGGACTTCAACATACAGGTATTCTTGTCATTACAGAATTTAAAGACGAGAACAACAAAAAAGAGGAAACTTCAGACAGGAAAGGGTAAACACTCTGTCTCGGGGATAAAAAAGCTGTGCCCTGCCCGGGCACAGTCCCCGTCCTATTTATCCATTGAAGAAACTGAGAGAATTGTGATAAAGACTATACAAAAGCAGATAAAACGGCGGGTAAGGAATTAAAACGTATAACTCCACGTGACGCAAGGCACGAACAGGCAGATGGAG
>DXFT01000191.1 GCA_019114285.1 Candidatus Odoribacter faecigallinarum
AGGCTATGTTGAGCGCTCAATAAAATAAGGCGATGGGTTATAATGTTGAACAGAAAATAAAATGCTCCGGTTTTGCCGGAGCATTTAAAATGGTGTGGCTTAAGCCTATGATTTGTTTGCTCTCTTTCCAATTAATCACGCTTTATTGACGCTAATTCGTGTTAGTAAAGCGTCACAGATGCGTCATGGAACTGGGAGAGAGCAAGCGAATCGATAGCGAGACTTTTGTGTTCCTACTGATCAATATACCATCTTGCTCAATTAATAGGTGATAATCTTTGCGTGGGTAACTTTAAATGGTGATAATCTTGGTGGTTTTGCCGTGTAGAAAACATACTTTGTCTTTGTAGTTGTAAACCAATAAACGCGAAGGTTTGAAGAATATGGAAACATTGCAAAGATTGCCTTTCAAGGCGCGTAAAGCAGTATTTAACAAGCTGGAAGAAATTGTTGACATTGCCAGTCTTTCCAAAGCCGACCGAATGAAATACGATGAAAGCATCAAGATTTATCGAGACAACCTTGCGATTATGGCATTTGAGCGTAATCAAGGCAGGGAGGAAGAGAGGCTGGAAATTGCCCGCAAGATGAAAGCTTTGGGGATAGCTGAAGAAACGATAGTTTTGGCAACAGGTTTGACAGCAGAAGAGGTGGCACAATTATAATTTGCGCGGATGCATCTAACATATCGTATGCGGGGAGGAGATATAAGAAATAGTTTCTTTTGGGAGTAAAACGGTATATTAGGAATATAAACAAAAACTCCGGGCAGCCAATCGACTGCCCGGGGTTATTTGTGTATGTGAAAGAATTTACAAGTTTTCCATCAGGTCTTTGATGGCAGCTTCCAATTGCAGGTCGCGCCCTTGGATAGCGTTTGCCGGGTCGTTGTTGACCTTGATATCCGGTTCCAGTTGCATATTCTCCAGGATGCGTCCCTGGTTGTCTTTCATGCCGACTTGCGGGATGCCGAAAGTCACGCCGTCTATCATTTGTTCCCACCACACGGCAGTCATGGTTCCCGGAACAGGCATGCCGACTAATTTGCCAAGTCCCAATTCCTTGTATGCCCACGGGAAACCGTGCGCGTTGCTGTAATTGCTTTCGCTAACCAAGACGATGGACGGTTTGGTCCATTGGGCGAACGGGTCGATGCCAATGAACTGTCCGCGGGGTACAAATTCAGCAAATTGCTTGCCGCCTAACAGGTGCAGCAGGTCTTCATGCAGCCAGCCGCCTCCGTTGTAACGGGTGTCGATAACCACGGCTTTCCGGTTGCGGTAGCGTCCGAGCAATTCGGAATAAGTCTTTCGGAAACTGGGGCTGTCCATGGAAGCGATGTGGATGTAACCGATTTGCCCGTTGGAGAGGCTGTCGGTAATGTGTTCGCGCTGTTTTACCCAACGCTGGTAGAGCAGTCCGTTGAGTCGCCCGCCATTGATGGGTTTTACATATTCTTCAAACTCCTCTTTGCTTTCCGGGTCATAAATGGTCAGCAGGGTACGCTTGCCGCTTTTGCCTTCCAGCAGCGGGAAGTAGTCTTCGCCGGCTTTGATGGGCTGGTTGTCAATGGCGCGGATAATCATGCCCGGTTTGATGTTTCCGTCCGTCAGGTCAAGCGGTCCGCGTTCCAGTATCTCTGTGATGCGCAAGCCGTCTTTGTCGTAATTCGTGTCATAGAATGCTCCCAAATTGGCTGTTGTTCCCCGGTTCATGCTCATGTTGTAGCGAGCTCCTGTGTGCGAAGCATTCAGTTCGCCCAACATTTCGCCCAACAATTCAGCAAAGTCAAAGTCATTGTTTATGTAAGGCAGGAAGCGTTCGTATGCCTTTTTGTAGTATTCCCAATCCACGCCTTTGAAGTCTTTGTCATAGAATTTGTCTTTCACTTGCTGCCAGACGTGGGTGAAAAGGCTGGCGCGTTCTTCAGCAGGCTTCCATTCAAAGTCCACCCGGTATTTCAATTGTTTCAACTGTCCATTGCCTTGGTTGACGGTGAAAATCTGCCCGCCGGAGAGCAGGTAGAGCGTCCGTCCGTCTTTGGACAGTTCCAGCGAACCGCCACGTCCCATTTTGGAGAGGATGCGGGTGACATTTTCGTTGAAGTCGTGCATCCACAAGTCATAGCCGCCTTCGAAGGCTGCCAGGTAATATAGCTTGCTGCCGTCATTGGTCAGTACGGCATCCCCTAAATTGGAAGAGTTGATGGTCATCCGCACCATACGGTCTTCCAAGTTCTTCAGGTTGATGGTCAATTCAGGCAAATTGTTGCTCTCTTCTTTTTTAGGCTCTTTACTGCCTTCTGCCGGGACATTGGTTTCGGAGTCGCCCTTCTTTTTATTGTCTTTTTTCTTGTTCTTGGTGTCATCTGCTTTGCCGTCTTTCTTTTTGTCTTTCTTGGCGGCTTCAGCCTTCTCCTGTGCTTCCCGTTGTTGTTCCAATGCTTTTTCTTCACCGGCAAGCATGCGTTCCTCTTTGCTCATGCGGAAATAGTCGTATGCCTCCGGGTCAAGGAACAGTCCGTAAATATCCCCTTGTGCACCCCAGCTGCCGTGGCTGCGGAGGCCTTCGCGGTCGGTTCGCCAGATTACAGCCTTGCCGCCCATCATCCAGCGGGGATTGGAGTCGCTGTAACCGCTGTTGGTCAGGTTGTGGATTTCCCCTTTGCCGTCCGCTTTCACGAGGGCGATGTCGGGGTGTTGCCAGCCACCTTCTTCAAAGAATTGGGCAAGAATCCACCGCCCGTCAGGTGACCATTCGAAACTTTGGTCGCCGTCTGAATAGGAGTAATTGTATTTAGCAGGCAGGACAACGCGTGTTTTTTTGCTCTTGAGGTTGATGACGCGGATTTCCGTGCGGTTGGCGAGATAAGCCACTTCTTTGCCATCGGGTGAAAATGCCGGCTGGAAGCTGGCGGTCATGCCTTTGGTCAATTGTTCCTCCTCGATTTCGCGGGCGTATGCGAAAGATTTGTCTTCTTCATTTTTGATTTTGGAGATATAGAGGTTCCATTGCCCGTCGCGCTCGGAGGCATAGACCAAAGAGCGTCCGTCCGGAGAGAAGTTGACGTTTTTCTCTTGGGCGGCAGTGTTGGTAATGCGTTTCGTGGTACCGAATTCAGAATTGGCGACAAAAATGTCTCCGCGCACCACAACGGCAAATTCCTTTCCGTTGGGTGATACGGCGATTTCGCGGGCGCCGCTGTTCCAACTCATCTTTTGCACGTCACGGGTCTGGTTGTCCATCACTACGTTGATGGCAACTTTCTTCGGCTGTTTGCCGGGAGTTAACGTATAAATTTCCCCGTCATAGAAGAAGCAAAGTACATCATCGTTGGAGCGGGTGAGGAAACGTACGGGGTGCTTTGTGAAATGAGTCACCTGTTTGATATTCTGCGGGTTGCTCAAGGACATTTTGCATACGTTGAAGCTGCCAAACCGTTCGCTGAGGAAATACACGGTGTTGCCATCAGCGGCAAGCACAGGATAACGGTCCTCTACTTCCTTGTTGGTCAAGTTGGTAAATTCACCCGTTTGCAGGTCGTGAATCCAGATGTCGCGGCAGACAGAGGAGGTGTGGTGCTTGCGCCATTCGTCTTCGTAGCCTTTGCGGTCATGGTAAAGTATTTTGTTGCCATCCGGCGTAAAGCAGATGTTATAGGCTTCAAACGTCAGCACTTGCTCCGGGCGCCCGCCTTCCAGGTCAACGGAATAGACTTGCCCGCCGCTGGGGAATTGCCCGTATGCCTGGTCGGGTTGGATGTTGGCGCGGAAAAGGATGTGCTTGCCGTCCGGGGTGAAGCATTCCGGAATGGCATTGCCGCTGAAGGTGGTCAGCCGTGTCGGCGTGCCCCCGGTTACCGGCAGCATGTACAAATCCATTCCCCCGTCACGTCCGGAGGTGAAGGCGATGGTCTTGCTGTCCGGGGACCATACCGGATGGTAGTCATACGCCGGATGCGTGGTCAATTGGGTTGCCTTGCCGCCTTCAGCAGGCACAAGGAAAATGTCCCCTTTGTAACAAAAAGCGATGGTCTTGCCGTCCGGGGAAATCGCCGGATAACGTGTCCACAGTGGTGTCTCCTGGGCGGATAGCCCGCTGGCTACCAATAAACTTGCCCATAGGAAAATAAGTTTTAATAGATTCATGTGTTGTAGATTTTATTGATGTAAATTTTGCAATAAAAGTATGGATTTTCCCGCGAAAAGCATTTCAAAATAAGCCACTTTAATTTAAAATTAAGATTTT
>DXFT01000192.1 GCA_019114285.1 Candidatus Odoribacter faecigallinarum
AAGAGAAAGGGCTGTTGCAACCCCGTAGGAAAAAGTCTAATTTTGCGCCTGCTATATACTTGTATCAGGAAGAGAAATTAGACTATGAATCGCATCGTAAGTAAACTCAAAGGACACCCGCACGTAGTGAAGGGGACGGCTTATACGATATTGGTGACGATGGGAGTGTGCCATTTGCTGAACGACATGATTCAGTCGGTCATCCCGGCATTATATCCATTGTTGAAGGAGAAATTCAGTTTCACGTTCGCGCAAATCGGCATCATCACGCTGGTGTTCCAATTGACGTCCTCCATTTTCCAACCCTTCATCGGGCTATATGCCGACAAGCACCCGCAGCCTTATTCACTGTCGGTAGGCATGTGCTTCACGCTGACGGGACTGGTGTCATTGGCTTTTGCCCCCAATTTCGGGCTGATATTGCTGTCTGTGGCTCTGATTGGATGCGGTTCGTCGGTGTTCCATCCGGAGGCTTCGCGGGTGGCGCAAATGGCTTCGGGAGGACGGAAAAGCCTGGCGCAATCCATTTTCCAGGTCGGGGGCAACGGGGGCAGCGCGATAGGTCCGCTGCTGGCTGCCTTGATTGTGATGCCTTACGGGCAACATGCCGTGGGCTGGTTCGCGTTGGCAGCCTTGTTGGCATCCGCCTTGTTGGTGCGGGTGGGAAGCTGGTACAGCGCCGTATTAGCGGAGGCACGCACCCTGCACCGCAAACTGCAAACAGGCGTATGCACTTTGCCCAAGAGGACGGTGCGCATGGCAATGGGTATTCTAGTGCTGATGATTTTCTCGAAATATTTTTTCAACGCCTGCATGACGAGTTATTTCACGTTTTATCTGATGGAGAAATTCGGCATCACGGCACAACAGTCCCAATTCTGCCTTTTTGCCTATCTTGCCGCCTTTGCCATCGGCACATTAGCCGGCGGCTTTTTAGGTGACCGTTACGGACGGAAATACGTCATCCTGTTCTCCATCCTCGGGGCTGCCCCCTTCACGCTGGCAATGCCCCACCTCAATTTAGCATGGACGCTCGTAACTGCCATCCTGTCGGGGCTTATCATTGCATCGGCATTCTCTGCCATCGTGGTCTATGCCACAGACCTGAAGCCTGACAAGGTGGGCATGGTTGCCGGCATCTTTTTCGGATTGATGTTCGGGCTGGGAGGCATCGGCTCTGCCTTTTTCGGCTGGCTTGCCGACAGGACAAGCATAGAGTTTATCTTCAAGGTAAGCACGTGGCTGCCTTTGTTGGGCTTAGTGGCATTTGCGCTGCCGGATGTGCGCCCAGGCAAACCCAAACAGCCTGTAGCCCAATGAACCGGCATGGCATAAGAATGCCGGGAACCGCAAACAGTCCCCGGCATATCCCTATAACTTCTCTTCCTTATTCCACGCGATTAGCACTACCTAATACATACTGTGTCTTGTGTTTGTAAAGTTCCTTGAGGGAATCGCGGGCAGGACCCAGGTATTTGCGCGGGTCAAACTCAGCCGGTTTCGTGGCAAACACTTCACGGACAGCCGCCGTCATTGCCAGACGCCCGTCTGAGTCGATATTAATCTTGCAGACTGCCGATTTAGCCGCTTCACGCAATTGGTCTTCCGGAATGCCAATAGCATCTTTCAACGCACCGCCATATTTATTAATGATGGCGACTTTATCCTGCGGCACGGAAGAGGCACCGTGCAGCACAATCGGGAATCCCGGAATCCTTTTCTCCACCTCATGCAGGATATCAAAGCGCAATGGCGGCGGCACCAATATGCCCTCTGCGTTGCGTGTACACTGCTCCGGCTTGAACTTGTTGGCTCCGTGGGATGTTCCAATCGAAATGGCTAAGGAGTCCACTCCGGTTTTCTTAACAAAGTCCTCTACTTCTTCCGGGCGGGTGTAAGTATGGTGTTCAGCAGAAACTTCATCTTCCACGCCAGCCAATACGCCCAATTCACCTTCTACAGTGACATCGTATTGGTGGGCATATTCCACTACTTTCTTCGTCAGCGCCACATTTTCATCATAAGGCAAATGAGAACCGTCAATCATGACAGACGAGAAGCCCATTTCAATGCAAGACACACATAATTCATAGGTGTCGCCATGATCCAGATGCAAGCAAATCGGAATGTTGCACCCCAGTTCTTTGGCATATTCCACCGCCCCCTGCGCCATATAACGCAAGATGGTCTGATTGGCATATTTACGTGCCCCACTTGAAACTTGAAGTATTACCGGTGATTTCGTCTCTACGCAAGCCTGTATAATTGCCTGCATTTGTTCCATGTTATTGAAGTTAAAAGCCGGAATGGCATATTTTCCTTCCATGGCTTTTTTAAACATTTCCCTGGTATTTACCAGACCTAATTCCTTATAGTTAACCATAATTTGTATTGTAATTAAGTTATTTTTATTCTGCCTCAAAATTAGCTATTTATTTCCAAATAAAAGCCTGTTCCGTTTTTTATTTTTATTCACATGGAAACAAATCTTACCATTGTATCTCAGGAATGCCATGTTCACGCAGGTAAGCATTTGTTTTACTGAACTGGTGATTACCAAACCAACCACCCCGATTAGCTGACAAAGGAGATGGATGAACGGATTTCAAAACCAAATGTTTATTGGTATCAATAAAAGCGCCTTTACGCTGTGCGTAACTGCCCCACAGCAGGAACACCAAGTGTTCCTTCACATCCGCCAATCGCCGAATGACTGCATCTGTAAAGATTTCCCAACCTTTGTTCTGATGCGAACCCGCCTGGTGTGCCCGCACAGTCAAGGTCGCATTCAATAATAGCACTCCCTGACGTGCCCAACGCTCCAGATTGCCGGAAGCAGGCACAGGGATGCCCAAATCGTTTTCTATTTCTTTAAATATGTTCTGCAAAGAAGGAGGCTGTGCAATGCCCTCCGGTACGGAAAAGGAAAGCCCATGCGCCTGACCGGGACCATGATAAGGATCCTGCCCCAAGATAACCACCTTTGTCTTGTCCACAGGACAACAATTAAAAGCATTAAATATCAGTTTCCCAGGAGGATAAATCCGCGTACTCCCATATTCCTCATGCACAAAAGTAACCAATTCTGAAAAATAAGGCTTTTCAAACTCTTCTTTCAATAGTTCCTTCCAAGATGCTTCAATTTGCACATTCATTGCCATGTCAAGTTAGTCCATCCTTACTTTTATTTCAAACATTTTAGGCCAGCGCTTTCCTGTCACATAAAATGTACGCTTTTCCGGATTCCAAGCAATGCCATTCAGGACATCGTCCTGGTCATCCAATTTTGCCCGTTCTGCGGGGGAAAGAATACCCGACAGGTCTAATTCGTATTTCACCACCCCAGTCGAAGGGTCAATTGCCACTATCCTGTCCGTCAGCCACACATTCGCCCACACCAAACCATCTACATATTCCAATTCATTCAATTGGGGGACAGGACCATTGTTATCGTAAACTTCTGTTTCTCCCAAAATATTAAAAGTCGAGGGTGCAATGTGATATAACTTATTGGTACCATCACTCATAATCAATTCATTATTCACAGTCGTTATCCCCCAACCTTCCGAATTATATTCAAAGGAGGATTCCAAAGAAAAAGTAGCCAGGTCATAAACAAAACCTTTTCGGGAACGCCAGGTAATTTGGTAAATCTTATTCCCCCAAATGGTAATTCCTTCTCCAAATAATTGGCTGTCGATATTCAATACGGAAAGGACATCTCCATCACTCATGTCAATTTTCCGGATGGAGGACTCACCAAACTGTCCTGTTCCCTCATACATGAAACCATCCTGATAAATTAGACCTTGCGTATAAGCTTTCGGGTCGTGCGCATACTCCTTCACCACTTCATACGTGCATTTCACCGGAGCTTGAGCAGGCTTCACCCGTATTGTCGTAGAAGCCACCCCTTGTTTTCCTTCCGGATGCCAAGCAATGACCTTTACAGAGATAGTTCCCACTTTCCGTTCTCCTAAGGGGAAAACCGCCCGTCTCTCTGCCTGCCCCAAGCGCATCATCTCCTTACCGTCAATATAAATGACAGAAGAATCCAAGGGGAAGCGTTTTTTACACTCAAATTCCACAACCAGGTCATCCCCAAAACGATAAAGGCTGTCTTTTGTAGGAGACAAAAATTTCAAACTATTCACCACTTTCATTTCCGCCGGCTGCGCCTGGCTGACTTTTGTCGTCGTCTCAGCATGTTTCACCCGCTTGCCTCCACAAGAACACAAGACAGCTATGCAAAATATATAAACCAGATAGTGCATGACTTTCCCGTTTGAATCAGTTCTCCAACTCCCATTCATAACCATCTTTGGTATCCTTCACAATTACGCCCGCCGCTTTCAACTCATCCCGAATCTTATCTGAAGTAGCCCAATCTTTCCGTTGCTTAGCCTCCGTCCGGATAGCCATCACCATGTCCAGCACTTTGCCCAAGACTTCATGGTCACGGCTAACAGATTCCGTCTCCCTGCGCAATCCCAAAATCTCGAATACCAAGTCATGATACAATTTTCTCCATAGGTCGAGGTGCTCCTGGTCTATCTTTTCATTGCCCGCTGCGACGGAATTTATCATCCGGACTCCGTCAAAAAGATGGGCTATCAATACTGGCGTATTGAAGTCATCGTTCAACGCCTCCCAGCATTTGTCCGCCCATTCTTCCACTGGCACCGTATTCTCCTTGCCGGCACCCAAACGGTCCAAGACCTCCACCCCTGCCATCAACCGCTCGTATCCTTTCTCGGCAGCTTTCAAGGCATCATTTGAAAAATCTATCGGACTGCGATAATGCGCCTGTAATATGAAAAAGCGTACTGTCATGGGAGAGTAACCTTGTTCAAGCACCTTATTATCCCCGGAAAACAATTGCTCCAACGTAATAAAATTGCCTAAGGATTTCCCCATTTTCTGCCCATTAATCGTAACCATATTGTTATGCATCCAATACTTTACCGCTTCATGCCCGCAAGCCGCCGTGCTCTGGGCGATTTCACATTCGTGGTGCGGGAACTGCAAGTCCAAACCGCCACCGTGGATGTCAAAGCGTTCCCCCAAGTATTTTTGGCTCATGCAAGAACATTCCAAATGCCAACCGGGGAAGCCCTCGCTCCAAGGAGAATGCCAACGCATGATATGCTCCGGCATGGCTTTTTTCCACAGGGCAAAGTCTGCCGGATGCCGCTTCTCATGCTGCCCGTCAAGTTGGCGGGTGTTAGCAAGCAATTCTTCCACCCGACGCCCGGACAACTTGCCATAATGAAATTTTTTGCTGTATGCCTCCACATCAAAATAAATACTTCCGTTGCTTTCATAAGCAAAGCCGTTGTCAAGTATTTTTTTTACAAACTCCTCCTGTTCTATGATGTGCCCGGAAGCATGCGGCTCTATGCTCGGCGACAAAGTGTTCAACTGTTCCATATTCTTATGGTAACGGTTGGTGTAGTATTGCACAACTTCCATCGGTTCCAGTTTGTCCAACTTGGCTTTCTTTTCAATCTTATCTTCCCCGTCGTCACTGTCGTTTGTCAAATGCCCTACGTCCGTAATGTTGCGGACATAACGCACTTTATACCCCAAATAACGCAAATAACGAAATACCAAATCAAAGGTAATCGCCGGACGTGCATGCCCCAAGTGAGCATCCCCATAAACCGTCGGACCACAAACATACATCCCCACAAAAGGGGGATTTACAGGCTCAAATACTTCTTTCTGCCGAGAAAGAGTATTATATATGTGCAACTTACTTTTCATCTCCTTCTAAAATTAATAAATTACCGGGTAAAGATAGAAAAAAAATCATCAGTCATACACAGAAAAAGGAAAATAAAAAACAAAAGGGCAAAGATTAAATTGCTTAACCTTCAACCCTCTTGTCAAATTCCTAAAACAGTCTTACAAAATAAGCTTATAGCCTTTCCCGTGGACGTTGATAATTTCTACTGCAGGATCTCTTTTCAAATGCTTGCGCAACTTAGTAATATACACATCCATGCTCCGCGCATTAAAATAGTTGTCATCCGCCCAGATGTGTTTCAGAGCATAATTCCGTTCCAATACTTTATTTACGTTCAAGCATAACAATTTCAAAAGTTCAGACTCTTTGGTCGTTAATTTCTCTTCTTCTTCCCCATCACTCAAGGTCTGTTTCTTAGAATTGAATGTCAGTTTTCCAATTTTAAATATTTCCTGCTGGTCTTCAGGTCTCAATCCTGTGGAACGACGTAAAATAGCCTCAATACGAAGCAACAATTCTTCCATACTGAAAGGCTTGGTCATGTAATCATCTGCCCCTAAGCGGAAACCTTCCAATACATCTTCCTTCATATTCTTGGCTGTCAAGAAAATAACAGGGATTTCACTGTTTATTTGCCGTACTTCTTTTGCCAAGGTAAAACCGTCCTTCTTAGGCATCATTACATCAAAAATACATATATCAAACGGTTGATTCAAGAAAGTATTGTAAGCAACTTCCCCGTCTTCGCACAATTCTGTCTCAAACCCCTTTGCTCTCAAATATTCTTTCAAGAGCATCCCCAGGTTCGTATCGTCTTCTGCCAATAAAATTTTAATTCTATCTTCCATAATTATTGAGTTTTAGTA
>DXFT01000029.1 GCA_019114285.1 Candidatus Odoribacter faecigallinarum
TAGATGCTCGTAAGTATGCTTGGAAGGGGATTTTTTTTGCCACTGAGAGGAATTGGGATGCCGCGAATTATTCATTTAGTCTTTTAGCTCAATATCAGCCTGATGTATGCCGAGATAAAAAGAATGTAGAATTAATTCAAGAAGCGGCAAATTTGCATTACAAAAAGCCTTGGTTTGCAGCTTCTTTATCTATTATTCCCGGAGTAGGGTATTTATATACCGGGCGACCGAAGAGTGCATTGACTTCATTGATTATGAATTCGTTGTTGGGCTATGCCGTATATACAAGCATTAAAAGAGAGAATTATGGAGTGGCAGCTTTGTTGGGGGTATTTAATTTGAGTTTTTACATTGGAAATATTTCCGGAGCAAAACGAAGTGCTCAACGTTATAATCAACAGAAATTGAAACGCATACAATCAGCCTTATACGAAAACAATCGATTTATTTATTAAAATTTCAAGATTATGAAGAACTTAATAGAGAAAACATGGATAATGAAACCAATTGTAGCGATAATGATTTTGTCATTTATAAATTTGTCGTTTACTTTTGCAGAGAATAAAGTTGTGCTGAAAGCTGGTACATTTATTCCTTTGGAGGTAATAAGTGAGATAACTACAGCGAATATGACAGTGGGGCAACTTATTGATTTCAAGGTAACAAAGGATGTGTCGGTAGAAGGGAATGTAGTAATCCCTTATGGGGCGATAGCCAAAGGACAAGTTACTCGTTTTGAGAAACGAAAGGGAATCGGTAAGGGAGCTTCAGTGCAAATCCAATTGAAAAGTGTTACAGCAAAAGATGGTACTGAAATTATATTGACGGGTGGAAATTTGTCGGAGGAAGGAAATAGCAAACTGGCACTTTCTATAGTTTTGGCGATATTTGTTTGCCCATTCTTTTTGTTATTGAAAGGAAAACATGCGGTTATTCCGGCGGGTACGGCTCTTTCGGCAACAGTGGCATCGGATGTTTATATAGAGTTATAATGTAAGTTAAATAAGGCGATTGTATTTATAGCTGTTACTGCCTGTGCAATACTGTTTTTTGATAGGCAGTAATGGCTTTTTTTGTGGAAAATCCAATGAGGGTATAAAATTCTATAATTGGGAAAATTAAAGTCCCAAAAAAGAAAAAGGAACGGAATATAGTTGTATCTTTGTAAGGCGTTAGGCTTCTAACGTTTGCAACGATAATTCAGAAATAAAGAGAGATAATTAAATTGTTATGAAGATGAAAACAACTCCGTTTACTCATTTCCATGAAGCATTGGGCGCCAAGATGGCTCCTTTTGCAGGTTATAATATGCCGATAGAATATCCCACCGGTATAAAAGAAGAGCACAATAATGTGCGCCATAAATTGGGCGTTTTTGATGTGTCACACATGGGCGAATTTTGGATTAAGGGCCCGAAGGCTTTTGAACTGGTTCAGAAGCTGACTACGAATGATGTGGCTGCCTTGTATGACGGGAAAGTGCAATATACTTGCTTCCCGAATGACAAGGGGGGAGTCGTTGATGACTTATTGGTTTACCGTTTCGGACCGGAGAAATATTTGTTGGTTGTGAATGCTGCCAATATCGAGAAAGATTGGAACTGGGTCGTGAAGCATGGGGAAGAGTTGGGCATGAAACCCGGCGTGGATATGGAAAATGCCTCCGATAACATTTGCCAGCTTGCCATCCAAGGTCCTCTTGCCTTGAAGGCCATGCAGAAATTGACGAATGAAAATGTCGTTGATATGGAGTATTATACTTTCAAGGAAATACCTTTTGCAGGCATAGACAAAGTGATATTCTCCACTACCGGTTACACCGGTTCGGGCGGTTGTGAAGTGTATGCTTACAATGCGGATGCCGACAAATTGTGGAATGCCGTTTTTGAGGCAGGCAAGGAATTCGGCATATTGCCTATTGGTTTGGGAGCGCGTGACACCTTGCGTCTGGAAGCCGGTTTCTGCCTGTACGGGCATGAACTTGATGATGACCATTCTCCGATTGAATCCGGTTTGGGATGGGTGACAAAATTCGTCCCCGGCAATGACTTCATTATGCGGGCTTACCATGAAAAGCTGAAAGCCGACAAACCTTCCCGCTATATGAAACCCTTCGAGCTGATAGATCGTGGTATTGCCCGCCAAGGATACCCGATTGAAGACGCTGAGGGCAATCAAATCGGTGTGGTATGCTCAGGAACCATGTCTCCGCTGACCGGTAAGTCCATCGGTACCGGTTATGTGAAAGCCGGTTTCCAAAAACTGGATACGGAAATATTCATCCGTGTCAGGAACAAGGCATTGAAGGCGAAAATCGTAAAGACTCCTTTCTTTAATGCCGAGGAATGTTAATGTAGTTTTAAATTGAAAGTAAATGAAGACATTTTTCTTTCAGAATTAATGTTTTTATCAAGGATAATGTGCATATTTGCAACTTTGAAAGAGAAAAAAAGTGAAACCTTAAATTTTTAATATAATGAGAAAGCATATTTTTAATGCAGGTCCCTGCAAATTGCCGGATATGACTTTGGAAAATACGGCAAAAGCAATTATGGAATTAGGTAATTGCGGTCAGTCAATTCTTGAAGTATCTCACCGTTCTGCAGATTTTCAGGCAGTGTATGATCAAACAGTAGCTTTGTTCAAGGAAGTATTGAACATTCCGGATAACTATTCTGTTATCTTCTTGGGTGGAGGTGCGAGCATGCAGTTCTGCATGGTTCCCTATAACTTCTTGGGCAAGAAGGCTGCTTATGTGAATACGGGCGTATGGTCAAAGAAAGCCATCACGGAAGCCAAACTGTGGGGCGAAGTGGAAGTCATCGCTTCTTCTGAAGACCGGAATTTCACCTATTACCCGAAAGATATCAAAATCCCGACTGATGTAGATTACTTGCACATCACGTCCAACAATACAATCCGCGGTACTGAAATCTTTGAAGACCTCGACAGTCCTGTGCCCTTGATTGCCGACATGTCTTCCGATATTTGCAGCCGTCCGGTGGATGTGAAGAAGTATATGATGATTTACGGTGGTTGCCAGAAGAACTTAGGCCCTGCCGGTGCGACTTTCGTTATCATCCGCAATGATTACCTGGAGCATGTCGTTGCAGACCGTAAGATTCCGACAATGTTGAAATACCAGACTCATGTGGACAACGGTTCTATGTTCAATACGCCTCCTTGTATCAATATCTTCGCTGTCGGCGAAACTTTGAAATGGATTAAATCCATGGGTGGCGTTGAGGCTATGGAAAAACGCGCTATCGAAAGATGCGATGCCCTGTATGCCGAGTTTGACCGCAACACCTTGTTCCGTTCAGTGGTTGAGGAAGGTTCCCGTTCACGTATGAACATCCCCTTCCTGTTGGCTGAAGGTTATGAGAGCTTGGAAAAAGAGTTCCTCGATTTCTGCAAGACCAAGAATATTGTAGGTGTTAAAGGACACCGTTCAGTGGGCGGCTTCCGTGCATCAACTTATAATGCCTGCACCATGGAGGATGTGAACGCTTTGATTGCTGCCATGCAGGAATTTGAAGCAACGCACAAGAAATAATGACTAAAAAAGGAAAAAGCATTATGACAAAAGTTTTAATTGCTACTGATAAACCGTTTGCAGCTGTGGCTGTAAACGGTATCCGCGAGATTGTTGAAAAAGCGGGATATGAATTGGTGCTGTTGGAAAAATACGGTACCCAGGAAGCATTGATTGCTGCTGTGGCTGACGTGGATGCCATGATTATCCGTTCGGATAAAGCAACCAAGGAAGTTATTGACGCTGCCAAGAATCTGAAAGTGATTGTACGTGCCGGCGCAGGTTATGATAACATTGACTTGCAGGCTTGTACTGACAAAGGTGTTGTTGCCATGAACACGCCGGGACAGAACTCCAATGCCGTGGCAGAATTGGTATTCGGCATGATGGTTTACATGGCGCGTAACTTCTATAACGGCAAATCAGGGCATGAACTGAAAGGCAAGAAAATCGGCGTACATGCTTATGGTCACGTAGGACAGAATGTAGGGCGCATTGCCAACGGCTTCGGTATGGAAGTTTATGCTTTTGACCCCTTCATGACAGATGAGCAAATCAAGGCTGCCGGGGCTACTCCCTTGCATTCCGCAGAGGAAATGTACAGCATGTGTGACTATGTGTCCCTGCACATTCCTGCAACGGAGCAGACGAAGAAATCCATCAACTATGAATTGTTGAGCCGCATGCCGAAGGGTGCGGTATTGGTGAACACTGCCCGCAAGGAAATTATCAATGAAGAAGACCTGGTTAAATTGATGGCAGAGCGTCCGGACTTCAAATACATTTCCGACATCGCTCCGGACAATGCAGCGGATTTTGCACAATTTGAAGGACGTTATTTCTTCACTCCGAAGAAAATGGGTGCCCAGACCGAAGAGGCTAACATCAATGCCGGCTTGGCTGCTGCCCGCCAAATTGTGGCTTTCTTGGAGCATGGGGATGCTAAGTTTAAAGTAAACAAGTAAGATTGGACCTATGGCTATAGTAAAACCATTCAGAGGTTTGCGTACTCCCAACCAGGAAGTATGCGAAGAATTGGCTTGTTTGCCATACGATGTGATGAATTCGGAGGAAGCAGCACAAATGGCTGCCGGCAAACCGAAATCATTGCTCCATGTGACGCGGGCTGAGATTGACTGTCCTCCGGGAACGGACATCCATTCGGAAACAGTTTACCACAAAAGCGTGGAAAACTTTAAAATGTTCCAGGAAAAAGGATGGTTGGTACAGGACAAGGAACCGAAATTCTACATCTACGCTCAGACGATGGACGGACGCACCCAATACGGCATCGTGGGATGCGCTGCATGCGAGGACTACATGAACGGCGTCATCAAGAAGCATGAATTGACCCGTCCGGACAAAGAAGAAGACCGCATGGTGCTCACCCGTTATGTGAATGCCAACCTTGAGCCGGTGTTCTTTGCTTACCGTGCCGTGCCTGAAATTGACGCGATTGTGGAAAACATCGTGAAGAACCAGAAACCGGACTATGATTTCGTGGCAGAGGATGGTTTCGGACATCATTTCTGGGCAATCAATGACCCGGAAACCAACAAGCGCATCGAGGAATTGTTCGCAACGAAAGTGCCTAATACCTACGTGGCTGACGGGCATCACCGTACGGCTGCCGCTGCCCGTATCGGGGCTGAATACAAGGCAAAGAATCCCCATCATACCGGCAATGAGGAATACAATTTCTTTATGGCTGTGCATTTCCCCGACCACCAATTGAAAATCATTGACTACAACCGCGTAGTGAAAGATTTGAACGGTTTGACGGAAGCTCAGTTGTTGGAGAAATTGAATGCGCACTTCGTCGTGGAGGACATGGGTACGGAAATTTACCACCCTGCCAAGTTGCATGAGTTCAGCATGTACCTGGGAGGTAAATGGTACCGCTTGACGGCAAAACCGGGCTCATACGATGATAACGACCCGATTGGAGTGTTGGATGTAACCATTCTTTCCAAGCATGTGTTGGCGGACATCCTGGACATCCAGGATTTGCGTACCTCCAAGCGCATTGATTTCGTTGGCGGAATCAGAGGATTGGGTGAGTTGAAGAAGCGTGTGGACAGCGGGGAGATGAAAGTGGCTTTTGCCCTTTATCCGGTTTCCATGGAGCAGTTGTTGAATATTGCCGACACGGGCAATATCATGCCTCCGAAAACAACCTGGTTCGAGCCGAAATTGCGTTCAGGTCTTGTGATACATTTGATTTGACCGGCTTCGGCAGGGGAATGCCCCTGTGCCGGGTAGGAGCAAATTGACAGATTGTTCATAATTTAATTACAATTCTTTTTTGTAAGTGTGGAAGGTGTGCTTTTTGACACACCTTCTTTTTTATTATTGCTTTTGCGGCGTTTTTTTATTAGTTTTGCCGCATAATTTGCGGTGAACGTCAGAATATGCGATACGAGACAATGGCCACCCTTAGGAAGGGGGGATTTGTGAGAAGGAAATAATTCGTTGTGAGGGGAAGGGTAAAAGGAAAGAGGGTGACCCCAAAGTCGAAGGACTTAAGGTCACCTTCGTTGTATTGTGGCTTATTGTTTCATCAGGCAGGCATCGAGTGCTTGAGTGAGTTGTTCCTTGTCGAGATGTTGTCCCATAAAGACGATTTTTTGCATGCGGTCGCCGTATTTGGGGTCCCAGATGTTCATGACGTCCGGGTCTTGC
>DXFT01000193.1 GCA_019114285.1 Candidatus Odoribacter faecigallinarum
TGCCTGATTTGACCCCCATATCCCCTTTATATCGGTTCCTGTTGTCCCCTTGGTCGCTTGCCCTTCCCTTAGGGGGTGGTCTATGGATGCTTCGACCTTCCCCCGCATCTCCTCCACTGCTCGTCCGGTGCGGAGCGGACGAGCACCGAAGGAGCACCGCAAGAACAGCGGCGAATGTATAGACCAAACAAGGATGACATCAATAATAAATGGCGTTGTTCCTGAGGGAAAGCAATCATTTAATCATTAAACTGCTATCAGCCAAATACCCCGACAGAAACAAGGACTACAAAAAGTTCCCCCATTTGTTCTTTCAGTTTTTCCATGGCTTTTTGCTTTTGGGCTTTGACGGTGTTGACGGTAATGTCCAGGGCTTCGGCTATCTCCTCATTTTTGCGCCCATCCATATAAAGCAAGAATACCATCCGGCAACGCGACGGCAATTGGTCTATCAAATGGTACAACTTTCCCAAAACTTCTTCATAAGTAACGTTGACCGGTTCCTCTGCATTAGCGATTTCCTGGTTGAATGAACGGTAATAAGCCTCGTATTTCTTTTGGTTTGTACGTTCACGTAGCACATTAAGACAACGGTTTTTCAAGGAGGTGTACAAAAAAGCCAGCAAATCGTCTGTGTTTTCAAATTTCCTGTCATCTTCCCACAACGCCAAAAAAACGTCCTGCACGGCATCTTCAGCTTCCTCCTTGCTTTGCAAGAACCTTAATGCGTACACAACCAGCATGGCATAGTATTGGCGATAAAGCAAATGGTATGCTTTCCGGCTTTTTTGATTAAGCCCTTCTATAAACTCTCTTTCCTGTGATGACATAACATGCAAACACCATCCTAATTATAAAATTACGTTTGCAAATATATAAAATTTCCCATACTCCCCATTTATACCTTCACAATTTTTTCCAACCGCACATACCACACGTAACCTTCCACTTGCGGATAACCCATCTTTTTCAAGGTATTGCAATAGAAACGCACTTGACGGAGGTAAGCCCCTTCTTCTTTTTGACCAAATTTGTAATCTATGACCAACAGCCTTCCCCCTTGCTCCACAATACGGTCGGGACGGGCTTTTGCACCGCCGGGGAAAAGGATATCCCGCTCGTTAATGACCCGGTTGCCGGAGGAGAACCACGCGGCAGCCTGTGGTTCAGATAAATAAGCGGAAATGCGGGAAACATAAGCCTCCCGCTCATCAAGACGTATCAAACCTGCCCGGTATGCCTGGTCAACAGCCCGGGCTATATCTCCGGCATAGCGTATGGACTTGAATATCTCATGCAACAGCTTTCCCTCATCAAGAGCGGAAAGCTCCGCCGCTTCTTCCTGTTCATAATCCCGGTAGCGGTATTTCACAGAAATACGCCCACCCGGATGCCAGACCGGATAGGAAGACAAGGAAATTACAGAAGAAGCCCCTCCATCAGCTTCTTTTTTCAACACGGATTTCTCTCCCCGGACATAATGCCCATTCTCCCCACCGGCATCCAAATCCTTCATCACCTGCCAGATAAATGCCCCCATATCCGACAGGGAGACCGAGCCGTCCTTGTTCTCCTTGGGCATAAAGGGGCGGATATAAAGTTCTGTCTTGGCACGGGTCAATGCCACGTACAACAGGTTCAGGTTATCGATATACGCTTTTAAATGCTCGTCCAGGTAATCTTCCCGATAAATGGTGTCCACCAAACGGGAAGAGTAATTCAAAGGGACATACTCCAAGGCATCGAATCCGGGTTCCCGGTTGGCACACCAAATCCGGCGGACAGGGCGGACGGCATCCAACTCCCAGGAACAGAAAGGCAGGATGACGTACTCGAATTCCAAGCCTTTGGACTTATGAATCGTCAGAATACGGACGGCATCCGTCTCCTCCGAAGTGGCAAGCACCCGTTTGTCCTTCTCCTTTTCCCACCATTCCATGAAAAGGGAAATGTTATTGGAATTATTCGCCTCATATTCAAATATCATGTCTTGGAAAGCTATCAGGTAAGGCACTTCCTCGCTTTTCGCCTTCAATCCGAAGCGGTCAATAATGGTCTCCACTGTCTCATAAAGCGAAAAGGAAAGCAAATCCGGCTCCCCTTCTCCCCCAAGAGAAAAAGCTGTATTCCCGTTTTCGCAAATCACCTGCCTGAAAACTTCATGCAGGGAAATTTCCGTTCTTCCACACACGAAAGCATGGTAAAGGTAAGACAATTGCGCCCGGTTAATACCATCTTGCGGCATAATGATATAGCGAAGCATGGCAAGGACAAACTGCACACAGGGAGAGGATTGTATGAACAAGGAATCATTGGAAACGAAATCTATAGGGGATTCCGCCTGCTTGTTGTATTCCATCAAATAGCCGGCAACGAAGGCGCCCTCTTTGCCATTGCGCACCAACACGACCACATCTTTCTGCCGTCCTCCCCGGCTGCGGATATCCTGGATAATCCCGATGACGGAATCCATAACCTCAGCTTCACTCCCCTCTTCTTTTTTTTCAGGACCAAAAAGCAAATCCACATACCCCGTCTGTCCTTTCCGGGGAGTCTGTTCCAATCCCCGATAGGCTTCCCCTATCCATGCAGCCCGCAAGTCGCCTTCCCCGGCTTCCTGCCGGTAGAGCTGTTCCAGGAACTGCGAAGCGCAGGCAAAAAATTCATTGTTGAAACAAACTATTTCACGCGCACTACGCCAATTGTCACCAAGCACGACCTGGCGAACCCCCATAGGCTTGAATTCCTGCTCTACCCCCGCTGCCAAAAGCCCCCATTCGCCGTTCCGCCAACGGTAGATGCTCTGCTTCACGTCCCCGACAATCAGCACCTGGTTTCCCTCACCAAGGCTGTTCGCCACCAAGGGACGGAAATTCCGCCACTGCATGACAGAAGTGTCCTGAAATTCATCAATCATCAAGTGATTGTAATAATTCCCGCATTTCTCAAACAAAAAAGAGGTGTCATTACCGGCAATCAAGAGGTTCAAGAGATGCGTCGTATCACTCAACAACATGACTCCCCGCTCTGCACAATAATCACGCACCTTCCGGTATAAATCATTCAAAATGCCCAATTGATAAAGGTTGCCTCCCAATTGTTTGGCAGACAAATAACTCCGCCCATGCCGATCATAATAATCCAGCAACTCCCTCAATATCACGGAAAGCCTCGGGACAACTCCCTCTATCTCTGCCCGGAAAGGTGATTTTTTCGCTACCCACGCTTCCGCATCCTCCGCCCCCTTGCGGTTGGTGGCAGTAGGAGCGTCAAAATTGCCCTCCGCCAACTTATAAAACCACGAAGCACATCCCCGGTTCCCGCTTTTAAAATCTCCCAATTGCAAACCAGCAACAGCAATCACATCCAACGCTTCCCTCGCCATCTTAACCAGCGTTTCTTCAAATTCCGTAACCGTATGCTCTAAAAAAGTACGGTATTGGCGCAAAAAATGCTTGTCGCTGAACTTATTCAATACCTTTTGGTCAAAAAGCATGTAGTTTTCCCGGAAAAGTTCCCTCCCCAAATCCGACATCTGCGCTTTTACACTCCACGCCTTGCCTTCCTCCACGCTGCTATTAATCAATTCCCGAAGCCAAGAACGCAAGGCATCATCTCCTTTCACCTCATGCATGACCCGGTCCACTGCCTGTTGCAAAACATAATCACTGTCCAGTTCCACATTATACCCGGGGAAAATACCCAATTCCCTGGTGAACGCCTTGACCACCCGCTGGAAAAAGCGGTCAATGGTTGTCACCGAAAGCCGTCCATAATCATGCAATAATAAGTTGCGAAGCAAGGATGCCCGATTCCGCAATTGGTCCTCATTCATATCCAAAGCCTCGCACAGCAAAACACCATAATCAGTCCTCCTGCCTTCCGCCAGCTTATGCAATTCGTTAATGATACGCGACTTCATTTCTTCCGTCGCTTTGTTTGTAAAAGTAACTGCCAATATATTCCGATACGATAAAGGCGATTCAAAAATAATCTTGAAATAAGCCAATGTCAAGGCAAACGTCTTTCCCGAACCGGCAGAAGCCTTGTAAATATCAAGCATGATTGTGCTATTCGTATAAATCGATTTGACTTTCCAATAATTTCCGCTGGGCAATCCGCTTCTCCAAGAGGCGAAGATACTCTTGCAAATACGCCACAGTCTTGCCTTCTACTTTTCCCTGCCCGGCAAGGTCCTCTGCCCGGAGGAGCCATTCCTGTGCCCGCACGAAATCCTCCCTGCTCTCAGCTATCCAGGCAAGGTTAATACATGCCTGTACACCCGTTTTGTCCGGCAACGAAGCAACCTGCTCCCACAAAGCTTCTGCTTCTTTCACTCGCTCGTTCCTCAAAAAAACATCCCCTAAGCCCAATACCTTGCCACGCCGGTATATCCGCCGCTGGGTTTCCTGCCACGAAGGCACAAGCCGTTGCGCGTACCTTGCCCCTGCGTCCCAATACAAAACAGACAGCAATTCTACCAATGCATAAGAATCCCCTCCGAACTCCTCCTCCGGGAAACTGTCTTCCAATACGATTAAATCCACCGGTATCCCCTCATAACCATCATAAAGGCGCAACAACCACCGACAATGGATATCCCCTTGGCGGTAATCATAAAACACAGCTTCAAGCGAAACCAAGCCGTCTAATCCGAAACGAGAACAAATTGCCCATACGCTGTCACGTACCAAAGGAGGCTGTGCACTCAAAGAATCCACCTTCTCTTCCTGATAATTACCAAGCAATAAAACCGTATCCAATCCTGCCTGCAACAATTGGTAGTCCATACCACGCCCAAATTCTACCGTCAATTCTCTTCGAACTGACGGTTCTGCAAACCGAATGATATTCTCCCGCCCTTCGGCATTCCGGTCAAAAAAGGCAAGGCGGCTTCCCCGCTCCAAATGAACCACGGCAGGTTCAAGCACTTCCACATCCAGCACCCGATAGCTGACGCATGAGGAAAACAAGCCTACCGCCATCCACAAAATGATAAAATACAACTTCCAACGCATAATAAAAACTTAATGCCTAAAGGTAGGCATATCCATCCAATCCACCAAACAAAAAAGGGACTTTAAAAGTCCCTCCTGCATATAAAATTTATAAAATTGAAGTGTGGTTATCCACCAACAATAAAAAAACACTTCCTTACATATTCATACCCCCACATACATGCAATACCTGCCCCGTAACATAGGAAGACATATCGGATGCCAAGAAAAGACATACCTTGGCAATATCCTCGGGTGTGCCACCGCGCTTCAACGGAATTTTAGCAGCCCACTCTTTGCGCACATCCTCTGGCAACTGTGCAGTCATATCCGTAATAATAAAGCCCGGGGCAACAGCATTGGCACGGATATTACGCGAACCCAATTCTTTTGCCACACTTTTCGTAAAACCGATAATGCCTGCTTTTGAAGCCGCGTAATTCGCCTGACCGGCATTTCCACTCACACCCACTACCGAACTCATGCTAATAATGGAACCGCTCCGTTGCTTCAGCATCACAGCGGATACGGACTTGGTAAAATTGAATACAGACTTCAAATTGACATTAATCACAGCGTCCCATTGTTCTTCGCTCATCCGCATCAACAAAGTATCCTTCGTAATGCCGGCATTGTTTACCAGGATGTCAATCCTGCCAAATTCCTTTACCACATCCTCCACAGTAGCAGCAGTCTGTGCAAAATCGGCAGCATTAGAAGCATACATCTTGGCTTTCACCCCACATGCAGCTATTTCCTTTTCAGTTGCTTGCGCTGTCTCATCATATTTCAAATCTGTAAAAGCAATATTCGCCCCTTCCTTCGCAAAAGCAAGCGCAACTGCTTTTCCGATTCCTCTGGATGCACCGGTAATCAGTGCTGTTTTTCCTTCTAACAATTTCATAATGATAATTTTACATTAAACTTGAAGCCATCCCCTTGGCTCCTTTCACTCAAAAATTCAGGACAAATATAACGATTTTATTTCAAACACCCAATCTTAATTTGGGGGTTAGAGAGGAAATCCGTACTTTTGTAAACAAACTTTTTAAACAGGACATCCATTTTAAAACTATTAATAAATCATGGAAACACCTCAATTGAATACACATAACAAAGAAGAATACCCTCCCATGCATTCTGCGGAACATATATTGAATCAAACAATGGTCAGAATGTTCGGATGCATGCGCTCAAAGAATACCCATATTGAAAAGAAAAAAAGCAAGTGCGATTATTTCCTGCCCCAAGAACCGACCGCCGAACAAATTGCCGAAATCGAGGAACGCGTGAACGAAGTCATAGACCGCCATCTGCCCGTCACCGTTGAATTCATACACCGGGATGAAGTGCCGGAAGGAATTGACTTAAGCAAATTACCGGCAGATGCCAGTGAAACACTCCGCATTGTACGAATAGGAGATTATGATACATGTGCCTGTATTGGAACGCATGTGGAGAATACGAAAGAAATCGGACATTTCAAAATCACAAGCTACGACTACAACGAAGGGAAACTAAGAATACGTTTCAAATTAACGATGGATGATTAACAATAAAAGGAGTTGTCTTCCAACAACTCCTTTTATCAAGAATAATCCCAATTTTTACATAGTCACACCTATGATACCCTGTTCAGAGTGCTCGATGAAATCAAGGATAGTCTGAATCTGCGGGCTGTCAGGAACAGTGTCCCGGATGCGGAGCAAAGCATTCTGTAAAGAAGTGCTGCATTGATAAATCTGGCGATAGGCTTTCGCAATATCGTCAATAACTTCTTCAGAAACATTGCCTTCTTTGGAAAGGATAACAGCATTGACACCATAATAAGTAATCGGATTATGGGCTGCTACCATATAAGGAGGTACATCCTTATCAGCACGGCAACCGTCTTTGAGCAAAGACCAGGTACCAATGCGGCAACCATGCTTAATGATGACACCGCTACCAACAATGGCACAATCATCAATCTGGCAGTTACCGGCAGTTTTCGCCCCGTTACCAAAGACGCAATTGTTGCCAAGATGGGTGTCATGGGCAAGGTGAACACCTTCAAGAAGGAAATTGCCATTTCCAACAATAGTGACATCGCCGGCATACGTGGCACGATTGACAATCACTTTCTCACGAAAGACATTATTGTTTCCAATCACAAGAAGAGTATCATCACCCTTGAATTTAAAATCTTGGGGAGTGGCTCCAAGAATGGCTCCCTGATAAACGATATTGTTCTCTCCCATACGGGTGCCCCGGAGAACACTGGCGTATGGCATAATGGTACAGTTATCACCTATAACAGTATCACCATCAATGTAAGCAAAGGGGTGAATGGTGACATTCTCCCCTATTTGCGCTTTTGAATCTACATAAGCTAACGGACTAACCATAATCTTTAAGTTTGAAAGGTTTGTAATTATTTTACTCCTCCTCCTAAAGCCCGGTAAAGCGTAACGACTGCCTGCATTTGCGAATATTGATCAGAAACTCCTGATAATTGCGCACTTAACAATGACTGCTGCGCCGTCAGCACTTCCAGGTAAGTTGAAGTCCCGAAAGTTAATAATTTTTGCGTATATTCCACCGATTTTTCCAAAGAATTTATTTGAAGAATTCTTTGTTCCAATTTCTGGCTTGCCGTCTCATACTGGCTCAAGGCATTGCTGACTTCCGAACCGGCATTCAAAATTGTTTGTTCGAAACTCAGCATGGCTTCTTCCTGCTGCGCCTTGGCAATCTTCAACCGGGCAATGTTAGCACCTCGATAAAACAAAGGCTGCGTTAAAGACCCTAATGCAGACAAAAGTACTTTTCCCGGATTGATAATCGCGCTCCCGGCAGAATTAGTCCATCCTGCTGATCCCGTCAAAGTAATGGAAGGATAAAATGCCGCACGCGCCTGGTTGGCATTGTAATAAGTGCCAGCCAATGCCATCTCGGCGACTTTCACATCCGGACGATTGGACAGCAATTGGATAGGCACGCCCACTTTCATTTCATCCGGCAACACTTGTTCGTCCAATGTGCCGCGGTCGATTTGCTGGGGAGCCTGGCGTAACAAGAGCGAAAGAGCGTTTTCCGTCTGGCGGATTTGATCCTTTAAATCCGCTACAGAAGCTACCACAGAATAGTAA
>DXFT01000194.1 GCA_019114285.1 Candidatus Odoribacter faecigallinarum
CCCGCCAAGGTGTTCCGCGAGACGTTCGAGCGGCATGCCGTGCCGGAGGCGCGGAAGGGGGAGTTCATGCCGGAATTGTTCCGGGACCCGTTTTTGGAGGACGTGACGGACGAGTACCTGCATACGGCGGACGTAACCGTGCCGGCGGCTTTCCGGGTGGCGGGGAGACCGGAACACGCTTACCTCTGCGTGTTCAACGACCTGGACTGGCAGCCGACCGCCATCGGGACCTGGGAGGGCGGCAAGGCGCATTTCACGGGGATGGGCAAGGGGATTGTCTATCTGCCGGTGTATTACGAGGGGCGGCGGATGCGGGCGTTCCATTACCCGTTTGTGCTGACGGCTTCCGGGACAGCGGAGTTCTTGGTGCCGGAGGAGGGGAAACGGCTTGCCTTGCATCTGGAACGCAAGTACCCGTATGACGAGGTGCAGTATGAATATAGCCATGTACTTTGTGGGGCAAGGATAGAGGTTTCCAATGACGCATGTTCTTTTGATTCAATAGGTTGTTTTCCTGCGGAGAACCATTATTATTTTTCAGCCGCGCTTCCGGACAGCCTGCCGGCATGCCGGTATTGGCAGGTGCAGGCGACCGGGGAGGCTTATTTTGCCGAAGTGCTGTTTTATGACGGGGAGGGCAGGTTGATTCCGCGGGATTCTTTGCTGTACCGTGGAAGTGCTTTTGACGGGGATATGTTTACCAATGTGCGCTCGTCCCGCATCAACGCGGTTTTCCGGGAGCCGGTGCGTGTCGCGCGGGTGGTGTGCCTGCCGCGGAGCGACGGCAACGGGGTTTACCCGGGGGACGAGTACGAATTGCTGTATTATGCCGCGAATGGGTGGCGTTCGTTAGGGCGGCAGCGGGCAACGGATTATTCCGTGGACTACGGGGATGTGCCTGCGGGGGCGCTTTACTGGCTTCGCAACCGGACGAAGGGGGTGGAGGAACGGGTGTTCACGGTGGAGGACGGGCAGGCGCGCTTCTGGTAGCGAGGCTTGTTTTTCCGGGAAATTGGATTTGAAAACTTGGAGAGGAGCACGTGATGGATTATAAAGTAAGACTTGCTTTTTTTCGGTTATTGTATATTTTGTTTGTGGCGGCGGTGGCAGGGACGGTTTATTTTCTGCCGGACTGCTTTACGGACCGTTATTTCACGTCCGGGCAACTGTGGGTGTGCGGTTGCGCGGGAGTAGCGGGTGTGGCGGCGGCATTGGGGGGAAGGTTGCGTTGCTCGCGCTTGGGCGCGGTTGTGGGGGTGGCGTTGTTTGCCGGATGGGGATATGGTTTCGCTGCCGGTTATCTGGGGGGACAGGCGTTGGCGTGCGGGGTGTCGCTGTGGCTGGCGTTATTGGTGGCGGAGGGTTCGGCGGGGAAGGTTTCTTACCGGGATGTTTATTTTGTCGTGGCATTGTCGTTGGGCGTGGAGGCTGCCGTAGGGCTGGGGCAGTTTGCCGGGTGGTGGCACAGCGGCAGTTCCTTCCGGGTGACGGGGACGTTCGACAATCCGGCAGGGCTGGCGGCATACGCGGCTGTGTGTTTCCCTTGCGCTTTGCATTTTTTGCGGTCGCCGCGGTGGGGGGCGCGGGCGTATGGGGGAGCGGTGGCATTGCTTGCCGTGGCGGCGGTGGTGGCGTCGGGTTCCCGTGCCGGGATGGCAGCTTTGGCTGCGGCGGGGGTGCTCTGGGGCTGGCAAGCGTGGGGACGGCAGGCGCGAAGGGCGCGCTGGTGGCTGGCGGGTATGGCGGTCGCCGGCATCCTGGCAGGCGTGTGGCTCTATCATTGGAAGAAGGATTCGGCGGACGGCAGGCTGTTGGTGTGGCGTTGCACGTGGGAGATGATGGCGGATGCGCCCGTTGCGGGGCATGCGCCGGGGAGTTTCCAGGCGAAGTATATGGGCTACCAAGCGGCATTCCTGGAGCGTCATGCGGGAGGACGCCAGGGGTGGCTGGCGGATAACGTGAAGCATCCTTTCAATGAATACCTGAAGGTGGGGGCGGAGTGCGGGATAGCCGGGCTGGCAGCCTTGGCTGTGGTTTTGTGGTGGCTGTGGCGCCGCTGGCGGCGGAGCTGCGGGGAGCGGCAGCCGTTGTTTTTGGGCGTGGCGGGGGTTGCGGTGTGCGGGTTGTTTTCCTATCCGCTGAATTACCCGGGGGTGGTGGCGGTGCTTTTCCTGCTGTTGGGGCTTACCGGCAGGGAGGAAAGGGGCGTGCGCCTGCGGGGATGGGGCTGGCGTGCGCTGTTTGCGTTGCTGTCCTTGGGGTTGGTTGCCTTTGCGGGGTATTGGGGAAAGCAAGAAGCACGTTGGCAGCAGTTGAGCCGGCAGGCGTTGCGGGGCGGTTTCGGGGAGGCGGAGGCAGGCTACCGGGAGTTGTATCCTTTCCTGCGGGAGAACCCGTTGTTCCTGTACAATTACGGGGCGGAGCTGCATCATGCGGGGAAATGGGGGGAGGCTGCCGCCGTGCTGGAAGAGTGTGCGGAGGGGTTGGACGATACGGATGTGCAGATGTTGCTGGGGAATGCCTGCGAGCAGTCGGGGGACGATGAAGGGGCGGAGGGGCATTTCCGGCAGGCGGCAATGATGTGCCCGGTGCGTTTCATGCCGTTGTACCGGTTGGTGAGGCTGTATGAACGGACGGGGCGGCAGGAGGAAGCGCTCCGGTTGGCTGGGGAGCTGGTGGAGAAGCCGGTCAAAGTGCCTTCCTACGCCGTGGAGAAAATCAAGCGGGAGTGCCGGGAGTTGTTGGAAAAAGGGACAGAAAAGGGGGATGCGCTGCGCCGGTAGGCAGGCTTGTTTTTCCGGGGAAAATGTATTAATTTTGTGAAGGTTTAAAATGGGAGGATTTGACATGCATACCATGAATTTGAATGCCGAGCTTTTTCGGGAGCTGAGTTACATTGCCGACGATGAGCGTTGCCTGCGCGAGGTGCTGGCATACGTGAAGCAGGTGGTTGCGAGCCGGGAGCGCCGCCGGCAGGAGGGTTCTGCCGTGGCGGAGGAGGGGGAGGCGTACCGTCCGCTGACCAAGGCGGAGGTGCTGGAGGATATAGGGCAGGCTTTCCGGGAGGCAAAGCTTTACCGGGAGGGCAAATTGGATTTGAAAACTTGGGAAGAAGTACGTGATGAATTGTAAAGTAAGACCTACTTCTTATTTTTTGAAGGAAGTGAAACGTTTGTCCAAGCGTTATAAATCGTTGAAGGACGATTTGGATGGATTGGTGGCTTCTTTGCATGAGAATCCTTTGCAGGGCGTGGATTTGGGAGGGGGTCTGCACAAGTTGCGGATGGCTGTGACTTCGAAAGGCAAGGGCAAACGCGGCGGGGCGAGGGTGATTACATACGTGCTGTTGGTGGCAGAGGAGGGGGCTGATGTGTTGTTGCTGGCGATTTATGACAAATCGGAGCGGGAGAATATCAGCGACGCGGAGTTATTGGCTTTGAAAAAGGAGACGGGGTTGTAGGGCATTGGGGGAGATTCCCGCGCCAAGAGTACGTGCTTTCCGGGAAAGGCATGGCGCTATATGAAGAAATGCAAAGATGAGCCTGCCGCAGTGGCAGGCTTGTTTTTCCGGGGAAAATGTGTTAGTTTTGCCTGAGATATCGAAGCGTTATGACGATGGATTTTGATGAATACATGCAACAGGGGGAACCCGGCAGGCAGGAGCGGGCATACGCTTGGCGCACAGCCATCGGGTTGCAGGCGGTGGACGGCTTGACCCCGTCCGATTACCTGAAGGACACGGCACGCCGGCATATCGAGGGGGAGATTTCCATCGATGAAGCCCGCAGCCTGATTGATGCCTATTACCTGTCGAAGACGGGCAGGGAACCGGATGAGGACGGGAAGCAGGAAGCGGACAAGGTGTCCGCGAATATCACCAAGGTGCTTTCGACGCATACGCTTGATTTCAGTACCAAGGGATATATGGCAGTACACCGCCGGATTTTTGCAGGCGTTTTCAAGCATGCAGGACAGATGCGCCGGTATGATATTTCGAAGAAGGAGTGGGTGCTTGACGGTGACAGTGTCAGCTATTTGAATTGGGAGGATTTGCAACGGGCTGTGGATTATGACCTGGAGCAGGAGCGCAATTTCAGTTACAAGGGATTGTCGGAGGACGGGCTTGTCGCCCATGTGACCAAGTTTGTGTCCAATCTTTGGCAAATTCATCCTTTCTGTGAAGGCAACACGCGGACTACGGCGGTGTTCCTGATTCAGTATTTGCGGTCTATCGGTTTTCGCGTGGATAACGACTTGTTTGCCGGGCATTCATGGTATTTCCGTAATGCGTTGGTGCGTGCCAATTACAAGAATGCACAGAAAGGCATTGATTATTGCCCGGTGTATCTGGAACGCTTTTTCCGTAATCTGTTGCTGGGCGAGCATTGGGATTTGAGGAACCGTTATTTGCACATTCATCCGGCTCCGGAATGGAGAGAACAGCCCCGTCTGGATGACGGTACAAGCGCAGTGCAAGCACGGTGCAAGTACGGTACAAGTACAATGCAAGTCGAGGCAGCGACTCCTTCGCCTTATGTTTTAAAACTTATCATGGTGTTGGGCAAAGAACAAATGCCGGTAAAGGTGTTGATGGAGAGGTTGCAACTTAGGGGGAGGGCGAATTTCATGAATTTGTATCTTGCCCCTGCCATTCAAGCCGGTTTTGTCACGTTGCTTTATCCGGACACGCCCCGGCATCCGCGCCAAGAGTACATGCTTTCCGGGAAAGGCAGGGCGGTATATGAAGAAATGCAAAGATGAGCTTGCCGCAGTGGCAGGCTTGTTTTTTAGGGGCAACCTGTCGGAGGTTGTATATCGTACAGGGCTGCGGAGCAGCCGGAAATGACAGTTGTTGGAATAAGGGACAGAAAAAGGGGATGCGCCGCGCCGGCACATCCCCCGGATTGTCTTTCCCCTTTAGAAGGGGGTAATGGCAAGGTTCCTGTTGACCAATATGCCGTCCTTGGGCTGGAGGTTGCAGGTTGTTTTCCGTTTTGCCTTCAGCAGGATGGTGAAGAGCTCGCCATCGCCTTCGAGCAGGAAGTTGTTGCCCCTGTTGACGAAGGTGGGATAGATAGCCCGGTCGCCATTGGAGTGCAGGCGGTCGCGGGTGAGGTTCACCATTTCTTTCATGCCTGTTGCCTCCATGCCGATGTATTCAAAGTCACGGCTGTCGTAGGGCAGGGCAAAGCTCAGGGCGTTGATGGCTTGCATGCCTTTGCCTGAAACAAGGATGCGTACCGTGTCGCCGGGCTGGCAGGCCTGTTTGTCTGCCCGGATGGAGATGGCGCCGGCAGCCGGGACGCTTGTCCGCGGGGTCACTCCTCCGTCGAGCAGGGTGGAGACCGTGGAGATGTCGTAGGCGTCTATCAGCCCGTTGCGGTTGATGTCGCCGTCGCTGACGTATTCAAAGTCGCTGTCCCCTGTGCGTAAGCCGGTGTAGTTCATGTAGGAGGTCAGGTCATTTTCGTCAATGCGTTTGTCCTTGTTGATGTCGCCTTGGAGGATGCTTTCCGTACCGGGGACTTTGAAGACGTAGAGTTCGCTCCCGGAACCGAAGCCTCCGACAGCTTCCGTGACGGACAGCTTGAGGTAGCGGGCAGAGGGGTTCCCTTCGAAGGGAAGGGTCTTTTCCGCTGCATCCCGTTTCCATTGGAAGGCTACCGGCGTGCTCCAGGTCTGGCGGTCGGTGCTGTATGCCACGGTGCCGGCAAGGAGGGTGCCGTTGCCGGCGTCTTTGCGCGGCAGGTAAACCAGTTTATCCAGTTGGTTCACGGTGCCGAGGTCCAGGGTCAGGTCAAAGGGCAAGGAGTTTTTCCCCCATACGGTGTGCCATATTGTTTTCTCGTCGAAGTCGAAGAGTTTTTCGATGTCGCTTCCCGGTTGGGAGGCGCAAGAGAGTTGTGCGCGTATGCCCTGGATGGCAAATTCCAGCGGGTTGGCAATGGTGGTGAGGGTTGTTTCCGCCCATTCGCTGCTGCCGTCCGCATTGACTGCCCGGAGGCGGAAGCGGTAGGCGGTTTCCGGGGTAAGGTCGTTGAAGGCGAGTTCGTTGTTCCGGATGGTGCTGTACAGCATGCCGTTGAACTCTATTTCGTAGTAGTCGGCATGGTCCACCTTGTTCCACCGGGGGGACAGGGTGGATGCCCCGATGTTTTCTTCCGGGGTCTGCCATTGCGGCGTGGCAAGGGTGCCTTGGGAAATCAGGAAACGCTCCGCAGGTTCAAAGCGGAAGCCGTCTATCCGCAAGGAGACGGCATCGCGGGTGATGTCCGTGATGCTTGCCTTGGCAAGGAGCTGGGGGTTCTTGGTGATGCTCTTCCGGGCAAAGTCGCTGCCCGGGGTGGCAAAGCGGTTCAGTTCGGGCGCCTCGTTATAGAAGTAGGTGTTGTCTCCCTGTGCATATTCTTCCAAGGTGGCGGCTTCCTGCAACTTGATGTTCCGGTTGCCTGCCTTGAGGGTGACACGCTTGGGGCGGGCGGTGACATTGACACGGAACTCGGTCACCTTGTCTTTGCTGAACCCGTCAAATGTGCCTTGTGTCGGGTGTACGGTGACTTCCAGCCTGTCGCCTTCCACCCGGCTTTCGATTTGCGTCAGGGCATATTCCCCGTCCAGGTAGGCTTGGGTTTTCCCGTCGTCGTCGTATTCAGTGAAAGTGCTGTTCCCTTTGCCGTAAATCTCGTATGCCCGGAAGCCGGCAGGGATTTTGTCCGGCTGGTTGTGGGGGACGGTCATCGGGATGATGGCTGCCGCCTTGACAAATACCGGCAGTTTCCACAGGGGTGCGTCGTAGTTGTTGATGATGCGGTTGCCGGTGTAGAGGTCGCCGGTGAAGTAGTCCACCCATTCGCCTTCGGGCAGGTAGATGCCGTCGCGGATGTCATTGCCTTCCTGGTCCATGTCCGTGTTTTGATATACGGGGGCAACGAGGAAATTCTGCCCGTACATGAATTGGTAGCGGGTGGCAGTGCCCAGGGTGTATTCGTTGGGGTATTCCAGGAACATGGCACGAATCATGGGCAGCCCGTGTGTTGCCTCATGGGCAATGGAATAGGCGTAGGGCATGAGTTCGGATTTCATCTTGAGGTACCAGCGGTTGATGGAAGTGGCGGGTTCGCCAAGGGCTTGCGGGTATTTGGGGTTCAGTCCCCAGCCGTCCATGTTGAGTTCCATGGGGGTAAAGGTCTTCCATTGGAATTCCCGGACATTGACGGGGACGTTTTTCCCGCCGAAGATGCCGTCCACGTCGGAAGTGATGTTGGGTTGCCCGGAAAGCCCGGAGCCAATAAAGGTCGGGATGTGGAAGCGGATGTATTCCCAGTCCCCTCCGGTCTGGTCGCCGCTCCAGATGCCGGCATAGCGTTGCGTGCCTGCCCAGCCGTCCAGGGAAATGATGAAGGGGCGGGCATTGTTGCCGTAGTAAGGCATGATGGTGCCGACATCGGCAACCCCGTTCAAACCGAAGGAATAGCCGGCACCTACCCAGGCGACGTCGGTTTTCAGCACCCGCACGCCTGCGTCACGGACTTCCCGGATAATGTCCCGCTGCAAGAGGGCTTCGATGCCTTCCTTGGGGTAGAGGTCGGATTGTGTCCACAGTCCGATTTCCACGCCGTGCTTGCGGGCATAGTCGCCGAAGGCTTTCAGGTTGCGGATGTTGCCTTCGAGGGTGGAGTCCTGCCCGTAGCCGGCGCCATAGCCGTCGTTGGGGAGAATCCAGCCGAGGGGCATGTCGTGTGCCGCATAGCGGTCGATGACAGCACGGGCAGAGAAGGGGTAGTTGTTTTTCTCGCCGTTCAGCGATTCCTTGATGCCCCCGTTGTCTTTCTGGCTTTCCTTATAGCGTTTCCCGTCTTCCATGAGGATGGAGCCGGTGCTGTCTTCTTTCCAGTAGTCGCGGTTGTAGGCATTGAGGTGCCCTTCGTAAAAGGCGAATTTAGGCAGAAGGACGGGTTGCCCGGTAAGCTGGTAAAAGCCGTCAAGCAGTTCTGTTGCCGTGTTGCCGGCTATGATGAAAAGGTCCAAATAATCCTCGTTGTGCGAGAGCATGGCTTTGCCTTGCTCTGTTGCCCCGAAATCGTAGATTCCCGGGCGGAAGGTGTGCCAGAGTATGCCGTAGCCGGCGGTGGACCAATAAAAGGGAGTGGGTGAGGCGACTCCCCCGTCCACCCAGTTGTTGGTATTTTCTATGGCAATGCTTTTGCCCTTGTGGGAGAAACGCCCGTTTTGCACGCCTCCGCCATAGAAATATTCTCCTTCATGGATTTTCAAGGTGAGGGTGGCCTTGCCTTTCCCGAATGCCACGGGGGCGTATTCTTCCAATAGCACTTTGCCGGTCTCATTTTCGGTGACTGTCATCAGCCGGGAGGTGCCGTCTATGCGTATGGTGACTTTCCCGCTTTGGATAATGGCGGCATTGCCTTCGGTTGTTGCCTGCACATTCACGGATTTTGCACGCGGCTGGGCAACCAGAATCCGGGCAGGAGGTGTCGAGGCGGGAGAACGGAGTATGCCTCCCTGGTCGTCCCGGAACATCCGGAAGATGTTGTCCCCATAGAAGTCGAAGACAATGCATTTGTTGTCTTGGAAGAACACTTCAACGGTGGTCGGGTTGATTTGCTGGACCCGCAGAGTTGTAGCAACGGGTTGGACCACCTCATGCTGAGCGCCAAGAGGAGGCGCCCCACTTTCCAGTCCTGCCAATGTTACCCCTGCGGCAATCATCCAGGCTGCTTTTTTCCCTGTCATCGGGAAATGGAATTTTTTATTCATATCTCTATTCAATTTGTAGTAATTTATTGTGCTGTAAAGTTAAGAATAAATTGTTTTGGTTGGTTCTGTTATTTATAACATGTATAAATAGCACTTTGTAATGGAAAATGTCATGTCAAGATTGCAATTATATAAGAATAGTATTATCTTTGCATGGTAAAAATACAACTATGAATAGTCTGGCAGCTACACACGAGATTCTTTTGAAAGAGCGTACCTCTTCTATCCGGCGCGGGTTAATGGACCGGATAAACAGGGACAGCCGCTTGATTGCGGTGAAAGGAAGCCGCGGGGTAGGAAAGACCAATTTTCTGTTGGATTTCAGCAAAGAGTATTACGCAGGGGATGACAGTTGTTTGTATGTCAATACGAACAATCTCTTTATCGTGCATGACGGATTGTTCCATTTTGTAGAGCGTTTTCACAAATTGGGCGGGAAAGTCCTGTTGCTTGACCAGGTATATAAATACCCGGGCTGGGACAAGGAGCTGAGGGCCTGTTATGATGCTTTTCCCGATTTGCAGATAGTTTTCACTTCTTCCTCCATTGTACGCATCAAATCGAACCCTTACCTGAAGGGGATTGTAGATATGTATAATTTGAGCGGTTTGTCTTTCCGGGAGTTTCTGGAGTTGGAGACAGGCAAGTGTTTTCCTGCCTATCCGTTCAGTGAAATGGTGGAAAAGCATGAGGAGATTGCTGCTTCCATCTTGAAACAGGTGCGGCCGCTGGCTTATTTCGGCAATTACCTGGAGTACGGTTACTATCCCGTTTACCTGGAGCAGAAATCCCATACGGACTATCTGTTGAAGAACATCAACCTGACTTTGGAATTTGATATTCCATACGTGAGCCAGATTGAGTTGAAATATTTGAAGAAGTTGAAGCAATTGCTTTATGTCGTGGCAACGGATTCATCGTGCAATGTGAATATCAGCCGGCTGAGTTCGGCTATTGGCGTTTCACGGGCGACGGTATTGAATTACCTGAACTATATGCACAATGCCCGGCTATTGACCTTGTTATACGAAGAGGGGAGTGATGACGAGTCCGGCAGGAAGCCGAAAGAAATGTATATTCACAATCCCAATTTGTTGAATGCTATTTGTTTGGATAAAGTAAACGAGAATATTTTGCAAAAATCTTTTTTCTTGAGTCAATTGTGTGCCGTTAACCGTATGAATTATACGGACGAGGCGGATTTCCTTGTGGACGGGCAATATCCTGTATTGGTGTGCCAGGAAGGGAAGGGAAGGAAAGCCCAGGATTCCGTCATTGTGATGGAGGATATGATTGAGCGGGGAAAAGGGCATGTCATGCCTTTGTGGCTTGCCGGTTTCACTTATTGAAAAAAACGGTTTTGCAAAACAGATGGATGATAATTAATTTGAATAGGTTTAATTTTAAAAAGATGGCAAAAGAGAAAAAATTTATCACTTGTGATGGAAACACTGCCGCTGCCCATATCGCTTATATGTTCAGCGAGGTGTCGTGTATCTACCCGATTACTCCCTCTTCGCCTATGGCGGAGTCAGTGGATGAATGGGCTGCCAAAGGAAGGAAAAATATGTTTGGCGAAACAGTTCGTCTCGTGGAAATGCAGTCAGAAGCAGGAGCTGCCGGCGCCGTGCATGGCGCGTTGCAGGCAGGAGCCCTGACGACGACTTATACGGCATCACAGGGATTGCTGTTGATGATTCCTAATATGTACAAGATTGCCGGGGAATTGCTGCCCTGCGTGTTCCATGTAAGCGCACGTGCCCTGGCTTCTCATGCCTTGAATATTTTCGGTGATCATGCTGACATTTATGCAGCACGCCAAACAGGATTTGCCATGCTGGCATCCGGTTCCGTGCAGGAAGTGATGGATTTATCAGCAGTGTCACATCTTACCGCAATTAAGTCACGGGTGCCCTTCGTCAATTTCTTTGACGGCTTCCGCACTTCCCATGAGATTCAGAAAATAGAGGAATTGCAAATGGAGGATGTGAAAGGGCTGGTGGACATGGATGCCTTGCAGGCATTCCGCAACCGCGCCCTGACCTCTGAAGCCCCCGTAACCCGCGGTACGGCACAGAATCCGGACATTTATTTCCAGGGACGCGAGGCTTCGAATAAGTTCATGGATGCCGTGCCTGACATTGTAGCTGATTACATGAAGAAAATCAGTGAGATTACCGGTCGCACTTACCGCCCGTTCGACTATTACGGAGCTCCCGATGCTGAGAATATCATCATTGCAATGGGGTCTGTAACGGAATGTATCCGCGAGGTAATTGATTATGAAAACGCGAACGGGAAGAAGGTGGGCTTGATTGCCGTACACCTGTACCGCCCGTTCTCTGCAAAATATTTCATGGAGGCAGTGCCTGCTACCGTAAAACGCATTACGGTGCTTGACCGTACCAAAGAACCGGGCGCCAATGGCGATCCCTTGTACCTGGATGTGCGGGATGTGTTCTATGGGAAAGAGAATGCCCCCGTTATTGTGGGCGGACGTTATGGCATGGGGTCCAAGGATGTTACCCCGGCGCAGATTATTGCCGTTTACAAGAACATGGAGCGCAGCGAGCCGAAGAACCAATTCACCATCGGTATTGTGGACGATGTGACTTTCCGGTCTTTGCCTATCGAGGAGGATGTGAAAATGACCCCTGCCGGGACTTACGAGGCTAAATTCTACGGTTTGGGTTCAGACGGTACTGTGGGAGCCAATAAGAACTCCATTAAAATTATCGGTGGCGCTACGGATAAATATTGCCAAGCCTACTTTGCCTATGACTCTAAGAAATCCGGAGGTTTCACGGCATCCCACCTGCGTTTTGGCGATGCACCCATCCGTTCCACTTATTTGATTACTACTCCGGATTTTGTTGCTTGCCATGTGCCTGCCTACCTGCACATGTACGATGTGCTGAAAGGTTTGCAGAAAGGCGGTTCCTTCCTCTTGAACTCCATTTGGGACGAAGAAGAGACTAAAAAACACCTGCCCAACCACATGAAGAAGTATCTGGCAGAGAATGAGATTAATTTTTATATCATCAACGGTACGAAGATAGGTCAGGAGTTGGGCTTGGGCAACCGCACCAACACCATCATGCAGAGTGCCTTCTTCAAAATCACCAATGTCATTCCTTATGAGCTGGCAGTAAAAGAAATGAAGGCTGCCATTGACAAGTCTTACGGCAAGAAGGGAGAAGCCGTTGTCAAGATGAATTATGCGGCTGTGGATGCAGGCGGCAAGGAAGGAAACCTGATTAAAGTGACTGTCCCTGCTGAGTGGAAGAATTTGCCGGAGGATGAAGTGAAGCATGATGAGAACCGTCCTGCCTTTATCCGCAATATTGTGGATGTCATGAATGCCCAGAAAGGTGACGAATTGCCTGTGAGTGCATTCAACGGTTACGAAGACGGCACTTTCCCTAACGGTACTTCCAAATATGAGAAACGGGGCATTGCGGTAAATGTACCTGAATGGCAAGTAGAGAACTGTATCCAGTGCAACCAATGTGCTTATGTATGTCCTCATGCTGCCATCCGTCCTTTCTTGATGACTGATGAGGAACTGGCTGCCGCTCCGGCAGGAACCCAGGCTAAGCCCGCCATCGGTAAGGAACTGGCTGGATATAAATTTAAAATACAGGTGTCCCCATTGGATTGTACCGGTTGTGGCAACTGTGCGGATGTTTGCCCTGCCAAGAACAAGGCGTTGATCATGAAGCCTCTCGAATCACAGGAAGTTGAGGCAGAACGTTGGGAATACATGGAACATCAAGTGGGCTACAAACAAGTCGTTGAACCCAATAATGTCAAGAACTCGCAGTTTGCACAACCTCTCTTCGAGTTCTCCGGAGCTTGTGCAGGATGTGGAGAGACTCCCTACATCAAATTGATTTCCCAGCTTTTCGGTGAGCGGATGATGGTGGCAAATGCCACGGGATGTTCTTCCATCTATGGCGGTTCTGCTCCTTCCACTCCTTATTGCACCAACTACAAGAGCGGGCGCGGTCCGGCTTGGTCGAACTCCCTCTTTGAGGACAACGCCGAGTATGGCTTTGGCATGGCAGAAGGTGCTAACCGTTTGCGCGAACGGGCAAAACGCTTGTTGGAAGAAAATAAGCAGGAATTCTCCGCTGATACCCAGGCTGCCATCCAGGCATGGACGGACGCTTACCTTGACGGAGACAAGACGTTGGCTACCAGTGATGCCCTTGCTGCGGCATTGGAAAAAGAGACTGCACCGGTGGCAAAAGATATCCTGGCATTGAAACAATACTTCACCAAGAAGTCACAATGGATATTCGGTGGCGACGGCTGGGCATACGACATCGGGTACGGCGGTCTGGACCATGTGTTGGCAAGCGGCGAGGATGTAAATGTCCTTGTTGTGGATACGGAGGTATATTCCAATACCGGAGGTCAGTCTTCCAAATCTACACCGGCAGGTGCAGTGGCGAAGTTTGCTGCCAGCGGTAAGCGTATCCGCAAAAAAGACCTTGGCATGATGGCTATGTCATACGGCTATGTGTATGTCGCACAGGTTGCCATGGGAGCTAACCAGGCACAATACATGAAAGCGTTGAAAGAAGCTGAAGCTTATCACGGTCCTTCCTTGATTATTGCTTATGCGCCGTGTATCAACCACGGGTTGAAGGCAAGCATGGGCAAATCCCAGCAGGAGGAGAAAAAGGCTGTTGAATGCGGCTACTGGCAGCTTTATCGCTATAATCCTGACCTGGAAGCCGAAGGCAAGAATCCTTTCCAATTGGACTCCAAGGAGCCGGATTATACGAAATTCCGTGATTTCCTGATGGGCGAAGTACGTTTCAATTCTTTGATGAAAGCTGCCCCCGCAGATGCAGAGCGGCTCTTCGAGGAGACGGAAAATGATGCCAGATGGAAACTGAACGGCTATAAGCGTTTGGCGGCAATGGATTACAGCAAATAAAATAATTGATTATCAAGAGAGAAGGGCACTCCGTTCGGGGTGCCCTTTTTATGTCTGGAAAGAAGGAATTAAGCCATCTTTTGGGGAAGGGAATAAACCTGCTTTTTAATTTCTTCTGCCCATTCCGCAGGTTTTCGGCTTTTGTCGAGTGACTTCCAGGAAATGGGTTGTCCGATGTATATCGTGAAATGCTTTCCGATTTTTTTGAATGTTTCATCCGGTAACCATAGCATTTCCACATTAAATTTCAAATGGAGTTTTTTCCGTAAATTGGCAAGGTTGTAAAAGAAATTGGAATTTTTTCCCGAAAAGAAAATAGGTATGATGTCCCGTTGGTATTGTACAGCCTTGGTTACAAAGCTCTTTTGCCATGCCAAATCGCGAATTTCACCTTTCATTTTGCGGCTGCACAGCCCTGCCGGGAACATGATAATCTGACACGAAGAAGCATACGCCTGTTCAATGGCTGCTGCCGCTTCCCTTGACATGCTGCCATGTTTATTGACCGGCAGAAAAATATTGTTCAAGTTTTTCAAGTTCAGTAACAGGTCGTTTACCGGGAACTTCAAGTCAGGGTAATGCTTCCCGAGGAAGGAAATGAGAATCACCCCGTCCGGACCTCCCAGAGGGTGGTTAGAGGCAAAAATGTACCGTCCGTCTGCCTGTGGCAGGTGTTCCAACCCTTTGACATCGTATGTCACCTTTAAGAACTCCATCATGCCGTCTGCAAAATCCAGCCCTTTCCGGTCGCCGTACCGGGCAATAAATTCATTGATGCCATCCTGATGAATTAAGCGTTTGAGCAATGAATAGGCAAAACCCGGTATCAGCCGTGCGATTTTCGGGCTTTTGCTTTTGAAAATTTCTTCAATATAAATGGGTTTGACCCGGTCGTTGTCTTGCATGTTATTTCGTTTAGTACAGACAAAGTTAATACAAAAATGCCGATATTGAACAATTTTTCCTCTTTGGATTGCAAATTCCCGTACCGTGTTTCCCTGCCGGTTGCTTTGCTCTTTCTTTATTCACTCGATATTTTTCCGGAAAACATGGATAGGTCATGCCTTTCTCATTTGAGATATCCTGCCCTCTTTGCTCTTGGTTTTATAGGGGGTTGCTTCGTGGTTGCTTCCTCTTTCCCGGTACCTTCGGAGTACCCTGCGGGTACCTTACGGGTATAAACATACTACCAAGGTACCCCGAAGGTACCCGCAAGGTACCTGGAAAGTCCTAGCAACATCCTAGCAAGATGGAAGAAATGGCAGGTTATTTCCGGGGGAAAGAGGATGGAATATTTGACGGAAAGCATTATTTTTGCGGATAAGAAGACAAGAAAGCAATGGAAGACATGAAATGTTACAAGGTGGGGAATTTCCTGGTGCAGGAATACGGGGAGTTGGATTCCACCAATACACTGGCGGAAAACCTTCCGCAGCAGGAGTTGAAAGACCGGATGGTGATTTTGGCACGGCGGCAGACGCAGGGACGCGGGCAGGCTGGGAACAGTTGGGAGAGCGAGCCGGACAAGAATATTGCCATTACTATCATACTGAAACCGGAATATCTGGAGGCTGGGAAACAGTTTGCTGTTTCGATGGCAGTTGCTTTAGGATGTTATGATTTTCTGTGCCGCCATGTGGACGGGGTATCTGTCAAATGGCCGAATGACATTTATGTCGGCGACAGGAAGATTGCCGGCATTCTGATAGAGCACCGGGTTGCTGGAGCTTGCATTGCCGCATCCTTATGCGGTATCGGGTTGAATGTGAATCAGCGGGAGTTCCTTTCGGATGCGCCGAACCCGGTATCCTTATGGCAGTTGACCGGGAAGGAGTTGCCCTTGGACCAGGCATTGGAAGAGTTGCTTGTTTATATAGATGCCCGCTATGCCCGAATCTGTGATTATGAGGGGTTGCAAAAGGATTTTTTGGCTTGCCTTTACCGCGCCGAGGGAGTTTACGGGTGGCGGGATTCCGGAGGAAGTTTCCAGGCTTCTATTGCAGGATTGGATGAATATGGGCAGTTGCGTCTGTTGGATACGGAGGGGAAAGAACGGGTGTATGCCTTTAAGGAGGTGGTTTATTTGCCTTGATGCCAATGTTTATACTATAAAAGGAAGAAGAAATATGGAAAGGAAAGATTTTAAGATAGAAGTATGCGCTAATTCAGTGGAAAGCGTGAAGGCTGCCGTGGAGGCGGGGGCAGATCGGGTGGAATTGTGTGCCGGCATGCCGGAAGGGGGTACAACGCCTTCCTGGGGAACGATTGCCTTGGCGAGGGAAATGATGCCTGCAGGGCTGCATGTGATTATTCGTCCCCGTGGTGGGGATTTTCTATATAACGAATGGGAGCGTGAGGTGATGTTACGGGACATAGACGCAGCCCGCCGTATCGGTGCTGATGGGGTGGTGTTGGGTTGTCTGACGGAGGATGGACAGGTGGACGTACGCCTGATGCGGCGGTTAATGGCAGAAGCCGGGGGAATGTCCGTTACTTTCCATCGCGCTTTTGATATGTGCTGTGACCCGCTGGCAGCTTTGCGGGACATTGAGTCGTTGGGATGCCATCGTATCTTGACTTCGGGGCAGCAGGCAACAGCTGAGGAGGGCATACCTTTGTTGCGGCAGTTGGTTGCGGCAGCCCGGAATGTAATTATTATGCCGGGTTGCGGGGTGAATGGGGGTAATGTCTCCATGATTGCGCGGGAAACGGGTGCTCATGAGTTTCATCTTTCTGCCCGTATGCCAGTAGAAAGCGGGATGCGTTACCGGAATACGCGGGTTTCCATGGGAGGAACAGTGCAAGTGGCAGAATACGGAAGGGATGTGAGTTCCCCTCAGAAAATCAAAGCTGTTATAGATGCCCTATTGGGTTGATGCCTATATAAGTTTGTCGGGGTTCTTCTTAATGTATTCGCTCCAACTTTTACAAGAATGTCCTTCTTGGGCGAGAGGAGAATTGCTTTGCAGAAAGTGGCAATAAGCGATGGCTATGGCATCTGTCTCATCCAAGAGTTGCGAGGTAGTATGGATGGTCATGAATTTGGGCAGCAGGGCGGCAATTTGTTCCTTGGAGGCGGTGCCGGACCCTGTGACGCTCATTTTGACTTTGCGTGGGGCATATTCGAAAATGGGAATGTCCCGTTGCAGTGCAGCCGCAATGGCAACGCCTTGCGCCCGTCCCAGTTTGAGCATGGATTGCACGTTTTTGCCGTAGAATTGTGATTCGATGGCAAGTTCGTCAGGCTGGTAGCTGTCTATGACCTGGAGGGTGCGTTTGAAGATGTATTGGAGTTTGAGGTAAGGGTCGGCAATTTTGCCCATGTCAAGTACGCCGGAAACCAACAAGACTGGTTTTTGGTTTTTGCCATAGGCTTTTAGGATGGCGTATCCCATGAAATTAGTGCCGGGGTCTATGCCCATGATAAGTTTTTCCATGGGATTAGATTTCGGTAAGGATACTGTTGAAACATACATAACGGTTAGCATAACGCCGGGCAATTCCGGCTTCTATTTCCGGTAAGTATTGGGAGAGAAAATGTTCTTTTTGTACTTCATCATGAAATACCAACTGGATGGAGTAAGTTTTTCCCTCGGGCTGGTCAATGGAGACTTTTGTGAAAATGGCATCATCGCACAAGCCCAGCTTGCCCAAAGAACCGAGATAATGTTCCCGGATGTGGGCAATCCATTCTTCTTCGATGGCTTCTTCAACAATAAAGGTTGTATTGTAGATAATCCTCATAAGTTACCGGTTTTGAAAGAAAAGGGAGGGCTGTAGGCTCTCCCTTTAAGTGTTATTTTATCATATCCGTACCCATAAAAGCTTGCAGTACTTTAGGCAAGCGGATGCCTTCAGCACATTGGTTGTTTTCCAACAAAGAAGCAACAATACGCGGAAGGGCGAGGGCACTGCCATTCAAGGTGTGGCAAGTCGTGGTCTTTTTATCCCCTTTGTCTTTAAAACGGAGTTTCAAGCGGTTTGCCTGGAATTCTTCGAAGTTGGAGACAGAGCTGACTTCCAGCCATTTTTCCTGTGCCTTGGAATAGACTTCAAAGTCGTAAGTCAGGGCTGAGGTGAAACTGATATCTCCTCCGCAAAGACGTACAATCCGGTAGGGCAGTTCCAATTTGACAAGCAAGCTCTCCACGTGCTTTACCATGCCGTCCAAGGCTTCGTAAGACAATTCGGGACGGGTGATTTGCACGATTTCTACCTTGTCGAATTGATGCAGTCGGTTCAGTCCACGTACGTCTTTGCCGTATGAACCGGCTTCCCGGCGGAAACAAGCGGAATAGGCAGTATTTTTGATAGGCAGTTTTTCGCCTTCTACAATCATGTCGCGGTAAATATTGGTAACAGGGACTTCTGCAGTCGGAATAAGGTAAAGGTTGTCTTCATTGACGTAGTACATTTGCCCGTCTTTGTCCGGGAGCTGTCCGGTTCCATATCCCGAATCGGCATTGACCATTAAAGGAGGTTGCACTTCCTGGTAGCCGGCTTTGATGTTTTCGTCCAAGAAGAAAGTAATCAATGCCCGTTGCAGTCGTGCTCCCATGCCTTTGTAAAGCGGGAAGCCTGCCCCGGTAATTTTAACTCCGGTCTCAAAGTCAATGAGGTCATATTTTTTTGCCAATTCCCAGTGAGGCAAGTCTTGTTCGTGCTTTTGCGGGATGTTGTCCACAATCTTGACAATCTCGTTGTCGGCATCGGATTTTCCTTTAGGCACTGAGGCATGGGGGAGATTCGGAATCCGCAGCAAGAGGTCGGTCAGTTGGTTGCTGACCTCATTCCGGCGATTACTCAGTTCGGCAATGTCATTTTTCAATTGTGAGGTTTCCTGACGTGCTTTTTCTGCTTCTTCCTTTTGCCCCGTCTGCATGAGTTTGCCTATTTCTTTGGCAATGCGGTTCATTTCCGCCTGTTTGCTTTCAGCTTCCTGTTGCAATGATTTGCGAAGGTTATCAAGCGCGATAATCTTGTCTATGGGTTCACGGGCATCAAAGTTTTTGATTGCCAACCGTTCAATGACGGTCTCTTTGTTTTCTTGTATAAATTTCAAGCTTAACATAGGTTCGCTTTTTGATTTACTTTTGAATTGTCTATAAAAAAACTCCTGTATCCATGCAGAATACAGGAGTCTGATATTTCATTGTCTTTTTTCAGTTTATTCTGCAACAGCTTCCACTGAAACGAACGATTTGTTGTTCCTTTTTTTACGGAAAACAACCGTACCGTCCACCAATGCAAAGAGCGTGTGGTCTCTTCCCATGCCTACATTTTCACCGGGATTGTGAACCGTTCCCCTTTGGCGTACAATGATGTTACCTGCTTTGGCGAATTGTCCGCCCCACACTTTGATTCCCAAGCGTTTGCTTTCTGATTCGCGTCCGTTCTTAGAACTACCAACACCTTTCTTATGTGCCATATCGAATGAATTTTAGAAGTTACAAAATAAATTAAGCATTAATGGATTCAATCTGAATCTGCGTCAAGAATTGACGATGTCCTCTCTTTCTCTCGAAAGTTTTTCTTCTTTTCTTTTTGAAGATAATCACTTTGTCACCTTTTAAGTGGCGCAAAACCTTTGCCGTCACTTTGGCACCTTCTACTTTCGGCATGCCGATTTTTACTTCACCGTCATTATCAATCAACAATACATTGTCGAATTCCACTTGTGCACCTTCTTCTGCCGACAAACGGTGAACATACACTTTACGGTCTTTTTCTACTTTAAATTGCTGTCCAGCAATCTCTACAATAGCGTACATTTAATTTTTCTTTTTAACGTTAATACCACGGGGTGAGCTTTTTGAGACTACTTATTGAACCCCTAAGGAAAATTTGTGGTGCAAAAGTACTATATATTTTGGAGATACAAAAGGTAAATGAGAAAAAAATCGTATTTTTGTTGCATATTTTAGTTATAGAAAAAGCAATTCATGATGAAATATTTTGCACGCTTTCTTATGCGGCTGGGCGGATGGAAATACGTAGGTCATCTGCCAGAGGTGAAAAAAGCCGTAATTATATCTGTCCCACATACATCCAATTGGGATTTCGTATGGGGAGAATTGGCTTTTTTGAGCCAGGGGATACCGGCATATATCCTGATGAAGAAGGAATTTTTCTTTTTTCCCTTGGGTGCTATCTTACGGGCATTGCGGGTGATTCCCGTGGACAGGGGAAACAAGGAGAGCCATTTGGTGGACCAAATGGTACAGGAGTACAATAGCCGGGACACCATGTACCTTTGCATCACTCCGGAAGGCAGCCGTAGCCGACGCAAGAAATGGAAGAAGGGTTTTTTGGTCATAGCCAGGGCAGCAGGTGTGCCGGTTTATTTGGGGCGGATTGACTATAAAACCAAGACTTGCCAAATCGGTCCTTTGTTTTATCCGACTGAAGACACGGATGCCGACATGGCTTACATTATGAGTACTTATCGGGATGCGAATCCCAAGTATCCGGAACAATTTTCATGTGGTGACTGATAAAAGGTAAGGTTTATGGAACACTTAATTATTATGGCAGGAGGAGTTGGCAGCCGTTTTTGGCCGATGAGCACGCCGGAACGTCCCAAGCAATTTATCGATGTATTAGGTACGGGAAATACTTTATTGCAGGATACTGTATATCGTTTTGGGCACATTGTGCGGGATGAGAATATTTGGGTGGTAACTTCCCGTCATTATTACGATTTGGTCAAAAAACAATTGCCATTCCTTGACAACAATCATATTTTGTTGGAACCTTGCCGGCGGAATACGGCACCTTGCATAGCATACGCCACATGGAAAATCAAAAAGTATGATCCGGAGGCTTCATTAATTATTGCTCCTGCCGACCATAACATGACAGATGTAGAAGAATTTCGTCGTGTTATACAGGAAGGAGTGAAGTTCGTAAAGACGAATAAGGGGATATTGACTTTGGGCATAACGCCTTCGCATCCGGAAACGGGGTATGGGTATATTCAGTCTGGGAAAGCTTTGGAAGAGGAGAAGATATGTAAGGTGAAAGCATTTAAGGAAAAACCGGATTACGCTACAGCCTCTGTTTATCTTCGGGAGGGAGGATACTATTGGAATTCGGGCATTTTCTTGGTAAAAGCGTGTACGATGGAACAGGCATTGCGCCAAAATTTGCCGGAAATGGCAAAGCTTTTCGATAACTTGGACTCAGTTTTTTATACGGCTGCTGAACAGGAGGCGATTGACCGTTCTTTCCCGTCTTGTCCTAACATATCAATAGATTATGCTGTTATGGAGCATGCTGATAACATGTATGTATATCCGGCTTCTTTCGGGTGGTCGGATTTGGGAACATGGGGCGCTTTATATGAGCAAGCAGAAAAAGATGCAGCAGGCAATGCTTTAGTTGCAGGCAATGTGAAAATGCTTGAAAGCACCGGTTGTATTGTGCATGCTCCGGCAGGAAAAAAGATGATAGTGCAAGGCTTGCAGGATTATATCATTGCCGAGGAAAATGGAGTTCTGCTAATTTGCCGTAAAGCCGATGAGCAGCGAATAAAAGAGTTTTCGGAATTATTCTAAACGAATGATATGAATATATCCGATGTCATATTAAAACTATTAGAAAAAGACGAAGAGAGAGCTTTTCAGCTCTTGTTTGAGCATTATTATGACAGTTTATTGCTTTATAGTTTCCGGATTTTGAATAATTTGGAGGCTGCAGAAGATGTTATTCAGGATTGCTTCGGTATCTTGTGGGATACTAAGCGTTTGCGGGGATTCAAGGGAGATCTCGACTGTTTCCTTTTTGCTATGGTAAAAAAACGCTCATATTTATTTCTAAGGGACAGGAAGCCAAAATGTACGTTGGATGAATTGACGGTTGATATTCCGGATATTCCTGCATCCTTTCAAGAGGAAGAGGGGGAAATAGAGTTGCTTTACCGGACGATTGGCAAGTTGCCGGAAAAATGCAAACAGGTCTTTCTCATGGCTTGCCTGGATGACAAGACTTACCAAGAAATTGCCGAGACATTAGGAGTGAGCATCAATACGGTCAAAACACAAATGAAATATGCCCTTAAATTTCTGCGAGACAATTTGCAAGAAGATGACTTCTGTTCTATTTTGGTTTTATTAACAAAAAAAGTTTGATTTCCAATCACCCTTTTTGTTTGTTTTTGTAATATATAAGAAAAACAGACAAGAAAATGAAAGAGGATATCGACAAACTTTGGGCAGATTATTTAAATCGGGAACCCTTGAGCGAGCAAGACTTACAAAGCTTGGAAACGTGGATGCAGGCATCGCCGAAAAATCGTGAGTTCGGGGAATTTATCTGTAAGTTGGAATCACAAAAAGATATATTGAAGACACGTACCTCCCCTAAAGAAGTTTGGGAGGATTTGTCTCGGCAGAGGATTAAGAGGCAACAGCGAAGGCGGTTGTGGAAGGTAGTGGCTTCCTGTGCTGCGGCAGTAGCCTTGTTTGTTGGTGTTCATGTTTTCATGACCCATGATAAGATGGTTCAAGTTCCTGCTTATCCGACATATGAACAATTACTTTCTTCCCATGCCAGGGAAGCGGAATTAATTTTACCGAACAGGCAAAAATATACGTTAGGCGAAAAAGATACCACTTTACTGGCTGTTAATGGCAGTGGGGAAATGCGGATCAAAGACCATACATTAATTATGCAGGCAAGCAAAGCGGCAGACACCGCTGCTTACTATACATTAAATGTTCCATACGGTGCCGAGTATGATTTGATTTTGCCGGACGGAACAAAAGTCTATTTGAATGCAGGTTCCGTCTTGCGCTACCCTGAGCGTTTCAATGACACCCAGCGCGAGGTGTTCTTGACAGGAGAAGCCTATTTGGAAGTAGTGCATGATGACAGGCATCCCTTTATTGTACAGACCCATGACGTTGCAATTCGTGTTTTAGGCACAACTTTCAATATTAATGTCTATCCGGACAGCAAGTGGGTAAAGACGACTTTGGTGGAAGGGAGGATTGAAACCCAATGTGGTGACCGCTATATTG
>DXFT01000195.1 GCA_019114285.1 Candidatus Odoribacter faecigallinarum
AGCCAATCGTATCGATGAAAGTTTGTTTAAGGCAATCTTACGGAAAATGGATTTTTCACGAATACAGTTTGAAAAGAAAATGCAAGATTTTTCGGCGGGACAAAAGAAAAAAGTGTTGATAGCAAAAAGCCTTTGTGAACAAGCGCATCTGTATGTGTGGGATGAACCTCTTAACTATATTGACATCTATTCCCGAATGCAAATTGAAAATCTGATTAGAGAATTTTCTCCTACCATGATTTTTGTAGAACATGATCTTGCTTTCAGAAATGCGATTGCAACCCAAAACATACGCTTGACGGTCGGATAACAAAAGAGGGAAAGCCGAAAAATGGTCTTCTTCATGGCAGGTATGATATTCTGCTTTAGTTTTACAATTTTTTATGTTTCCCCCCAATAAAATAGAAATATAACATAAACTTTGGCGTTTAAGAGGTGAGTAGCCAGAGATGTAGAAATATTGGAGGTTTTATGCGTAAACTGCTTGAAAAACAACAGCACAAGTTAAAAAAAGTCACCTAATTCCTCCAATATATTGTGTCGATAATTGCGAAAAATGTTGGAATATACAGAATAATATTGAAAATTGCGCCTGTGTGTCGTGCTGTCACACAGGCGCTTTTGCATTTGTGTGGGAAAAATCAAATCAAGACTGGCCTGAAACTATCCCACGCTGTCGTTCTCCCCCTCGTTTCGGCTCACCTGGCAATTGACCCCGTGAACCGAAATGGAGGTACATAATGCAGAAGATTAATCTTCGGGAGCTTTATCCCGATGTTTATAAAACAGACACTTTTTTGGATGTGACCGATGAAGTACAAGCGGTATTACTGGCCGATAAACGAGCCGAAGCACTCTACCTGCGGCAGATGTATAATTACAAAGCGCAATACTCTCTGGACTGTGACAACGGCATTGAGAAGGCTATTGTGCAGCGCCCGCCGACCCCGGAAGAAATCCTGGAGAACCAACAGCTCCGCGATCAGCTCTATGCTGCGGTGATGGAGCTACCGGACAAGCAGGCCAAGTGGATCTACGCCCGGTTCTACCTGGGTATGACCGTCAAGGAAATTGCACAAGCCGAAAGTATTGATCCGAGCTGGGTCTATAAGAGCCTTAAGCGCGGCTTAAAGCATCTGGCAAAAAAAATTGAGAAAGTTTAATTTACATGGCCAAAAAAACGCCGTTTTCTTCACTACTATTAGAAGGACAATCTTCACCTTCGTTAGCACATTGACAACCGAATAGACGGCATTTCTGGTACATAACCCATGTATGAGCGAATCAGGCGCGCCGCCAAGAAGGACAAGCCAAGGAGGTGATGAACAGGCTGTCCTGAGCGATCAACGCAAGCCTGAAACCTGGAGTTGGCACTTTGGGGCGCGATGACTGCATGGGGGCTTAAAGATACTTCCTCACGGCCTCCTAAAGACTTGGGGGGAACCCTGCGGCGCACGAAAAAACGACGCTGCGGAGTTATGACAGCCGCGCCAGCGGAGACCAGGAATGTTCCCATCGTCAGGGGTGCGTGGCAAATGTGACGAATTGAAATCAAATTATAATACAGCAGCCGTACCGACTTGTAGGTTAGCATATACCCTCTACTTTATCGGTGCGGCTGCTTTTCTATTTTGACATTCTCCACGCTGAGGAGGTGTTGATTATGAGTATGTCAATATCTCAAAAAGACGCTTACAGCATGGTTTTTTCAAACTATCCCGATATTGTCAGCGTCGCGCAAATGAGTAAAATGCTGGGGATCAGCGAGAAGTCCGCCTACCGATTGTTGCAGGAAAACAGCATTGAACATTTCCGCGTGGGCCGAACCTACAAGATTCCCAAACTTCACATATTGAATTACTTGCACATCATCAGACGAAGCTAATTCACATCCTTGCTACATTTACAGGGCGATGGTACGATGATACTGTCAACAGCGGGTGAATATAGCTGCTGCAAAAAGGAGGAATGATGATGGTAGCAGGCCACCTGAGAGAACAAAATGGATATTTCCAGATGATATTAAGCTGGAAAGGTGCTGACGGTAAACGAAAAAGCAAATCTATCAGCACAGGACTTGCCGTAAAGGGCAATAAAAAGCGGGCTGAAGCAATGCTGCTCAAGACCCGAAAAGAATTTAACCCCGAAAACCTGCTAGAAAACGCAGATGTGCCGTTTCATGTTTTTTTGAATAAGTGGCTGAAAGAAAACGCTTTTTCCTTTAGCCCAAGTACATACGCGGAATATGCCTACGATGTTAGAAGTCAGATTGAGCCATTCTTTGAGAAACATCCTATTGGTTTGCTCAAAATGTCTGGACGCGATCTGGAGGCATTTTATCGCTATGAAAGACAGGAACACGAGGCTTCTTCGCAGGAATTGCTGCAATACCACGAGATAATCGTGGCAGCATTTCAATACGCCGTTGAGTTGACATGGCTGAAGGAAAACCCTGTGGCTCATATCAACCCGTGTGCGGATGAAGCTCCCATACTCTTTACCGATTTTATTCTGGAATGGCTGGAAATGATGAAAAGCAGCGTCGAGCTGACCACATATTCATCCTACGCCAATTCCATCAAGGGAAGCATTGTCCCGTACTTCAAAGACAAAATGCTCACCTTGCAGGACCTGGAGAAGCACCCCAAGCACATCCAGGACTACTATCAATTTGAGCTTGGTAAAGGGCTTACGGCTAATACCGTAATCCATCGCCACGCCAACATCCGTAAATGCTTGCAGTATGCGTTCCAGATCGGACTAATCAAGTCGAACCCCGCTGACCGTGTAGAGCGACCCCGGAAAGACAAATATCTTGCGACGATTTACAACCAGCAAGAGCTGGAAATCCTTTTCAAGACTGTAAAGGGCGACCCCATTGAGCTGGGTGTTATTCTTGCCGCATTTTACGGATTGCGGCGGAGCGAGGTAGTCGGACTGAAATGGGATGCGATTGACTTTGAAAAAAAGACAATCAGCATAAAGCACACCGTTACGCAAGTCAATGTGGATGGCAAGAACATCACCGTACAGAAGGACCGAACGAAAACGAAGTCCAGTTACCGGACCTTGCCTTTGGTCCCACCCTTTGAAGAACTGCTGCGGCGCTTGAAACAAGAGCAGCTTGTCAATCAAAAGGTATGCGGTGCAGCCTACTGCAAAAAATATCTGGATTATATCTATGTAAATGCAATGGGCGAACTTGTCAAACCAAACTTCATCACACAGCATTTCGAGATTGTATTGAAAAACCACGGATTGAAAAAAATCCGTTTCCACGATCTCCGCCATAGCTGTGCCAGCCTTCTTTACGCCAACGGTGTCAGTCTGAGGGACATCCAGGAGTGGCTGGGACATAGCGACATCGGAACGACATCGAATATTTACACCCACCTTGATTATAGCAGCAAGGTTTCGTCGGCAAATGCGATTCTCGCATTTTACCCGCAAAACACCAGAGTACAGACTATCGGGCAATAAAAAAGCCCTGAACTCTGTAAGTTCAGGGCTGAAAATTCTGGTGCCGGTGGCCGGACTCGAACCGGCACGGATTGCTCCGCCGCATTTTGAGTGCGGTGCGTCTGCCAATTCCGCCACACCGGCATTTATATTTTAATTCCCTGTGTCCCGCATATCTCTGATTTTGGAGGGATATGCGGGAGGGATATTAAAACCAAATGCTGTTATTCAGTTGAAAATATGCTGTAATACCAAGGGTCCTACAAAAACGCCTGTGAATGGACGAACAAGATTTTGAGTCCACTACGTCTACCAATTCCATCACACCGGCAGGTGCTGGTTTACAGGATAGCTTTTATATTATAGCGGACGGGAGCGTATTTTGCAAGGAAAACTTTTCGCTCCCGCCCGCCTTCTGGCTGGTCAGAACAGCCGCGGCAGCTGGAAGGAGAGGAGCACGCCCACAGCGCAGGAGCAGGCGTTGGCGGTCCAGGCGTAGGCGGTGATCCTGCCCCTGGGCATTTCCTGAAATGCCAGCACCCGGCGGTAGACTGCCAGCTCCGCCAGGGTCACCATCAGCTCCAGGA
>DXFT01000196.1 GCA_019114285.1 Candidatus Odoribacter faecigallinarum
AAGCTATACCGTGGAAGGCGAAACATTCAGCCGAAATACAGAGGAAATCCGCCATTACTTCAATCTGGTGCGCTTCCGTGCGGGACTGCCGGGCATGACCGCCCAAGAGGCAAGCGACTACAACACCGTGCGTGACATGATTCGCCGGGAACGGCAAATCGAATTGGCTTGGGAAGGTCATCGCTATTTCGATGTCCGTCGTTGGGAAATTGCCAATGTGGAAGAAAACGAGCCTATCTATGGAGTAGATATAAACCAAAGTGAAAATAACCCGGAGGCTTTCTACCAAAAGGTGGTTGTCAGGGAGGCTGAATACACTTACAAATCTTTTGTAAGAAGACAAAACTTCTGGCCTATTCCCAATGATGAAATCATCCGCAACCCCAATTTAGTACAAAGCCCGGGATGGTAATAAAATGGTCGAATTAGAAAATTGTATAAGAATATGAAATGGATAAATTTATGCATTATCGGGCTGCTGTATTTTTGCAGTGCCTGTTCCAATGATGTGGATTTTGGAGAACAATATAAAAAACAAGTCTATATTGTCAATGCCAATCTGAATGCGGGAATTATCGATGCCTCCTTGATGATGGAAGAGGAAGCACAGGGAAGTATTTCTATCTATTGTGCCAGTTCAGAGTTTCCGGAAGAAGATGTCATCGTGCATTACAAAATAGATACGGCTGCCTTAAATGCCTACAACGTTAGGGAATACGAGAATGCAACAGAACTCTATATGACTGCCATTCCCGAGAATTTAGTAACTTTCGGTTCTGAAACCGTGACGATTAAACAAGGGGAAGCCTACGCCGTATTGCCTTTTACCATCAACACGGCAGCCTTAGACCCCAGCGCCAACAACACATTGCCTATTACACTGACAGATGCTTCCGGTTATGAAATCAACCCGGAACTCCAGACTTGCTTTTATCGGTTAGAATTGGACAATCCCTATTCCGGCGAATACAATGCAACCGTAAACATTCTTGGAGCTTTTAACGACTATTATTACCCGCAGTTCCAAAATTTTGTCACGAAAACATTAGGGGCAGGAGGAATGACATCTTTAAAAGTGCCACAATCAACACAGGTTGTAATACAAGAGACCAATCCCAATTATTTCATAATCAATTGGAACCAAGAAGATAACAGTTTAACTTTAACTTCCCCGGTTGAAGGCTTCCAAATGATTGAATCCCTCAACTTGGCAGCCGATTTCGACCAAACGCCGGAATCCGTAAAAGTTAATTACTACAATCCTGACACACAGGAATTCATAGTTTGTTATAAATTCCCCAATACTGCTATGATTTACGAAATCCTAAAGAAAAAATAAGCGCATGAAAATTCAAGGATTCAAAATAGGGATGATACTTTGCCTGTCCGCATGTTGTTTCAGTTGCTCCCGTCACAACGTGACAGGTGACCTGTTGGTACAAAAAGGACAGGTAACAGTCCTCCAAGGCAGTGATACTTTGCTGCAAATTCCTATAAAAAACGGGCAATTTGCTTTTAGCCTGACCCCAGAAACAGCACAATATGCCACCCTCATGATTAATGGAGAAGCACTCGCTTCTCCGTTATTCATTGAGCAAGCGGATTTCCACATCGTGCAACAGGCAGACAGCTCCTTCACCATCGAGGGCGGAGGAGAACTGCAAAGCCAGGAGCGGGAATTTGCAGCCTTAGCCCAAGCCTGGTATCAAAAAGGAGAAGAGTTCAGAACAGACTTGCGCCGCGCCGGCGAGGAACACGACATTGCCGGTATCATGCACTGCCGTGCGGAACTGCAACTCTTGGATGAAGAATGGCAAGAAATAGAAAAAAACTTCGTCGCCGCTCATCCCAACAGCCTTGTCAGCGTTTACCATGTCTTCCAAAACCGGACGATGGGGACGTATGACAACCTGAAAGCCAAAATGGAATTGCTCAGCCAAGACGTACTTTCCACCGGTTTAGGCAAAAAACTCTCAGCGTTTTACGAAATGAAAGGGCAACTGGAAGTGGGAAGCACCGTGCCCGACTTTGAACTGAAAACCCCAGAAGGCAAAACCGTTTCCCTTTACGGCACGAAGGCAAAAGTGAAGATTTTGGATTTCTGGGCATCGTGGTGCGGTCCCTGCCGGGCAGAAAGCCCGAACCTGAAAGCCGTTTACGAGGAATACAAGGACAAAGGGCTTGAGATTATCGGCATCTCGCTCGACAACAAACGCGATGCCTGGCTGAAAGCCATTGAAGAAGACCAATTGCCGTGGGTGCAGGTATCCTCCCTCATGGGCAGGGCATGCCCCGTCGTGAAGCTCTATCGGGTAAACGGTATTCCGGACATCTTCATCCTGGATGCCAACAACCGCATCATTGCCAAAAAGGCAAGGGGCGAGCAGATTCGCGCGATTGTCAGTGAACGGCTGCAATAAACTCCGTCCAACCACATAAAAAACAGGGGCTGTCCGCATGAGCATTATTTCGGGCAGCCCCTTTCTGTTGTAGCTTCCAAGACCATCCGTGCCCGGTGGCGCGCCCGGATAACGGAAGTATTCACCACCTTCACCGGCATCGCAAGGATATATTCCGCTTCCCCGCAGGCGGCACCCGCATCCTCCGTTTCCTGATAAAGTGCCACAAAACCAGTCCCTCCTGCATGCCACAAAAACGAGTATGACAAACTTACGCACCATCATCTTTTTATAAAGGGCATGCCCTGCAAACAATCAATCCTTAAAATACCCCTAACATACCTAATTTATTTGTCGATAATCTATGATTGCAAAATACTTGATATTTTTAATTTGAATATCTTCGGTACTAAGATTAACTTTTAGAAGCCTCTTCAGCTTCTGCTCCAAATCATAAAATCTATCCGGCAAAAGTCTGGTTAATACAGGGTCATCATTTCTAAAACCAAACCCTACTTCATTAGCATTCCCATGCGAATCACATACCACATTTACTTGCAGAAAATATGCAGCTTTATTTTTTATTAAAGACAACTCTGTTGATGTCAATGTCTCACAAAACAATTCTATCAAATCATCATTGCTAAATAAAGCTTTTCCGCTTGGCTGATAATTTTTTGCAACCTCTCCATTTTTATAATACATTATATCTGTCGTATCAGTATTCTCAACATTCCTTATTTTCCAAACTAATTTAGTCTCTGCGTAGCAATAATAAGATGCAAGACTACCTTCAGTAATCTTTCCTGGTGTATTAAAGACTCTGAGCATGCGCACATAAGGCAAACCCGGACAACAACAGCAAAAACAGCAACCTTATTTTCATCGTCTCTTCATTAATCATAAAAGGCACTCCAAAAATAGCATTTTTTGTATATTCTCGTGGATTAATACAACACATCTTTTCATAGCAGTATGTTTACAATGAATCTATCTTTTTATAGCCATCCGGTGTAGATGTTTCTACGCCAGATGGTAATCCATGTATGGCTTGATAGATAGCTTTAAAGGAAAGGCTACAGTTGAAAAATACAAATTTTGCTTCTTTCAACATATCATTGGGTTTGAAGCGGAGTGAGCATTTCGTTAAAATATAAGTTTCCAATTGCTCTATCGTTTCAAGTGGAAGTTGTATCCTATCAGGATAAGCAAAGTAAACTTCCAAAATTTTGCCTTGTAAGTCTGAAGTAAAAGTTATATCAAGATTGGTTCCCAGCTTTTCTACATCTTCTTTCTTCAGATATGGCGCAAAACATTTTCCTGCAAAATCCAGCAAATCTTCTCTATTTGTAATCGTAAATAATGGCAACGTATAAGGAATCGCGCGCTCATTATAATTCGGGTCTTTTTCATAATATTTGACATTACGATTCCGTATCATTATATTTCCATAATTGGAAATCTCAATAATATAAGCATGTTGAGTTGTATTTCGATAATATACATTCCAAATGGAATTCATAGGAGAAATGCCTCTTAAGTCTATGATACTATCCGGTTCAGACGACTCATAGTCTTCCTGTGCAAATACAGCATAAGCCGTCAGGCTTAAAAATACAATCATCCATAATCTTTTCATAGTGGTATTTTTTAATTACCATTAGGCACCGTGATTATTACTGCCCTAAGGTAAAACAAATAAAAATCATCTCCAATGCTGCGAAGGGATTATTTTACCACCACGGACAAAAAAGGAATACGCCCCTTGGGGAGCCAAGCAACAAATTTCTCCCGATAGAGGAAACCGGGAACCAAGAGCGAAAGACTGGCGGCACAAAAACCAAGAATAAAAAAGGACTGCCCATGACGACAGCCCTTGTTCTTATGATATCCCCCGGCATTCCCTTACAACAGGAAATGGTCGCTGATGGATTTGTGCTCCACGACATTGCGGATGGTCTCCGCAAACATGTCGGCAACGGATATCACATGTATCTTGGAACACTCCTGCTTCTGCGGGATGGAGTCCGTGAACACCACCTCGTCCAATGCCGATTTCTCGATGTTCTCGTATGCCTTGCCGGACAGCACCGCATGGGTAGCCACCGCGCGCACGCTCTTTGCCCCCTTGTCCTTCAGGATGCCGGCAGCCTTGCAAATGGTGCCCCCCGTGTCAATCATGTCATCGACAATGACCACATTCTTGCCCACCGGGTCGCCAATCACCTTCATGTCCGCCACCTCGTTGGGACGCTCGCGGGTCTTATGGCAAATAATCAAACCGCTGTCAAAGAATTTTGCCCAGGAATTGGCACGCTTCGAGCCGCCAATGTCCGGGGAAGCGATGGCCAGATTGTCCAGCGCCAAAGAACGGATGTAAGGCGCCAGCACGGTGGAACCATACAGATGATCCACCGGGATATCAAAAAATCCCTGGATCTGGTCGGCATGCAAGTCCATCGTCATGATGCGGTCAACGCCGGCAGCATGCAAAAGGTTTGCCACCAACTTTGCCCCGATTGCCACACGCGGGCGGTCCTTGCGGTCCTGGCGGGCAAAACCGAAATAAGGAATCACCGCGATGACCTTATAGGCTGAAGCACGCTTGGCAGCATCAATCATCATTAACAACTCCATCAGGTTATCACTGGGCGGAAAAGTCGATTGCACAATGAAAACATGGTCGCCGCGAACCGTTTCGTCATAAGAGGTCGCAAATTCCCCGTCACTGAAATGCAACAAGGTTTTTTGTCCCAGTTCCAAATCCAATGACTTGGAAATCTTCTCAGCAATGTATCTGCTGTTTTCTCCGGAAAAAATCTTGACTTCGGAAAGATTTGACATAATTAACCGTTTCAAATAGTTATTGTACACAAAGGTTCTCTACCCCAAAAAGGCAAACAACCGTTTTAGTTTTTATGCAGGCAAAAGTAAGCAAATAATCGGGAATAGGGAACAAGAAAAAGAAATAATTGCAATCATTTATCAGGAAGTTGGAAGTTTTTATTTACCTTTAAACCGTCAAAAAGATATACATTACAATTTTTAAAACCATAAAAATCATGACTACTATCGACCAGTATCTGGAAGAAAACAAGGAACGTTTTCTAAATGAATTATTTGAACTAATCCGGATTCCCTCCATTTCATCCGCGGCAGAGCACAAACCGGACATGTACAAATGCGCCGAAAAATGGAAGGAACTCCTCCTGGCAGCCGGAGCCGACCGCGCCGAAGTCTATGAAACGGCAGGCAATCCCGTCACCTATGGCGAAAAAATACTCGACCCGTCACTCCCGACAGTCCTCGTCTATGGGCACATGGACGTCATGCCCGTCGATCCCGTTGAACTGTGGAACACCACGCCCTTCGAGCCTGTCATCAAAGACGGCAAAATCTGGGCGCGGGGAGCCGACGACGACAAAGGCCAGTCCTTCATGCACGCGAAAGCCTTTGAATACATGGTGGCCACCGGCACACTGAAATGCAACGTCAAATTCATGATTGAAGGCGAGGAGGAAATCGGTTCTCCCAGCCTGCCGGAATTTTGCCGCCAGCACAAAGACATGCTGAAATCCGACATCATCCTGGTATCCGACACCAGCATGATTGCCCCGGACATCCCGTCCATCACCTCCGGGCTGCGCGGGCTGGCTTACTGGGAAGTCAAAGTGACCGGTCCCAACGCCGACCTCCATTCCGGCATCTTCGGCGGGGCTGTCGCCAACCCCATCAACGTGCTCTGCAAAATGATTGGGGACATGATTGACGACCACGGGCACATCACCATCCCCGGATTCTACGACGACGTGCTGGAAGTCAGTGCCGAAGAAAGGGAAAAAATGGCAAAAGCCCCCTTCAATCTGGAAAACTACCAGAAATCACTGGGCATCCGCACCGTCCATGGCGAAGAAGGCTTCTCCACCAGTGAGCGCACCGGCATACGCCCCACCTTTGACGTATGCGGCATTTGGGGCGGCTACACGGGCGAAGGCGCCAAAACCGTACTGCCTTCCGTCGCCCATGCCAAAATCAGCTGCCGCCTGGTACCTCACCAAAAACACGAAAAGATTGCCAAACTCTTCAAGGAATACTTCGAGTCCATCGCCCCCGAATGCGTCAAGGTAGAAGTGGAATACCTCCACGGCGGACCTTCATACGTGTGCCCGATAGATTTGCCGGCATACAAGGCTGCAGAGAAAGCCTACGAGGAAGTCTATGGCAAACAGCCCGTGCCCGTCCGTTCAGGCGGGAGCATTCCCATCATTGCCACTTTCGAGGAAGTATTGGGCGTGAAATCCATCCTCATGGGCTTCGGGCTGGGCAGCGATGCCATCCACTCCCCCAACGAGAACTTCCCGTTGGAACAATTCTTCAACGGCATCCGCACCATCCCCAAGTTCTACAAATATTTCACGGAGAGCGGCAACATTTGCTAAGCCTCCATATCCTATAGCCGGGCAACGCACCACACAGCCGCTGCCCGGCTTTTTTTATGCCTTGCCCCTGCTCCCC
>DXFT01000197.1 GCA_019114285.1 Candidatus Odoribacter faecigallinarum
GAGATGTCTCCCTGCGGTTCCTGCCAAAGCACTGCCGTGTCGTTCTGGGGCAATACCCTTTTTTCCCCATTCGGCAAAACCAGCACCGGCATCTGCCCCCAAGCCAGTTCCTGCTGCGAGGACAAAGGGGCAAACGAGGTCTCCCGTTTCAAGAAAAATACTCCCACCACGATAAAAATCAAGACTATCGCCGCTGCATATCCCAAGCGCCGCACCAGACGCAAGTGCCGGCGGCGGGCTTTCACTTCCTGCAAACGTTTTGCGACAGCAGGACGGAATTCCTCCCGCAATGCCCCCACCTGCCGTTTTATCTTCCGGTAGTCCGCCACTGTCTGACGAAGCGCCGCCGAATGCGCCAACAACACTTCCACTTCCTCCCGTTCAGCATCGGAAAGTTCGCCGTCCACCCATCTGACCAATAAATCTTCTGTTCTCTCGTCCATGGTTTCCATTTTTATTTTCTAATAAGAGGACGCAGAAATCTCAAAAAAGGGTGAAAAGAAAAGCGACTTTTTTTATCTTTTTTTGTGCCGATTTAGACAGAATGCTATTTACCAGCTATTTACAAGGCGATATTTTTTCCTCTCATCCGGAAAAACAACAAATACAATTGCTTCCCCGACAACTTCTCCCTCAATTTCCGGTAGGCTATTTTCATCTGGTTTTTTACCGTATTCAAGGAAATTCCCAATTTTTCAGCCACTTCAGCGTATTTCATTTCCTCCCAGATGACCAGTTTCAAAATAATGCGGCATTGCTCCGGCAACTCCTCCACCGCCTCCCGGACTAGGGCAAGATCTTCCTTGTCCTCCGCCTCTTCCACTGCCAAACAGGCAGCCGCCTCTATCCCCTCCCTGCCTATCTGGCGGCGGGCAAGGGAAATGCAGGCATTCCGCACCACCACATACAAATAACTATCCAAAGAAATTTTATCTTTCAAATGCAAGCCATGGGTCCATATTTTTACGAAAACTTCCTGTACTGCCTCTTCCGCATCCTCATAGGTCTCCACCCAAGTCCGCGCAAAACGGCACAATTCCTCATAACGGGTCGTGAACAAGTAATTAAAAGCCTGTTCCTTCCCATTTTCCAAATCCCGAATGAATACCTCTTTATTGTTTTCGTACAAATTTTCGTCTTTCATGTGTACCCATTTATTCGGGCGTAAAAATAAAGTTTTCAATGAAACATTACAAATTCTCATCCAAATTTCACCCTACCCTCCAATCCTCAATGGTGCCAGTTTCCGAGGAGAAGCTGACAAGCACTTTTCGGTATTTTTACTCGCCTTCAAAAAATCTGTCATTAAAATTAATAAAGTATAGCCGTTTCCGGGCACGGGTAATTGCCGTATAAAGCCAACGCCAATATTCATCATCCAGCATGTCATCTGTCAAATAGCCCTGGTCAATAAAAACGGCATCCCACTGCCCGCCTTGCGCCTTGTGGCAAGTCACCGCATAAGCGAATTTGATTTGCAAAGCATTATAAAACTCATTCTCCCTGATTTTCTCAAAACGCTTCTTCTTAGAGCCAATATCCGCATAGTCTGCCTCGACTGCCCGGTAAAACTCCCGGCTTTGCTCATACGTCAATGCCGGCGATTCAGATAATAAGGTATCAAGCATCACCCAGGCGGAAAGTTCTTCTTCGTAATCGTCTATCGCCAATTCCGCTTTGACGAAGTGAAAACCGTAAAGCTCCAAGCGTTTCCCCACCCGTTTGACTGTTGCCATGTCGCCATTGGCAATAAAATCGATTTTTGCATAATCTTTCCCCCAGAAATAATTGTTGCGGACTACCATGATGCGGTCTCCGCTGCAAAAATCTTCCTCCCGGTAAAGGATGGTCCTTCGGATGCCTTCATTAAAACGATTCGCCCGTTTGTTGGAACGGCAGACAACTATCGTCTCTTCCTCCCCGAACTTGCCGTAACAACTATCTATCTCTTCCAAAAGGTCGCCTCCACCTATACGAAAAACATCAGGGAACTTGCCAGCCTTCAATACCAACTGCCCGATGCCATTGCCAATCATTCCCCGCACCCGCGTTGCATTATACAAAATACCCGATTGCTCCGCCTGACGCATCACATCCGTGAGATTCACTTCTATGACATGAAAATTGTAGGCTCCTTCCAATTCCCGTTTATCCAAAGCAGGACTCACATCCAACCCCACCGGGGGCAATTGGGCCATGTCGCCCACCAGCACCAAACGGTTGTTACGCCCGTTATAGACATATTCCACCAAGTCATTCAAGAGACAACCGCTACCAAAATTACTTTCCGACTCCGTATTGGAAATCATGGAAGCCTCATCTACAAAAAACAAGGTATCCGCTTCCTCGTTAAAACCCAAACTGAAGATACCCTCCCCGTCAGTCGTATTTTTCTGGCGGTATATTTTCTTATGGATAGTAAATGCCGGATATGAGGCATAGGATGCAAACACTTTAGCCGCCCTCCCTGTCGGCGCCAAAAGGACAACTTTGCCTCCCAATTCTAACAAAGTATTAACAATAGCCGCCACCAAAGACGTTTTTCCCGTACCGGCATACCCTTTAAGTACAAAAAGATTTTCATCGCTCCGTTCAAAAAAGAATTGTGTAAATTCTTCTATTGCATGCCTTTGTGTTGGAGAAAATTCAAAGCCAAAACGCTTTAGGACCATTTCCTCAAAATGTTTTCGAATCATCGCAAAAATAAATGACAGATTATGCTGTTAGTCTAAATTTTTTCCTAAATTTGCCAGCGCATAAAAGTTTTATGCAAGTGGGAACGTTTGAAATGAGGACGTAAAGTTACGAAATTAAATAGATTAACAAGAGAGATTTAGTAAAGAATGTAATAAATATTATTCAAAAAGCAGTGTAAGATATGAAAAAACTTATCGTTCAAATTGTTCTGGCTGTAATCATTGTATTTCTCGGTTACAAATGCGTACAAAGCATCATGGTTCCAGAAAAATTTAAAGTAATCAAAGAACAAAGGTATGAAGTCATCATCCAGCGTCTGAAAGACATCCGTACAGCCCAAGAAGCTTATAAAGAAGAGTATGGCAAATACACTTCAAGTTTCGACACGCTGATTAATTTCATCAAGTATGACTCCATCCGGGTGGTTCGTTCCATCGGTTCCTTGACCGACGACCAATTGGAGCAGGGCATGACCGAGGCGCAAGCCATCAAAGAAGGCATCATCATCCGCGACACCGTGAAAGTGGCAGCAGCAGGCAATGTATTCCCCGCTGACTACAACGCCGATGATTTACGCTATGTGCCATTCACCCATCGCACCCACCAATTCAAAATGGGCACTACTTCCATTTGGACAGATTCAGGGGTTGAGGTGCCTGTATTTGAAGCATACGTAACCAATATGGTCATTTTTGAAGATTTGAGAGAAGAATACAACGAGGAGTTGCTTCAAGAAAATGGAGAACGGATGCGTTTGAATAAATTTGCGGGATTGAAAGTTGGAGATTTGAAAGAAGCAAACAACAATGTAGGTAATTGGGAATAAAATATTGCATGCAAAACATCACTTACATTGACGATTCTTTAAAACAAGAAAATGCTTCGCAATACATATTGTCCATCCGTCATGCAACGGATGGACTTTCATTTTGTATCCATGATGGGAATAACCGGCTGTTAGCCTTTTCGTTCCAACCCTTCCACCTATCGGAAAGCGATGAGAACGCATTAATTGCCCAAACGATACAGGCAATTGGAAATGAACCTTTATTGAATCTAAGGTACAAAAAAGTATATGTGCTATCCTGCAACAGAAACAAGCAATTGGTTCCAGAGGAATTTTTTAATAAAAACACGATTGCCGATTTATACCACCTGAGTTTGCCTTTGCCCTCAAACCATGTCTTACTTTATCGGAAAATACCCAACAAAAACTATTACCTTGTTGAAGCCCTGCCACGGCACTTCATCCAATTCCTGAACAACCGCTATGCTTCTTCCCTCATTGTTGTCAATAGCGCGTATCCCTTTATCATTTACTCTTTGTCAAATATATTATTTAACACGCCTTACTTGTTCATCGACATCCATGAACAATATTTCGACATGCTGATTAGCCGGAATGACAAAATTTCCTTATTCAACACCTATACCTTCCATAGCGTCCATGATATTGCTTATTATGCACTAAATGGTCTGGAACATTGCCTTTTAGATAAAGAGAACCTGCAAAGCGTCATTTCCGGCAACGGGGTCAACAAAAGCACATTTATCAATTCCATGCAAAAATACATACCGAACATCTCCATCTTAAATTATGCCCCACTGTCCCAGTTGGTCAAGCATAACGAATTAAACAACTCCATGTTCATTCATTTATTAAACATACATAAATGCGAATAATCAGCGGTTCCCACAGAGGAAAACAAATTTTCCCGGACAAAAGTTTTAGTGCCCGTCCCACAACAGACTTTGCCAAAGAAAACATTTTCAACGTCTTGACCAATTACATTGACTTTGAAAATTGCCATGTTCTGGACCTTTTTTCAGGCACAGGAAGCATCAGCTATGAATTTGCCTCACGCGGAGCCTCCAAAATCATAGCAGTAGAATTAAACTACAAACACTTTGCCTTTATCAAACGCACGGCTGCCACATTAGGTTTCAAGAACATGCAAGTATATAAAAATGATGCCTTCGCAGCATGCAAAAAACTCAAAGGCAGCAAATTTGACATCATTTTTGCCGACCCTCCTTATCAATTGGAAAATATCCAGGAAATCCCGGCAGCCATTTTTGACAATGATTTATTGGAAGACGGAGGCATTGCCGTCATTGAACATCCTGCTTCCGTTAATTTCTCTACACATCCCCGTTTCCAAGAACACCGGGAATACGGCAGTGTCAATTTTTCCCTTTTCCGCTAAATCCCCCTCTGTCCACATAAAAAAGGGGCAGCACCCTTGCCGGCACTGCCCCTCGCATTCTTTATCATTCATATAATGAATCACAGGTACAAACCAGATTGCGGTCTCCGTACCCGTCATCCACACGCCCGACTTGCGGCCAGAATTTATTCTCAGCCACCCAGGGAAGCGGGTAAGCCGCTTTGCTCCTCGGATAAGCATGCGTCCATTCATCAGCGGTCAGTACTTTATGGGTGTGCGGCGCATTCTTCAACACATTATCCGTCTTATCGGCTTTTCCTTCTGCCACCTCCACCATCTCATCCCGGATGGTCTTCAAGGCTTCGATGAAACGGTCAAGCTCTTCCTTCGGCTCGCTCTCCGTCGGCTCCACCATCAACGTGCCATGCACGGGGAAGGACAAGGTCGGCGCATGAAAACCGAAATCCATCAGACGTTTCGCAATATCCAATTCAGAAATGCCATACTCTTTATTGAAAGAACTGCAATCCCAAATCATCTCATGCCCTACACGTCCCTGCTTGCCTTTAAACAATATCTTGAAGCCCAGCTTCTCAAAAGCGGAAGCGAGGTAATTGGCATTCAATATCGCCATCTCAGTTGCTTTCTTCAAGCCTTCAGCACCAAGCATCAACAAATAACCGTAGGTCACGGGCAACATGCCAACCGAACCGTAAGGCGCTGCAGAAACTGCATGGATTCCATGCTCCCCGCCAGTCTTCACAACAGAATGCGTGGGCAAGAATTCCACCAGGTGTTTTGCCACACAAATCGGTCCGACACCCGGGCCACCGCCTCCGTGAGGCATGGCAAAGGTCTTGTGCAGATTCAGATGGCAAGCATCGGCACCAATGGTACCCGGGCTGGTCAATCCGCATTGCCCGTTCATATTTGCCCCGTCCATAAAGACTTGCCCGCCATTGTCATGAACAATCTTTATCAATTCCTTGATAGATTCCTCGAAAATACCGTGCGTTGAAGGATAGGTAATCATGGCACCGAAAAGGTTGTCCCGATTGGCTTCAGCCTTGGCGCGGAAATCTTCCACATCGATATTTCCCTCCGGGTCTGTAGCAGTCACCACCACTTTCAAGCCGGCCATCGCGCTGGAAGCAGGATTCGTGCCATGTGCGGAAGCAGGAATCAACATCACATTGCGGTGTCCTTCTCCACGGGATATATGGTATTGGCGCAGCACCATCAAAGCCGAATATTCACCCGCAGCACCGGAATTCGGCATCAGGCTGCAACCGGCAAAGCCCGTTATTTTCTCCAACATCTGCTCCGTCTCCCGAATCATCTGCTGGTAACCCTCTGCCTGGTCCATCGGTACAAAAGGATGCATACCGCCAAACTCTTGCCAGGTGATGGGCATCATTTCCACAGCGGCATTCAATTTCATGGTGCAAGACCCCAAAGAAATCATGGAAGTCGCCAATGAGATATCCCGACGCTCCAGATTCTTCATATAGCGCATCATGGCCGTCTCGGAATGGTAGATATTAAATACAGGCTGTTGCATGTATTCATCATCACGCAGCATGGCAGGATCCAACACCGTGCGGTCATCAATAAACACAACCCGTCCGTCTTTTTTCTTCCCGGCAGCTTCTGCAAAAATCTCCACCAGGACATTCAATTCCTCCTCATTGATACGCTCGTCCGTGGACAGGCCGACTGTACCACAAGGGCAATAATGAAGGTTCACCTTATGCTCCAGTGCCACCTCACGCACCATTTCCTGAGTCACCCCGGCAGGCAATGCAAAACGGAGCGTATCAAAGAACTTGTTATTCTTTAAAGTATAACCGTATTTACTGATTTCTTCAGCCAGAATCACCGCTGCAGAATGGATATGGCGGGCAATGCGCTGCAATCCTTCCCTACCGTGATAAGCGGCATAAAAACCAGCCATCGTGGCATTCAAAGCCTTCGCCGTACAAATATTGGAAGAAGCCTTTTCACGTTTGATATGTTGCTCACGGGTCTGCAATGCCAGACGCAATGCTTTGTTCCCCTGCGCATCAATAGTCACGCCAATAATACGTCCCGGGATATTACGTTTGTACTCTTCCTTGGTTGCCATGTATGCAGCATGGGGACCGCCATATCCCATCGGAATGCCAAAACGCTGTGAAGTACCGACAACGACGTCAGCTCCCCACTCAGCAGGAGGAGTCAACAGGACAAGGCTCATTAAATCCGCTGCAACCGTCAACAAAGCTCCGTTATTGTGCACGCGCTCAGCAAAAGATTTATAATCACGTACCTCCCCATTGGAAGCCGGATACTGCACAATTGCCCCGAACACATCACCGGTAAACTCAAAGGTGTCATAATCACCGCAGACCAGTTCAATGCCTTGCGGTGCGGAACGGGTGATTAACACATCCTTTGTCTGGGAGAACACCTTGTTGTCAACAAACAACTTATTGGCACCTGCCTTCTTCATTTCCTTGTTGCGCAAAGCATACATCATCGTCATCGCCTCAGCGGCAGCCGTTGCCTCATCCAAAAGAGAACAATTGGCAATCTCCATTCCGGTCAATTCCAGAATCATGGTTTGAAAATTCAGCAAAGCCTCCAAACGCCCTTGCGAAACCTCTGCCTGGTAAGGTGTGTAGGAAGTGTACCATGCCGGATTTTCCAAAATATTCCGGATAATCACTGCCGGAGCAATGGTATCATAATAACCTTGCCCGATAAAAGAACGGTAAAGCTTATTTTTAGCTGCAACTTGCCTGATATGTGCCAAAAACTCATCTTCAGACACCGGAGCCGGCAAATCCAACGGTTCTTTCAATCGGATTGATTCGGGTACAGTCTGGTTTATCAACTCATCCACAGACTGCACGCCAATAACTTTCAACATTTCATCCACATCTTCCGGACGTGGACCGACATGTCTCTCTATAAATAGTTCTTTAGCCATGTTTTTTGTATTATTCATTATCACTATAAAACATTTCAAACCCCTAAAGGCGTGTAAAATTACGCTTTTTCCTCATCCCATAAAAATCTTTCCCTCAAAAATTCATCCCGAAACAGCACAAGCCTCCTCCCGCTCCTGAAACAGGCGCGCTCAGTACATTTCAAGCATATCTTTTATGGCGCCCAAATAATATTTTTTCCAACCTTCGGTAATCTCCTCATACACTTCATCGGGAATGTGGGTATGATGGAGGACCACACGGGTATGCTCCCTATCCCGCTTTAAATCAAGGGAAACAATGGAATGCTCTTCCTGGTCGCCAAAATACCATTCCTGCACCAAACGCTTATTGGGTACTACGTTCAGATTCATCCCCGTAATATCCCCTTCCCACAAGGAAAACTCATATCCTTTCTCGGCTTTCATTTCTGCCGGATAACCACTCCACAACTCTATCTGAAAAGGCACTGTCAATGCTGCAAAAACCTCTTCCGGAGTAGCATTAATCACTAATTCAAAATTAAAGTCCATAGCATAAAAATAACAGGCAAATATACGAAAAGCCCGGCGCAATGCAAAAAGAACTTGCCCTTTATGACAATTCACCGAGCCACATCCCATGCAGGCAACGATCTGTTCAATCCGGATGTGTACGTAAAAAATACAACTTCTCGCTCAAGGTCTGCAAGGCGGGGTATCCCAAAGCATGGAACAAACCATCGGTTGCCGTCACAATGTCCTCTTTCCCATAATAAGATGCATGCACGAAATTCAGGTATTTCAATACCCGGAAAGCATTGAAACGGGAAAAGAAACGCTTCTTGAACTGGTCTGCCGTTGAGCAATTGGCATTTACTTCCTCAAAAATATCAGGGACACCCGTTGACAACAGATACGCCTTCATCCCTTGCGCCTGTCCGGCAATATAATCACAGATTTCCTTTTCCCCTGCCCGGTACAGTCCGCCCACACCGTCCAAAAAAAGACGCAAGTCATAAAAAGACTGCCAACAATATACAGGGAACACGCCTCCCGCCTTTATAATCTGCCGCAAAGCCTGCCCGGTACCAAAAGGCGTCCGCTCCGAAAAACGGGGAGAAGGATAAACCCGGGTATCCGTCAAATCGGCATAACGCCCCGTATCGATTAGCTTTTGAATAAAATAAAAATCTTCCCCCGCCTGACGCTTATTCATCCCTCCCTCTGCCACATAATCCCCCGCCCGCACGGCAAAAGCCGACCCAATGGTGCTAAACGCATGGGGATGTCCCGCATACTTCAAGGCAGCCCGATAATATCTCAAATAAAGTTCATACTTCACCATGGCGTCAAGCGCCGCCCCTTCACATTCTGCCAGGCGGTGGGCATAAGCCAGCGAAACGGCTGCCACAGCATGCCGTCTGAAAAAACGGCAAGTGGCATCCGTATAATTAGGCTCCACCCAAGTATCCGCATCCAAAGACAAAACAGGGGCATCCGCCTTGCCGTGCTGCCACAACCACCAGGCAGCGCCATCCATTCCGATTTTACGAGCCAGCCCTACCCCTGCAACCTTCACCGGCAAATCAAAAGCCTCCACGACTTGAAAATGGAAAGCCGCACACTGGCGAGTCGCCGTATAGGCCCGCAGCCGCTCCCCAAGGAACCGGTTCGCTTCCTTAATCCCTGCCGGCGCAGCCTCGTCATGATTCACAACAATCACCACTCCCGCATTCCCCTCTTCATGCGAACACCGGCACAAACAATCTATGGTCTGGAAAATATCCTCATCATCCAGCACCGGAATGACAACAAACACATCCGGCTGATTGTCAAAAACAGGATGGAAAAACAAATCATTCCGTTCAAAATAACGCTGGAACACTTTGGGGTTATACTTCTGCATCATAAACAAAAAAGGCTGATTGCTCAGCCTTTCATTAGAGTTTTATTAAAAAGTCATTGTCCCTTTTCCTTGTTGTATTCCTCATTCAAACGCTTAACCACGTCATTCGTGATATCAAAGCCTTCAACAGCAAACAGCACATTCCCTCCCAATTGGGTGCTCAACACAATGTCAAAGCCCCTCTCCTGATTATATACTTTCAAGAAGTTGGTTAATTTGTCAAACAACTGCTTGTTCAACTCGCTTTGCTCACGCGCCGCCTCTGCAATCATATCTTCCTGCAAACGCCGCAAATTTTCCTGCTTGACCAGCAACTTATCGCGGGCATCAATAGCACGGGCTTCAGACAAAAAACCATTGTTCTCCAGTTTACGTTGGAACTCCGTCGCCTCCTGGTCCAAAGACTTTGCCTTTACATTCAACTCAGTCCTCCGCTCTTCCTGCTTCTTCAAAAACTTCTCATTCAACTCCACAGCAAACAGATACTTGTTCATCAAGGTATCCGTATTAATATACACAATCCGCGTCCCGCTGCCTGCCACTGACGCCGGAGCATTTGCAGACGCCGGAGCACCACCCGTGCCCTGGGATTGTGAATTACAAGCTGAAAAAAAGGTCATGCCTACGAGACCACTTAACACGACTGCGAAAAAAATAGACTTCTTCATAAGTACACAGTTCATTAATTATATCAAAATCGTTATCTATGGACAAATTTGTTATGCAAAGATAGTTTTATCTTCATTTATTCAATCCTCTTTTTTCTTTTTTCTGAATAATATATCTTTTTTAGCAGGTCTAATTCCTCCGGCTCCAGGCGGGACTCCTGCTCCCGAATCCTTTTCTGCATACGCAACATACGCCACGCCTCCAGCGATTGCGTGCCTATGCCAAACCCCACATCTACATGTCCTTTCATTTCCACGCTCCGGGCATATTCCTCTATCATCATACGCTGGTTCATATCGGCATCCATCGGGCGGTTAGGGTCGTATGCCTGTTTCAATATGCCCCGCATGTTATTCCGCGCAAGGCGCAAGGCTTCATTCCCCATGCCGTTCCAACGGCGCAAAACCAAGGCTTCCGACAACTGCAACGTATCAGGGGACATGAAAACGCCCACCATGTACTCTTTCCCGTCCAGCGTATCAGGCACCACCACCCGGCAGGGACGGAAACCCACATAAGTGAACAGCACCGTATCACCGCGCTCCACGGTAAGCCTGAAATACCCCTCCTCATCACTCACGCACCCCCTCGCCCCGTCCAAACGGCAAGTCGCATGAGGCAAAGGCTTCATATCCTGCCCGTTCAATACGACACCGGAAAAGACAAGCGTGTCCGGCAACACCGACATCTGCCCCTGCAGGCGGAAAACGCCCGACACAAGCACTGCCGACAAAACACCTATATACAAAAACAACCTTTTCATTCCCATACTGTCATTCATTTACGCCTTTCCCCGCCCCAAAGCGAAGCAAGCCAATAATATCCCTTATAAACAAATCCGCAGGCATTCATGCAAAACAGCATTCCTGAAAGCTGCTTCTGGTTCAATTTTCTCAAGGCAGCACGGACCATCAACACGTCATAAACATATACCAGCAACATGCAGCCGCCGGCATACCAGCCGTATTCCGTGCGAAAAATAAAATGAAAGGCAAGCGCATAAAACAACGCTTCAAGGGCAAAATCCAAAGTGCCCCATCCCTGGGCAAGCCAGGGCCATTGCCGCCGCTGCACATAATGATAAACATAGTCCGACTTCCAGGCCCTTCTCCCCGTCTCATCCAAGACCACAAAAGAAGCTGCATCCTTAACAATCTCCACCTTCCCTTTCCGGGACAATTTTTTCACTATGTCGGAATCATACCCCATATAACTCTGGGTATTCTCGGTATATCCCCTCGCTTCCAGATAATATTTCTTCCGGTACCCCATATTGCACCCGTCTGCCATGACATGCACGCCCAAGCGCGACAACAGGCACATTTGCCAAAAACGGAGAAAACGGAAATAACGCCGGAGCCCTGTCCCCTTTGCCTCGACATAATTGGCCATACCCAGCACCACCGCCGTCCGTTCCCCAAAAGCCGACGCCATGGTGCGTATCCATTGGTCGCTGGCAGGACGGCATTCTATCTCGGAAAACAGCAATACATCGTACTGCGCTGCCAACACGCCGATATGGATGGCTATTTTTTTCGTCTGGCGGAACTTTGTTTCAGGAGGAATCCGCGAAGTCTTCAAATTCGGATACCTTTCCTGAAAGTCCGACAACACCTCCTTGGTATCATCCTCCGAACATTCATCCACCACGACAACCTCAAAACAAGGGTAATCCTGCCGGAGGAAATATTCCAGATTCTGCCTCAACAAATCAGCCTTGTTGGAGGAAGTAATAATGACCGACACGCCCTCCGGCTCCCTTCCCTCCTCCTTTTTGCCCCTGCCCGAAAGCACCCTGTACCTGAATATCAAAAAAAACACATGCCCCAAAAAAGACAGGACAAGCAAAATGAAAAAAAGACGGTGCGGTCCCAACCCGTCCCAGAATGCAATAAAACCGTTCATTTCTTATCACAATTAGAAAGGCAAAGATAAGCCTTTCCCGACATTTTTCTTGCATTTTAAAATATATTTCGCCAATTTTACCACACGGTAAGTCATCTTGCCGGCTACATTACAATAACAAATAAATTGATTACACTATGAACTTAAAAAACAAAGGAATTATCGGCATCCTCACAGGGGGAGGCGATGTGCCCGGATTAAACCCGGCAATACGTGCTGTCACCATCCGTGCCTTGCGCGAAGGCTACAAAGTCATCGGCATCCGCCGGGGATGGAAAGGGCTCGTCGATACCATCCGGGACCCGCAGGCGGACAACTCATCCAACTTCTTTGAACTGACAGAAGAAATCGTAAACAAGGCGGGACGTACCGGAGGTACATTTCTCCACACCTCACGCACCCGCGCTTCCCACGTGCCCAAAGCCGCCGTTCCCGAACATTTGAAAGACAAATACACGGATGAAATCAACGACCTGACGCCGGAAGTGCTCAAAAACCTGGAATTCATCGGCATCAACTACCTGATTCCCATTGGCGGGGACGACACCCTAAGCTATGCCGTCCGCCTGGCACAGGAAGGCGTAAAAGTCATTGCCATCCCCAAAACCATGGACAACGACGTGCCGGGCACCGATTATTGCATCGGATTCAGCACCTGCATCACCCGCACCATCGAGCTGACCCACGACCTGCGCACCTGCGCCGGCTCGCACGAACGCCTGCTCGTGCTGGAAGTATTCGGGCGCTATGCCGGCTTCTCCGCCATGCTCCCCACCCTCGCGGGCGCGGCAAACCGCTGCGTCATCCCCGAATACCAGTTTGACATTGAACGGCTCGCGGAACTCCTTTGCCAGGACCGCTACACCAATCCCAGCAAATATTCCGTGGTCCTCGTATCAGAAGGAGCCTCTTACCGCGGCGGCGAAATGATGTTCCAAAGCGAGGAGACCGACATGTTCGGGCACAAAAAACTCGGCGGCATCGGGGACTACGTTTCCAACGAACTCAAAGCCCTCTCCCCCCGCTTCAACAACGGCGAGAGCATCAACGTCATCAACCAGAAATTAGGCTACCTTGTCCGCTGCGGCAACCCGGACGCGATGGACTCCATCGTCCCCATGGCGTATGGCAACCTTGCCCTCGACCTCATATCCAAAGGCATGCACGGGCGGCTCGTCATTCTGCGCAACGGGCGGTATGACAATGCCCCCATCGACATTGTCACCAGCACAAAAAAATTGGTGGACATCAACAAATTCTACAACACCGACAGGTTGCGTCCCCAATACAACAGCTTTGAATTTATGCCGCAAATGATATTATAACCACATCATGAACATCCACTTTATCGCTATCGGCGGGGCTGCCATGCACAGCCTCGCCATTGCCTTGAAAAACAAAGGCTGCCACGTCACCGGTTCCGACGACGAAATCTTCGAACCCTCCAAATCCCGACTCCGCGAAGCCGGGCTGCTCCCGGAAGCCTGGGGCTGGTTCCCCGAAAAAATCACCCCCGCCCTGGATGCCGTCATCCTCGGCATGCACGCCCGGCAGGACAACCCCGAACTCCTCCGTGCCCAGGAATTAGGCATCAGGATATACAGCTACCCGGAATACCTCTACGAACAGACCCGCAACAAACGGCGGATTATCATCGGAGGCAGCCACGGCAAAACCACCACCACCTCCATGATTATGCACGTGCTCCGCCACTGCGGGGTCGCTTTTGACTACATGGCAGGGGCGCAACTCGAAGGCTTCGACACCATGGTACACCTCGCGGACGACAGCCGCCTTGCCGTGTTCGAAGGCGATGAATACCTCTCCTCGCCCATCGACCCTACCCCCAAATTCCTGCATTACCACCCCGACATCGCCATCCTCACCGGCATCGCCTGGGACCACATGAACGTCTTTCCCACCTTCGAAAACTATGTGGAACAATTCCAAAAGTTCGTGGAGCAAATCACCCCGGGCGGCACCCTCATTTATTACGAAGGCGATGAAAATGTCCGGGCAGTGGCAACCCATGCCCCCGCCTCCGTCAAACGCCTGCCTTACGGCACCTTCCCCCACGAAATCAAAGACGGGACGACCTGCCTTCTGCTCGATGGCGAAACGCCTCTCCGCATCTTCGGGCGGCACAACCTGCAAAACATCTCCGCAGCCCGCCTTGCCTGCCGCGAAGCCGGCATCAGCGACAGGGACTTCCTCCAAGCCATCGCCACATACGAAGGAGCTGCCAAACGGCTGCAAAAAATGGCGGAAAACAAGGACACCACCGTATTCCTCGACTTCGCCCACTCCCCTTCCAAGCTCAAGGCAACCCTCGAAGCCGTCAGGGAACAATACCCCGGACGCCGCCTCATCGCCTGCATGGAGTTGCACACCTTCAGCAGCCTGAACGCCGCCTTCCTGCCCCAGTACGCCCACACCATGGCAGCTGCCGACGAAGCGCTGGTATTCTTCAACCCGGAAGTGGTCCGGCACAAACGCTTGCCTGAAATCACCCCGGAGGACGTGCGCCGTGGCTTTGCGGACTCCCGCCTGAAAGTGTTCACCGACAACGCCTGCCTGCTGCGGCAATTGCAAGCGGAAGACTACCGGAACAGCGTGCTGCTCATCATGACTTCCGGCAACTTTTCCGGCATAGACATCCGCGCCTTGGCAAAAGAAATCACACAATAAAAATTGAACATAATCATTATCAAGTAATTATATATAATTAAAACATAAGTCAGTTGCCATGCCCCCAGAGGTTGGTCTATACCTCCGCCGCCCTTCCGTCGGTGCTCCTTCGGTGCTCGTCCGCTCCGCACCGGACGAGGTGCGGAGGAGATGCGGGGGAAGGTCGAAGCATCCATAGCCCACCCCCGGCGGGAACTGTAAGCAATTAAGGGGACGGCATGAACCGATATGAAGGGGATATAAGGGTCAAATCAGGCAACACTTCAGTTTCCCCGCCCAAACACCCACCTTCCTCCACCAGTCC
>DXFT01000198.1 GCA_019114285.1 Candidatus Odoribacter faecigallinarum
TTCTTCAATTTGGAAACCGTTCCAAAATTCCGGGAAGCACTGACATCAATCATCAACATCACCGTCAATTCACGTTCTTCCTCAAAGACCTTGACGTATGGCTTATTATGACGGGCTGTCACATTCCAGTCGATATTCCGGATATCATCTCCATATTGATATTCACGGACCTCACTAAAAGTCATCCCCCGCCCTTTAAAGGCTGAATGGTACTCGCCTGCAAATATATTGCTTGAAAGCCCTCGTGTCTTAATCTCTATTTTCCGGACACGCTTTAATAATTCAGAAGTTTCCATCGTTCAATCCTTGATTGTTCCACAATTCATTTCTCCATCCACAACAAAACGCACCTGCTTCCCCCATTAAGGCACTTCCACCTGATTCAAGATTTCATTAATAATATCCTCACTGGTAATATTATTCGCTTCCGCCTCATAAGTAAGCCCGATACGATGACGCAACACGTCATGGCATACAGCACGGATATCTTCCGGAATAACATATCCCCTCCGCTTAATGAAAGCATAAGCTTTTGCCGCTTTCGCCAAAGAAATGCTGGCACGGGGAGAACCGCCATAAGCAATCATATTGACAAACTTATCCAAACCGGCTTCCTGCGGGAAACGAGTCGCGAAAATAATATCAATAATATACTTCTCTATCTTCTCATCCATATAAACATCTTTCACAACTTCGCGAGCACGTACAATATCGGCGGGTTTCAAAATAGTATTTGCCTTCGGGAAATCCTTCTGCATATTTTGGCGGACAATTAATCTTTCTTCTTCCTTCTTGGGATAATCAATCACCACTTTCAGCATAAAACGGTCAACCTGTGCCTCAGGCAACGGATAAGTACCTTCTTGTTCTATGGGATTCTGTGTCGCCATTACCAGGAAAGGCTCATCCAAACGATAAGTCATGTCTCCAATGGTCACCTGCCGTTCCTGCATTGCCTCCAACAAAGCAGATTGTACTTTTGCAGGGGCACGGTTAATTTCATCCGCCAAAATAAAATTGGCAAAAATAGGTCCTTGTTTCACAACAAATTCTTCCCGCTTCTGGGAATAAATCATCGTACCGAGGACATCTGCCGGCAATAAATCCGGAGTAAACTGTATGCGGCTGAATTTCGCATCTATTGTCGTTGCCAATGTATTAATCGCCAAAGTCTTTGCAAGTCCCGGAACTCCCTCCAGCAAGATATGCCCGTTAGAAAGCATGCCGATTAACAATCCCTCCACCAAATGCTTTTGACCGACGATGACCTTATTCATCTCCATATTGATCATATCAACAAAAGAACTCTCCTGCTGTATGCGTTCATTTAGTGCTTTAATGTCGACTGTATCCATTTCTTCTAATTTTATTTGTTATATCCTAATTCAAATTCACTACAAAAAGTTTTACATTTCTAACACCTATGCCATTCTTCCATATTCATTACCCCAAAATTAGTCATTCGAATTCCAAATGTTAATTTCCAAAGCGTTAAATAACACTAATCTATCGTTTAAGGTTTTGCAAAAAAAATCCCGGAAAACATTTGCCTGCTCCGGGATATTATTTTAACATTTACCTTTATTCTTCTGTCTGACAACTTTTATTAGCTCCATAAGCAAAACACAAATAGTGAATATAAAAATCAAACAACGTAAAACAACCTCCACCATTTCCCGTTGTCCTAAATGGTGGAAATCTGCCCATAAAAAGGGTACCATATAGATTGCCAAACCTCCCAGAACGACCAGCTGAATCACCCGCCACCCCTTACGGATACGGGCTAAACGGCTTTTTTCTTCCAAAGGCGCCTGCTCTTCCTGCCTTTGCAAATCAGCAAAACGCTCCTTCATTCTCCAAACCAATAGGACAACAAACACGGCAAATGCCGCCAAAATCAAAATATCTCCATTCATATTTCTATTATTTTTAAGGATCCACATCGCAAATTATCCGCAACGTGCCATTCATTTTATTCTGCCGCAAAAGAACAAACTCGTCTTTCAACAAAGCCTTCACTGCCGAACACGAAGTTGCCGGTTCTATCTTTAATAACAAAACCAACCGGTATGCCTCGTTTATCTTCCCCACTTCAGGCACTGCCGGACCGCAAACCCTCTTCCCCAACTTCTGGCGTAAACGACCGGCAAGCCCATTAGCCGCATTTCTCAAGACTGCAACATCTTTATGCCTCAATTCCACTTGGATAAGCCTTCCGAAAGGAGGGTAAACAAACCATTGCCGTTCCTCTGACAAGCAAGTGAAAAAATCATGATAATTCCCCTCCAACAGCATACCATACAATCGGTTATTCAAATTTGCTGTCTGAATCACTACTTTCCCACGCCCGCCTTTCCTGCCACTCCTGCCCCCCACCTGAGATAACATACAATATGCCCTCTCCTCTGCGCGGAAATCAGGAAAATTAACCATACCGTCCGCATCGATAACCCCGACCAATTTCACATGCTCAAAATCCAAGCCTTTGGATACCATCTGTGTCCCTATCAACACATCTATTTTCTGTTGTTCAAAATCATCCATAACCCGTGCAAAACGAGCCTTACTGCCCGCGACATCCAAATCTATCCGCGCCACCACACACTCCGGGAACAAATGCTTCACCTCCTCTTCCACCCGTTCCGTCCCGGGAGTACGCACCTGGTAATGCCCTGTACCGCATTCCGGACATGAAAAAGGCATAGAAACAACAGCACCACAATAACGGCATGCCAACACATTACGCTGCTTGTAATAAGTCAAACTCACATCACAATGGGGGCATTTGGGTATCGAACCGCATTGTTCACACTGCACATAAGAAGAATATCCCCGACGGTTTTGGAATAAAATAACCTGCTTATGCTCCTGCAAAACCCGCTCCATCTCCCGGACCAGCAACGGAGAAAAACTGCCCTTCATCATTTTTTTCCGCCGATATTCCTTTAAATCCGCCAATACCATCTCAGGCATCAATGCGCCGCCATAACGATGCTTCAACTCCACCAACCCATATTTCCCCGCAACAGCATGCTGGTAAGACTCAAAAGAAGGAGTTGCCGACCCTAACAACACTTTCGCCCCGGACATTTTCGCCAACATAATGGCTGCATCCCTTCCCTGATAACGAGGAGCCGGCTCTTTTTGTTTATAGGACGCATCATGCTCCTCATCTACAATTACCAGACCTAATTGGGCAAAAGGAAGAAACACCGACGAACGCACCCCCAAAATCAAACCAAATGGAGAAGTCCCACATTGCTTTCGCCACAATTCTGCCCGCATCTGCTCCGGCATTCCGGAATGATAAAGCCCGACCTGCTCACCAAAAACGTTCCGCAAACGCTTTACAATCTGATAAGTCAATGCAATCTCCGGCAGCATATACAGCACTTGCTTCCCCGCTTGCAAATATTCCTTTATCAGGTGGATATAAACCTCCGTCTTCCCGGAAGAAGTCACCCCTTTCAACAACACACACTCTTTCCCTAAATAGAAATGCCTTATCCGGTTCAGGGCATCCACTTGTTCAGATGATAAAACAGTCAACTCTCCCTGTTCTCCCTGCGAACTTAAACGGCTTACAACTTGTTCTTCCACCCTTAAAATCCCCCTTTCACACAAACCTTTCAAGGCAGCGGCAGACAAACCGTTCTTAGCCAGAAATCCGCTTCGCTCTGCCTCCTTCAGCCCCTGTTCTATCCAAATACAAAGCATTTTATGCTGAGCAGGAGCACGTTTCAAACCATCTAAACAACGTCCCAACTCTTCATCTGAAAACGCCCTTCCCCAAGTAATCATGGCAACCTTTTTCTCACGAAAAGCCTCATCCACTTTCTCCTTCACCCGCACATAATGTTTTGCCAAAAGCGATTTCACAACAGGCATCCCATTTTTTATGTTCAAATACTGCTCCACCTCCTTCAAAGACACATATTCCCCAGGACTTAAAAATCCCAACACGATTCTCTCATTCTCTGACAAAATGGAATAGTCCACATTCTTTTCTGTCCTGGTAATTGCAGTATAACTTTCCAAACGGAATACAACCGGCAAGGCAGCCCGCATCACCTCTCCTGGCGATGCCATATAATACTTGCTCAACCACAACAAAAATTGCAGATGCACAGGAGACAATCTCACCTGCTCATCTGCAATTCCTTCTATCGGTTTGACTGAATATTCCACGGGACACTCCCCATGAACCCGCAACACAATAGCCGTATATTTCTTATTGCCCACAAAAGGGACCAACACCAAGGTGCCTGCCGTCACATTCCCAGCCAAAGCGTCAGGGACAAGGTAAGTAAATGTCCCCTCCACTCCCAAAGGCACTATGACATCGGCATATTGCATCATTCAAAAAAACAGAATATTAAACCGAAAGAATCCTCACCAACGGCACCAATTCGGGATTCAGGTTTTTAGTATGCTTAATGGTCTTATTAAAAGGCACATGCACTATTTCCTTATTCATTATCCCCAACATGATGCTCTTCTGGTCATCCATCAAGGCATCCACGGCGGCAGCCCCCAACTGGCTGGCAAGCACACGGTCAAACTGCGAAGGCGACCCACCCCGCTGAATATGCCCCAAAACCGAAACCCGAATGTCATAATCAGGGTGTTTCTGTGCCACCTTTTCTGCGATGGTATATGCACCGCCCGACTTTTCACCTTCGGCGACAATCACAATCCCGCTTGAATTTTTAGGATTATACTCCCTTTCCAGAAAATGCTCCAAATCTGTCAAATCAGTCTCTATCTCAGGAACCAGAACTGCTTCAGCCCCTGTTGCGATAGCCGTCCGCAAAGCGATAAAACCGGCATCCCGCCCCATTACCTCGACAAAAAACAAACGGTTATGTGCGCTGGCAGTATCCTTGATTTTATCCACAGCCTCCACAGCCGTGTTCACTGCGGTATCATACCCGATAGTAGAATCTGTTCCATACAAATCGTTATCAATCGTGCCCGGCACACCCACAACAGGTATGTCATGCTCCTGTATCAAATACTTTGCACCGGTAAACGAACCGTCACCCCCAATGACAACCAACGCATCAATCTGATGCTCCGCCAATTGCTGGGCAGCCCTCGCACGTCCCTCTACAGTCTTGAATTCCACACTGCGGGCAGACTTCAAAATGGTGCCTCCCCGCTGAATGATATTACTTACATCATATCTTCCCAACTGCCTGATTTCTCCTTCTATCAAACCTTGGTAACCACCATATATGCCAAATGCCTCACAGTTATTATAAAGAGCAGTCCGGACAACTGCCCGGATAGCCGCATTCATCCCCGGGGCATCGCCACCTGAAGTCAATACTCCAATTCTTTTTATTCTTCCCATAATAGTAAATTTATTGTGTTTCAATCTTACGTTTTATCTCTTCCATTATCCAGCGCGGAGTAGAAGTTGCCCCGCTAATCCCCACACTTGTTGCTCCTTCATACATTTTCCGGTTCAAATCTCCCGCTCCACACACAAAGAAACTCCGGGGATTAGCCTCCAGGCAGACGGCAAACAACTGCCTGCCATTGGAACTCTTCTCACCGCTCACAAACAAAATGACATCATGCCGCCCCGCAAACTCCTTCAGCTGGGGAATCCGGTTTGCCACCATGCGGCAAATCGTATCATGCACCTCCACCAGCCCCTTTCCCCGTTCCTTCATCAAATCGGCAATCCGGCGGAAACCTTCCAAGCTCTTGGTCGTCTGCGAAAACAACACCACTTTCCGCGTAAAGTCCACTTGCTGCAAATCCCCCTCATTCTCCACCACAATCGCCTCCCCCTGGGTTTGCCCCACCAAACCAACCACCTCGGCATGCCCCCGCTTCCCGTAAATCACCACTTGTCCCCCTTCCTGCTTCACATGTTCAAAAGCCTCCCGGATTTGGCGCTGCAAACGCAACACCACAGGACAAGAAGCGTCAATCACTTCTATTCCGTTCCGTTTAGCCACCTCATACGAGGAAGGAGGCTCGCCATGCGCCCTGAACAGCACCCGGCAATCCTTCAGCCCGGCAAACACCCCATGATCAATCGTCCTTAAACCTTGACGCTCCAACCGTTCCACCTCCAAGCTATTATGCACAATATCCCCTATACAGAACAATTCCCCATGCTCCAATTCCTGTTCTGCTTTCCGGATGGCATTCACCACGCCGAAACAAAAACCCGAATGTTCATCAATTTCCACCTTCATTCCTTAGCCCATTCCCTTTCTTCGTCTCTATTATTTTCACCATAAAATCCACTTCTTCCTCTATCGTCATACAACTGTTATCCACCACTACCGCATCCGGCACCTGCACCAACGGACTCACCTCGCGATGGCTGTCAATATAATCCCTCTTCTTCACATTCTCCTCCACCTCTTCAAACCCCACTTCCATTCCTTTTGCTTTCAACTCCCTGTAACGCCGTTCTGTCCTTACTTGCAAGGTGGCAGTCATAAAAAACTTCACATCCGCATCCGGAAACACCACACTGCCAATATCACGCCCGTCCATAATCACATCCCCCTTGCGCCCCAATTCCCGCTGCTGCTCCACCAAAAACTCCCGCACAAAGCCCAACGCCGCAATCCCGCTCACAGACTCCGCAACCCTCATACTCCGAATCTCATCCTCCACAGGCTCCCCATTAAGCAACGTCTCATACCTTCCGTCCCGTCCATCGACACGGAAAGCAATCTCCATGCCCTTCAAAAGCTCCCTTACCTTCTCCTCATCAATGCGTCCTCCTTCGTCAATCGCCCCTTCCCGCAACGCCTTCAACGTGACAGCCCTGTACATGGCTCCCGTATCAATATACATCAGCCCTAACTTCGCTGCCACCAACTTGGCAACCGTACTTTTTCCTGTGGAAGAATATCCATCTACAGCCACTACCATAATTGCATCTATTTTACAACAAACTTGACAAAGGTACAATAATTTTCGAGAAACCATGAATTCCGCCCGTTACATTTCCACTAAAAAATCCATGCAACCGATAGCAAACCACCCCCAAGCCCGCATTTTATCCCCAAAAGCATAAACCCAACAACGGGCTGTGTCAAACCTGTTTTGATGCAGCCCAGCCTTTCAGGGATAAATCCTTTCTTCTTCATCGTTAACTGTTTTAAAATAGCCCCACTTTTCTTTTGCCTTTACTTCCTTTTTTATCGTTAATCGTTCATCTTTAATCGTTTTCACGGTCTCTTCCCGTTCTGTTCCCGTATCAAAGCCGTTTCAACTCCGATTTATCCCCCTTCTTCCTCTCATTGGCATGGGCAAAGGAACGGGGAATCTTGGGGAGTGCAATTGGGGTAATGTTTGATTTTATCCTGCCTTGCACCCAATGATGGCAGGCACAAAAAAGGGCATGCCGGTTCGACACGCCCTCCAAATCAAACCTTAACTCTGTTTCACTCAAAATTCACCTCCTCTATTCCTTCAGCCCCGACCAAACTTGAACCAAAGTCGTTACCAGAACAGACTGTTATTTCATCCTTATCCTATCCTAAATAAATTGACTTTGAAATGACTAAACTTATGATTGTAAAAAAAGCGAATGGATTACTTTTAATAAGCCTATCATTTCTCTGAACCGCACAGTTCTGCCATATCTTTCTCTGTCGGGTTTTTCAGCACAATTCGTCCTTGCGGATCGATTAAATAAACTGTGGGAACTTGAGCCACTTTGTATGCCTTAGCCACACTGTTTTCTTTAAAGCCGTTTAAATCTACCAATTGCAGCCATTGGATTTTATCCTCCCGGACAGCTTTCAGCCATGCCTGCTTATTCTCATCCAACGAGATAGAAATGACCTCAATCCCTTGTCCCTTCAACTTGGGATATTCCTTGTTCAATGCCCGGTTTTTCGCCCGGCAGGGGGCGCACCAGGAAGCCCAGAAGTCCAGCAACACGTATTTTCCCCGAAAGTCCGACAAGGAAACCGTTTTTCCATCTTTATCCGGCAAAGCAAAGGCGGGAGCTTCGCCTGTCAATTGGGAGGCTTTCAAGCGGTCATAAGCCTCAAAAATAACCGTTCTCATCGGGCTTTCCGGCACCGTGTCACCCAAGGCTTGGATGGCTTGGGTAAAAAAACTGTAGTCATTTTCATAAAAATAAAGATTCTGAAAAACAATGTATTGCGCTATCTCCGTCCCCGCAAAAGCGCGGATGCTTTGCAGGCGGAAAGCCTCTATCTCCTCAAATTTCTCGGACATCAACCGGACTCTGTCCGCCTTCCGCTGTATATTGGAAATGGTATCGTAACCGGAACAAAAGGCTGCGTAGTCGCGCTTCATGCCTTCTTCCTGATGCTGCCAAGCCATCCAGCGGTTGTGAAAGGACAGAGAGTCTGCGGTAAGGAAGGGTTGTCCGTCCTGGGGCATGACCAAGGTGTAGGGCTGTTTTTCAGCATAGAAAGGGATTTCCAGGTATTCTTCGGGCAAACGAAGCACATATACCTTCCCCAAGGGGAGGGGTGCTTGAAAAGAAAAGGCTCCATTTTCCTGCACGGGAATTTTCGCTACGCAGGAATCACCGGAGGGCAAACAGATTTCCAATGTCCCGCTTTCGGGAAAAAAACCGAGGTTTCCGCACAATGTCAGATTTTCATGCCGACACTCCCCCAAGAGAAAGGGCAAGAGCAGCAGAGCTAAAATGATATTTTTCATGGTTACTAAAGATTTAAAAAGCGCGCCGGCAAGAACACCGGCACGCTTAAAATATATTTTAAAACAAAGAATTAAAAGCTACAAGGATAAAAATTTGCATCCGCTTCATTTCCACCTGCTGTACCATTACACATAAAGGGGGAATTGTAGTGTATCTTCACTACCTTGCCTTCACCCTCCAGGGTTCTGACCGGAGCACCGTTAGGTACACCACCGACCGTATTGTACATATAGACTTTGTAACGTCCGTTCTGGTGGGTCGCCACCACAAAATAGTCAAAGGCATCACTGACACCCTCTTGTGTCCAATAGCGATTGCCGATGTAGGTGATTTCCCCACCTTCAAAACCTTGGAGCGTCAGGGCTTGCTCTGTCTTAGAACCTACCCCGTAATAGTAAGCCTGATCACCCACGGCGTAATACAATACGTTAGCTTGGCTTTCATGGTTACCGAACACGGTTGCCCGGTTGAACTGTTTATCAGCCGGAATCTTATCAATTGCCGTAATCGGGTTATTGTAATAATATAGGTCTGGAAGAGTCAACGTGTACAGATAACGTTGTCCCGGATTGTCCCGGTCTTCAAAGACTGCGTAGCATTTGTTTCCTGCAAAAGTGTTGCTGCCGAAATAAAGCAATTCGTAACTTTCCGGGATATTATTAGGAGAACCGACTACCTGTTCTACCCCCTCACCGGGATCTTCACTAAAAAAGTGGATACCAGCATTGAAATCAAGTATGAGGAAACGATGGTTCAATTCATCAAAAATATAAGTATTCATATACAGATAAGCAGCATGTTTGCTGGGACGGCAACCGTTCTGCATCACAAGCGGCAAGCCGAATTTACCGGCACTGGGAATATTCATTCCGTTCTGGTAGTTTGTGAAAATACCGTTATTAGACAAATAACCGATATTATAAATGTTCGGAAACAGGTAAAGCGG
>DXFT01000199.1 GCA_019114285.1 Candidatus Odoribacter faecigallinarum
GCGGGCGCCCCAAAAAATAAATCTTCCCTCCCGTGACAAGGGAATAAACCAAGTCTGTCTTGTCTATATACACATAACCATCTTCTCTTAGCTGGTCAAAACTCTGGATGCCGATTGGGTATTTCATGGTACAGGTATTTTTAAAGTTCACACTACAAAAATAGCATTATTCCACCAGATGAACAAATCTCTGCTCTCTATTATCTGTATAACACAGCATTAAAACAGAATGAAAAAAAGAAGTGAACTTATAGCAGCTATCGTCCGGAATTACTTGGGCATGCCTCCCTTATACCATGAACAAGGGTATGGCTTGAACCCCGCCTGCTTTCTTTCCATATTCATTCGATATTGTTTCGGTACTCATTGGGAATATACCAAACGAATAACCTTGAAATGCCATACGAATAGAGAAAGAAAAGGGAGGAGAATCCAGTCATTCGTATGCTTAGAACAAGAGCGACTATAGCGAATATACATCGTTCAGTCTTGGAAAAAAGAATACGGGACTTAGAGAGGGGTCCCATATTCACATTTATATTTTATATAATCAATTACACCTTCCCATTTTTTACATCTCTCAAATTGGTTTCTAACGTACGATACAATTGTGGATTATCATTTTTCATATCTTTCTGAACCTGAATTGCTGTTTCTAAGATTTTAATTGCATCTTTTTCATAGCCAATTCTTGCCAACCATGTTGCTGCAAGCACCGCAACTCCTGAATTATATGGATTCATATAGTAAGCATAGTTTACCCATTGTGCACATTGAGATTTTACTTTCTTATTAGAAGGAGATATTTTCCAATAGTAATTAGTCCATTTAAGTATGTTATGGGCTGTTATATCTCCAATAGAAAAGATATGATTAGCTGTTGGTCCGTGTCCTTTCACACCATTCTCTTTTAGGAATTCTAATGCATGCCTCTCGTCAGAACGCCACAATGAATCAAGCGGTTTTTCATTCATCAGTTTAGACATGTAATCAACAAGTTCAGTCTTAAATGTCTCTTCCTCTACCCTATTTTGAGCCATATAACATAACTTGATATATTCCGGAGTCGCAAAAAATATTCCCCTTCCACTTTGTATTTTCCAATCTCCATCCAATAACCAACCATTATAGCCATTAAAACGTTCTTTCAAATCAAGCAATTCATTAAACCATTGTTCATTTCCTTGATTTATACTTTGAGAAAGAAAATATCCTACCATATATTGAACCGGGAAAGCTATACTGAAACTAAATGAACTAACAAATTTCTTGTCTGAGAATTTGTCTGTATGGCTAAATTTCACAATTTCGTCAGCTAAACGAAACATTAAATCTTTATCATATATTGATATATTGTTAATCAATGTGTTATTTATATCTAACAATTCTTCTGTTGGCAATGATTTCAAATAAAGATTTAAAGCAAGAGGTTTTGTTTCAGCATTCGCCGTCTGGTAATAATCAAATAATAATTCTTTAGATGCAGTCCCATCCTTTACAGCTTTCTGCATTGCTTCGATTCCTCCATATTTTTTATATGTACCTACCATTTCTGCCTCTTGCAAAAATTCCAATACACCACGCGCTCCTACAATTTTGTGTATCACTTGTTCATTACCATCTACATAAAAGAAGGAGGGAACACCATCTATCGGATGTCTTTTTACGAATTCTTTTCCTTCAGGAGATTCTGCATCCAATTTGTAGTTAATAAAAATTTCATTGTAGAAACTTCCTAACAATTTATTAGGAAAAACTTCTGCTGCAACTTGTTTACACGGACCACACCATGTGGTATAAACATCTATAAAAACAAGTTTGTTCTCTACTTTAGCTTTGGCTAAAGTTCTTTCAGTATCGGGTCCATTGTTTATATCGTTTCTTGTTTCATTCTATAATAAAAACCCGCAACTTCAAAATCAGGTGACAAAAAGAAGCAACTTTTTTTCCACTTACCGGCAAATTCGCAGCAAAACCATTAATACAAAGAAAGATGTATCACTCAACAAATCCTTCAACATTTCTATGCCCCGCTGTTTATAAGTCTTTACCGTATTGACAGACAAGTCCAAGCCATCAGCGATTTCCTGCATGCTTTTACCTTGTAACAAAGAAGTTATCACCACCTTGCACTGCCCCGGAAGTTTTTCGACAGCCTCATCCAACAATCGCCCCATTTCCTCTTCAGCGACATAATCATGGGGTTCCTCCACATATTCTTCATACCGGAAATTTTCCTCAATAAGATGCTGGCGATTCCTCAAATTGCGATATACATTCAAGCTACGGTTCCGCACAGAAGTATAAAGCAAGGTATGCAAAGCCGACGGAGACTTCAATTCTTCACGAATTTGCCATATACGGTGAAAAACTTCAAGCACAATATCCTCCGCCTCCATCAATTCCAATCCATGACGCATGGAATAGGAAACCAACGTCTTGTAATACGCTTTAAAAATAATCTCAAATGCTTTTCCGTCTCCTTCAACAAACCGATGAAAATCAGAATCAGAAATATTCATAACCAATCTTATTCTTCAAAATATGTCGTATAGCTATTCCAAAAGGCTTCGTTTTCAACTATATTTTCATAATAAGTACGCCCTTCTATGGCTTCAGGCGCATCCATATTCACACGCGTCGTGACAAATTCCATGTCCCCCCTGACTTCCTCTCCCTCCTCTTCATACGAATAATTGATGGTGACACCGCTCAAGAAATAAACGGATTTCAACTTCTTATAAGTCGTCACAATTTGGGTTGTCACATCAGCCTTGGGCTTTTCGCCAATAGCCACCAACTGCCTGCCCAGAGAATTAAAATCGCGGGAGGAAATATTCACCACATTTTTCAAGACTGCAAAATCACGCAAGTTGATGTAAATCTCACCAGAATAAGCTGTAACGGAAGAAGTCCCCGTTGTAGAAAGCGATGGCTTTTCCAACGTATAGGAAATAACCTGTACGGAATCGCCTTCATAGAGCATCCGTCCCTTGCTTTTCAATTTGTAATCCCGGGAATTGACAATGTCCAATACATTACGGGTATTGCGCACAACGTCCGCCGTCAATATGTCATCCAGACACGTCAGACCGTCGAACACGGAAATTTGCGGAGTGCTGCGGCGCACTTCGTTGAATTTGTAATTAACCTCTTTAAAAGTAGTCTCAGGGTCTGTACGGTCATAACCTTTTGCATCATAAACGGTAACAGTAGCTTCCTTCGTTTTCTCCCCTTCCGGTCCATCAGTCACATATTTAAAATACCCTTCATAATTATAAGGTTTTGAGATATAATTGTCATGGATATGGGAAACCACGTTGCTAAGCATTTTTTTATAAACCAGCAATTGCCCATACACATCCACCTCGCCAATGCCATAACTGACAGGACGCAATTTTATCACCATGCCCGGTTTGTCGCGCAACTCGTATGCCTTGTATTCCACAGAAGCATACCCCACTGCCGAGACACGTACCACATGAATGGCATATTTATCCGGAATACGCAACTCAAAATTCCCGTCCATATCAGAAGCAACCCCTGCCACAGTTCCCAACAAGCCTAAATTGGCAAAAGCCACCGGCTCATTGGTTTGGCTGTCCACCACCGTTCCTGTCAATACCATTTTCCCGTCTTCCTGAGCCTTAGCCACCAGAAAAAATCCCATCATTATAAACAATATAATCACTCCCTTTTTCATCATTTCCTTGTTTTTAGTTACAATTCTATATTTAATTCCGTATATTTGCCCCAAAGTAAGCAATTATAATATTCAAAACAAAATTGTTTCCAAACAAAACGATACATTATGAGAAGAACTGTATTATTTGCCAACGGATTTATCCTTTTATGCGCACTCATGGCCTCTTGTGTCTCAAAAAAGAAATATGAAGATTTGCTCAGAGCCAAAAGGGAAGCTGACCGGGAAATCGCAGCACTGCAAAAAAACAAAAGCCAATTGGAAGAAAACCTGAAAAACGCAGAGGAAGATTTTAATACAATACGTTACAAATTAACCGAAAACAACGCCAGCAAAGACAAAACCATCGACCAATTGTACACCCAGCTCCGCAATTTGGAAAGCAAGCAGGTAGAATTAAAGTCAGAATTAAGCAATGTTTCTGACCAAATCAAAAGCACTACCCAATCTTCCAATGAGCAGATAGCGGCACTCGAAAGCAGCCTGCAAAAAATCACGGCAGACCGCGACCAACTCCGCAAGCAATTGAATGAAGTGCAGACCAACCTGGAATTTGAAAACAAAAAAATCAAAAACCAGTTGGAAACGGCTTCCTCCAACCTCGCCGGGAAAGAGGACGAAATTGCCAAATTGAAGGCAGACTACGAAGAACTCAACAAGAAACTGAATTGGATACGCAAAACAAAAGCAGAAGCTGACGCGGAAATCAAGAAATTGACCAATCAGGTAAACTTGTTGAAAAACGAATTGAGCAAATAACGCCAATGCTATATATCTTATCAGGAATCATAGGGCTGCTTGTCATAGTCGCCCTATTTACTTTTATCCGTTCCAAGAAATCAGGGGACAGCAACGAAGAGGAGACGACCGCCCCGCCTGCTGATTGCTGTGGCGCGCACGCCATTTGCGAAAAAGGGCTGAAAAAAGCGGATACGCACATCGAATATTTCAACGACGAAGAATTGGACGAGTACAAACAGATTCCTCCCGAAGATTACACGGACGAGCAAATAGAGGCTTTCCGGGATGTATTATACACCCTTCGCCAGGAAGAACTGGAAGATTGGCTCATCAGCCTTGAAAAAAGGGGCATCAATTACCCCACGGAGCTCCGTGCAGAGACCTACGACATGCTGCCGTAGCTTAGTCTGCCCGTTTCAATATCTCCTTGCTGAACCGGCATTGCAGGCAACGGTGCTTTTCGCAGTATTCCTTTGCCAATTCTATCAGCGCCTGCGTCTGCAAAGCCGAAGTTACAGACTCCTTCCAATCTTCCCACTGCCGGATAATATAATTGTTCTCAGGCGGGCATTCCTCCAACCACCTCAGAGCCTTCTCCTGCAATTCTTCCTCGCCCTGCTCCATGCCATATAGAAACACGAAAGGAACGGCTGCATTTATAATCAAGATTCTTTTCACAGTCATGCCCAACTGGCAGGAACGGACGCCTGTCTTTTTCCGGAAATGCTGTTCCCAGTGCCCGGGAAGCCTCACCGTCAAAAGCCCTTCCAACTCCTTTACCGAAGAAGCCTGCAACATCCGGGGCAACAATGTGCCGAATCCCTGCAAAAAGGTTGCCAGCAACACAATGCGCAGCGGAGGGAAAGCATGGGGACGCACCCGCATGAACTTCCACTGCTCGGCAGCCATGACAGGCAACCGGTGCTTATTTTTCAAGTATTGGAATTCCTGCTTCAAACGGCAAACATACTCATCCTCTTCCTCCATGTCCAACAAGCCGGAACAACCCAGCAACAGGGCTTCAAGCGCAAGAGGGCGGTCTGCATAGCGCATCAGCAACCGGAAAGGCAACAACGCCGACAACTGGTAAAAAGGTTCCGCATTGACATTCCCGGTCCAGTATTTACAAATCATCCGGTAAAAACATTCTTCCCAATCATGGCGGGTCTGCTCCCACACTAAACGGACAGCGCCGCATTTCCTTTCCAAACGCTCGACAGCCAGCGACTGCAAGGCAATCCGGAAATAAGCAGGCTCTATGCGTTCAAAAGCATAACGGCATCCCGGACGCAAGGGATTGTTCACCAGATAAAGGTATTCACGGTACAACTGCTCTGCATAATCCAGCACCAACGTCTCCACTTCCCTTCCTTCCTGCGTATATACCTTCGTATCAGCAACGCCCACCACGGACAATATCACATTATTGTATGCCTTGTCTTCCTGGTGCCCATGGCGGTTCCAATCGCTGTTACGGCAATGGATCTCCACATTGCCTGCCCACTCCATGCCCCCAATACGGATTCGGGCATTAAAAAAATCAGGACCCGCATCCCGGTTCCGGCTGCCTGTATTCAGAATTTCCACTTTCTTACCCGAAACAGTCACAAAATCACGGCTTTTAAACAAGGAATTTGCCCAGACATATTGTAAAAATTCTTCTTTCATAAGTCGCATTCATTTATCCGAAACAATATTAAGCAAAAAAATCATTCCAAGCAAAATGATATGAATGAAATTATGCTACCTTTGCCAAAGGTTGACAGAAATCATAAAACAAATAATCATAAATATGGAAGAGAACAAAGTAATCAAAGACAAAAAAGACAAAGTATTAGTCGTTATCATTGTGTGTCTGGCTGTTATACTCATTGCCCTGTTCATTTTCTTCATGATTGAACGGAATGAGAACAAAGCGCACATTGCCGCCATCCACCAGGAAAAAGAATTATTGGAACAAGAATTGACCGAACTCAGCCACAATTACGACGACTTAAAAACAAATAATGACACCCTGAACGCAAAATTATTGGGAGAACAGGAAAAAATAGCCCAATTATTAGACCAGATGAAAAAATTCAGGGACAATTCATACGCGGAAATCAACCGGTACAAACGGGAAATCGGCACCTTGAAAAACGTGCTCCGCAGCTATGTCGTCCAAATTGACTCGCTCAACCAATTGAACCAAAAACTGGCACAGGAAAATACAGAAGTGCGCAAACAAATGAACTGGGTGCGCGAACGCAACCAAAAACTGGAAAACCAGCAAAAGGACATGAAAGAAGTCATTGCCCGTGCCAGCGCCTTGCGGGCTGAGAACTTTGTCGTTTACCCTGTGAACAAAAAAGACAAGGAAACCAATTGGAAAAAATGCTTTAACCTGAAAGCGGAATTTGCCATCAGCAAAAACATCACGACAGAAAGAGGCCAACGCACCATTTACCTCCGCCTGAAACGTCCCGATGACAAAGTAATCGCATTCAGCGACAAATCATTCTTCAAATACGAAAATGTGTCACTGACCTATTCTGCCAAACGGGAAATCACCTACGAAGGCGAACGGCTGGAAATGGCAATCTACTGGCCCAATGACGGCAGCCTGATAAAAGGGAAATACACGGCAGAACTCTTCTGTGACAACGAAATTATCGGAACAACAGAATTTTTCCTGAAATAATCCAACGGTTTAACGCGACACATAGAATGAAAAAACATGCCATTCACCATCATTGTTAGTCTTGCATTTATCATCCTGACCGACTTCCTATTCGGTTACCGGCTAAAAAAATGGTTTCAGAAGAAAGGGTTTAAAACCATTTATCTTCTTCATTCGCTGCTTTTCATTCTATGTGTTCTCGTTATTCCATGGGTCATGTCCAAAACAGAAAGCCCGGAAAGGCATCTTTGGACAAGCCAACTGATTGCCGTCATTTTTTTGTTTTACGTACCTAAATTACTCTACCTGGTTTTATACGGGCTCGGATACCTATTCAAAAAGCACCTTCCCTCCCTGTTCCATATCGTGGATTTCGCCGCCAGGGGAATTGCCATCATCCTATTTATCGTACAGTTATACAGCATCACAGGAGGGAGGTACAACTATAAAATCACAAACGTGGAAGTCCCCGTCACCCACCTTCCGGCAAGTTTTGACGGGTTCAAAATCGTACAACTTTCCGACATACATTTAGGCAGTTACGGCAAAAATTACAAAGGCATCTCCCGTCTGGTAGAAGAAGTGAATGGCCTGCATCCGGATTTAATCGTCTTCACCGGAGATATGGTAAACAACATGGCAAGCGAAATGCCCCATTGGATTCCCGTTCTGCGGCAACTACACGCCCCTTACGGGAAATACGCCGTCACCGGCAACCACGACTACGGCCATTATGTCCGTTGGGACAGCCGGGAAGCCCGGGAAGAAAACATGCGCCAATTTTATAAAAACATGCAGGCAATGGGCTTCCACATGTTGGACAACACCCATGTCCCGCTCACCTGCCAGCACGACACTCTGTGGCTCGCCGGCGTTGAGAACTGGGGCAATCCCCCTTTCCCCCGGTATGGAAAATTGGATGAAGCGCTCCGGGGATTAAGCCCGGAAGCCCCCGTCATCCTGCTCTCACACGACCCGTCACACTGGCGGGGAGAAGTACTCAGCCATCCCATCCCCCTGACTTTATCCGGCCACACGCACGCCATGCAAGCGGGCATACAAATCGGCAACTGGGAATGGAGCCCGTCCAAATACTTCTACCCGGAATACGACGGACTGTACCGGGAAGGGAAGCAATACCTGCATGTCAGCCGGGGGCAGGGCTTCATCGGTTACCCAGGAAGAGTCGGCTTGCGCCCCGTCATCACCCAAATCACATTAAAACAGGAAACAGAGTAAACAACCAAGGAAACAACAGGAAGCGATATAAAGGAGATATAGGGGTCAAATCAGGCAACACACCGGTTGCCCTGCCTAAACATCCCCCTTCCTCCGCCCATGCCAATGAGAGGAAGAAGGGGGATAAATCGGAGTTGAAACGGCTTTGATACGGGAACAGAACGGGAACAGACCGTGTACAGACCGAAAACACAACTATATTTCAAGTGGTTATCATCATCATGCCGCAAAGTTGTTTTTCCGTCATGCCGGACTTCTGTCACTTTAATACAGTCGTGATTTCCTGTAAATAAGCCTGCAAAAGCTCTTTGTTCCGGCTCAACGTATCGCCGGCAACAAATTGCCTGCTTTGCAGATTCATGATGCTTACCCCTGCCTCCGAGACCACTGCCGCCGCATTGGGATAGGAATAAAAAGCAAAGGGATATGCCTGCGGGGCAAGCAGATTCCGGCTGTATTTGTATCCGGAAGGGTCCAGCCCCAATTGTGCCAGCACGGTAGCCACCATGTCCGTCTGTGAGCCGATGGTGGAGACCACCGTGTCATGCGCCTGCACCACGCCTCCCGCCAATATCAACGGAATGTGGTAAGCCTCCGGCATATTGGGGTCCACATGCTTGATGTGCCTCGTGCCATGGTCTGCCATCAGGATGAACAAGGTGTTGTCCCAAATGCCGGATTCCTTGCATTTCCGGATAAAGTCGCCCAGGCAACGGTCACTGTAATAAATGGCATTCATAAACAGGTGTTCCGTGTCATTGCCGGGGAACTTCACCTCCCCGGGCACGGTGAAAGGCTCGTGGCTGCTCATATTGAACGCCATGTACATGAAGGGTTCCTTGGCTTGGCAGATATCTTCATACAAGCGTTCAAACATGTATTCGTCATGCACCCCCCACTTGAAACGGTTGGCTATCGCTTCGCCCGAAAAATCGTCCTCCGTCACCATGCCCTGGAAACTCATCGTCACATACGAACGGAAATTACCGAAGTTGATGTCTCCGGCATAATAATAACGGGTCTCATAGCCCACCGCTTCCAAATCTTTGGGGAAGCGGGGATAATTCATGATTTTATTGGGATAATTAATCAGGGCAACCGATGGATTGGAAGGCAGGGCGCTGATTGCCGCCACCATGCCCCGGTCTGAACGCGCACCCGTAGCATAAATGCGGGAAAACAAGACCCCCTCTTTTGCCAAGGCGTTCAAATTGGGAGTCACTCCCGGCACTCCGCCCAAGGCTTCCACCGCGTTGGCAGTGAAACTTTCCAACAGCAAAAACACGATATTGGGGCGTCTCGTGGACAAGAGTTCCGGAAAATCCCCTGCCGTCTGCCCCGCCTCAGCCACAATCCGCTCCGCCTCTTCTTCCGGCATAAAAGCATATTGCGTCTCCAAGCCTTTCGCATGCAACAACTCAAAAACAAAGTTCCATACAGGGTTGATGGCTGCCTGGTTGGCATACATGTTCGTCGTATGGAAAAAAACGAAACTGCTGTTCAATGGCGACACATTGAACCCGCCCCGTACCGGTATCAGCATCAACCCTCCAATAACCAGAAAAACGGGGATGCCCCAATAATTCTTCCGCTCATCATGCAGGGAGGAAACAACCCAACGTTTGTAAACCAGCCAAGAGCCAAACGCAAGCGCAGCAATCATCAACAAAAGGCATACCGTCAACCACAAGGGGGTCGAAGCCATCGCTTCCTGCGGGGTCTTCAGGTACATCAACGGGGTCGTGTCGATGTGGTACCCCCAATTCCGGAACAATTCCAAGTCCACCACCACGACAATATAGAAGAATAACAGGAAAATCCATGTAATGACCCCATAGACCCGGCGAATCACCCGCCGGCTGAAAAAACAGGAAAGCGCCATCACGGCAGAAGAAAGCATCAGGATATACCCTGCCAAGGACAAGTCCAAGGGCAGGCCTTTCCACAGCACCTTGAATATATCCCCCACTTCCAGCGTGGCAGAATCCTTCCATTCATACAGCATGAATATCCCCTTCGCAAACAAGGAGAGCGCCACCCAATATACATAATACTTCAGTAAAAACAACAACTTGGCTTTCATCGCACATCATCATTTAAAAAGGAGCATCTTCAAAACCCCCGTTCATGTCAAACCCTCCCCGGAATGAGGCAAAACCTTGGTCAAGGGCAGGCGGTTCCTCATCATTCATCTTGGAGGAGTAAGTCTCCGTAAACGACTCTTTCGCCTCATTAAAAGCAAAAGGCGAGGAAGTCTCCAAATTTTCAAACCGGGTCAATTCCGCCCTGAAGCGGAGATTTATTTCCCCGACTGCCCCGTTACGGTGCTTGGCAATGATTATCGAAGCGATGCCCCTCAGCGAGTTGCCCTCGCCGTCCTCCGTAATGCCGTATTTCTCCGGACGGTGGATGAATAACACCATATCCGCATCCTGCTCGATGGAACCGGATTCACGCAAGTCCGAAAGCATCGGTTTTTTGTCCGGACGCGCCTCTACGCCACGGTTTAACTGTGAAAGCGCTATAACAGGGATATTGAGTTCCTTGGCAATAATCTTCAACTGGCGGGAAATCATACTTACTTCCTGCTCCCGGTTGCCACGCATATCCGCCCCTGCCGTCATCAACTGCAAATAGTCGATAATCAACACTTGCATGTTATACTTTTGTTTCAGGCGACGGCATTTTGCCCGCAATTCAAAAATGGAGAGGGCGGGCGTGTCATCCACCAGGATGGGAGCTTCCACCAGAGCCTTGATACGGCTATGCAACTGCTGCCAGTCTTCCGAAGTCAATTTACCTGTTTTCAATTTCTCGGAATTCAGCTCCGTTTCCCCGGCAATCAGACGGGTGACCAATTGGACAGCAGACATTTCCAATGAAAATATCGCCACGGTCTGCTTGTGTACCACAGCCATATTCCGTGCCATGGACAATACAAACGCCGTCTTACCCATGGCAGGACGGGCTGCTATGATGACCAAGTCCGAGGGTTGCCAGCCGGCAGTGACCGAATCCAGCGCCGTAAAGCCAGAAGGGACCCCGTTGATGCCGTCCGGACGTTCCGAAGCACTCTGGATGCCTTTGATTGCCATCTCAATAATCGGGGCAATTTCTGCCGTGTCTTTCTTGATGTTACTGTCCGCAATGTCAAAAACAGACTTTTGTGCCTTGTCTATCAAATCTGACACGTCCACCGTGTCATCATACGCCATTTCCTGCAATTCCGTGCAAATGCCTATCAATTTGCGCTGCAAATATTTTTGGATGATAATCCGCACATGGAACTCAATATGCACGGCAGAAGCCACCCTCGAGGTTAACTGCGACAAATAAGGGTATCCCCCCACTGCCTCCAACTCCCCGCTCTGCCTCAAAGCCTCGCTCACGGTCAGCAAATCAACCGGTTCGTCATTGATGCACAACTTCTGTATTGCCCGGAATATCCGCTGGTGGGCATCTTTGTAAAATACCTCCGGCTTCAACATATCCCCGACAATGGCAAAAGCATCCTTCTCCAGCATCAGGGCACCCAATACCGCCTCTTCCAAATCCGTTGCCTGGGGAGGCATTTTGCCATAATCTTCCCGTAAATCCTTAATGGTATTTTTCACATTCAAATCCAATTTCTTTGCCATAACTTTCTTTCAATTAATAATTTCTCCTAAACAAGCCTCTTACTTCGCTTAACTTCACATTCCCTCTTCCCGATTCCTGCAAGAGGAAGGCAAAATTACGTACAAAGCCACAAATATCCGCTTTATCCCCTTATCTCAATCCTAACAAGTTTTCAGCCGCCTGCAGAGCTGCTGTTGAAATTTTTTCCCCGCTCATCATTCCGGCTATTTCACGAATCCGGCTTTCGCGGGAAAGTTTGCAAATGCGGGAAACCGTCATCTCCGGGTTATCCTCCTTGTACACCTTGAAATGGCAATTGCCGGCAGCCGCAATCTGCGGCAAATGGGAAATGCTGATGACTTGCATCCGCTCCGCCATCTCCTTCATCATCTGTGCCATACGGTGTGCCACTTCACCAGAAAGCCCCGTATCGATTTCATCAAATACAATGGTCGGCAACTGCCGCTTGCCGGACAACACATATTTCAATGCCAACATGACCCTTGAAATTTCCCCTCCCGATGCCACTTTGGCTATTTCACCGGGTTGCTGGTTCTTATTGGCAGAAAACAAGAATTCCACTTCGTCGCATCCTGTCGGGGTAAACTGTTCCAACGGCACTACCCGTACCACAAATTCCGCATGCCGGATGCCCAATCCCGTGAGCAAACGCTTCATTTCTTCACACAACTTTCCCTCCATACCTACCCGCGCCTCATGAATCTGAAGCGCCAATTCCTTCAATTGTGCTGCCATTTGCTCCAACTTCCTTTCCATCTCCTCCACTTCCCCGCCAGCACCCTCAATATGCCTTAATTGCCCCCCCAGCGAATCCCGAAGTTTCACCAAGTCCTCTACCGAGTCCACTTTATATTTATACAACAAATCATAGAGCACATTCAAGCGGGCATTTATCGCCTCTATCCTGCCTGCATCATACTCCACGCTCTCTCCCTTCCGTTCCGCCTCATCAGCCAAGTCATTCAACTCAATCGCAACTGACTCCAAGCGCCCAAGATATTCCCCTGCTTCCGGCAAAAAACCGGAGATGCCTTCCAAGCCATGCACAATCCCCTTCAACACCCCCATGACCGAATGTTCTTCCTCCCTCAATTGCCAGGACATCCCTCCCAACACGGACTTGATGCTCTCTGCATGGGTCAATACATCCAATTCACGCTCCAACTCCTCTTTCTCCCCCACCTGCAAACGTGCTTCCTCCAACTGGTTGAAACGGAAACGCAAATATTCCTCCTCCTTTTCCGCCTCTTCAAGCCGTTTTTTCAAAGCTTCCAGCGATGACACCCCTTTCCGGTAAGAAGCATACAACTTTCCATATTCCAACAACAGGCTGTCATTCCCGCAAAAAGCATCCAAAATATCTGCCTGGAAACCGGGCTTTCCCAACAACAAAGACTGATGTTGTGAATGTATATCCACCATAAACCCGCCAAATTCCTTCAGCACTTTGTTATTTACCGGAGTATCATTAATAAATCCCCGCGACTTCCCTTCTGCCGTCACCTCCCGCCTCACGATCACACAATCGGCATAATCCAAATCATTCTCCTCAAACCATTCCCGCAATCCATATCCCCCCACTTCATACTCAATCTCCACCACACACTTCCTTCCCTTATCCATAATCGCCGAAGCATCCGCCCGCTGCCCCAAAGTCAAACCAATTGCCCCCAACAAGATAGATTTACCTGCTCCCGTCTCGCCCGTAATGACGGTCAATCCCGGTTCCAAAGCTATTTCCGTCTTGTCAATCAATGCATAATTGCTTATACTTATATTTTTAATCATACTCCGCTACTTTTAATCCGACAAAGATAGTTTTTTTTCATCTCCCCTTTCCCATTTTACATTTTATTTCCTACTTTTGCCCCGCCAAACAATGACATATTTTATATATAATAGTTCTTGCAAATAAAATGACAAGTAGAAGATTAATCAGAATCAAAGTCCTGCAATTACTTTACGCATACAGTAAAAAAGATAGGGCAACTCTCGCAGAAATCGAACGCGACTTGATGCAAAGTATGAAAAAAAGCACCGACCTTTATTACGAAACCCTATTGTTACTAACAGAGTTAAGGCATAAAGCATTCCAAAAAATCGATACGGCACGCAACCGGCACATCGCTTCCAACGAGGATTTGCACCCTAATATGCGCTTTGTTGAAAACCCAGTGTTCGATATTATCGAAAAAAACCGCAAATTCCTGTTATACATCAACAGTAATCTGATTAGCTGGAATGCCTCGCCGGAAACAATTGTCTATTTTTACAACAAACTTGTCAATTGGGAAAAATACAAGCAATACATGAACCAGCCGCAAGTGACTTTCGAGGAACACAAGCAACTCGTGCTGGACATTTTCGCTGAACTCATTATACAAGATGATTTTTTCTTTCAAGTCATGGAAGAAAAAAATATCTACTGGAACGATGACTTTGAACTGGTCCTCAGCATTGTTTATAAAACCCTCTGGCGCATTCAGCCGGATATGAATAATGAATCCGACCTCCTTTATCCTGTATATAAAGTGCAGGAAGACCATGAATTTGCCCGTACCCTGGCAAGGAGAGCCTTCCTTGAATACGAAAAAAACATACCTATCATTGACCAATACGCCCCAAACTGGGAAATAGAACGCATCTCCGACATGGACAAACTCATTATGAGTTGCGCCATCTCCGAGCTCCGGAATTTCCCTTCTATCCCCATAAAAGTGACTTTGGACGAATACATTGAAATTTCCAAAACCTACAGTTCCCCCAAAAGTTGCGCTTTCATTAACGGCATCTTGGACAAAGTACTCAAACAGCTCCAAGAATCCAAAGAAATCGTGAAAAAAGGCAGAGGACTGATAGAATAAGATGGGCAAAGCGAAGTATTACATCGCCAGTTTCCGGCTACGCACGCTGCCCCTCTCCGTGGCAGGCATTATTTCAGGTAGCTTGTTGGCTCGCGCTGACGGGTATTTCCACCTGCCTACCTTCTTGTTGGCATTGGCAACTACTCTCTGCCTGCAAATCCTTTCAAATCTTTGCAATGAATTGGGCGATTTGCAGAAAGGTACGGACAATGCCGACCGACTGGGTCCTATCCGAAGCATCCAATCCGGAGCCTTGTCGTTAAAAGAGTTCAAGCGTGCCATCCTGTTATTCGTGCTATTCTCCGTGGGTTTTGGCTCCGTGCTGGTCTATACGGCTTTTGAAAGCCTGCTCACTCGCGACGGCATTATCATGCTCCTCCTTGGTGCAGCCGCTATCGCTGCTGCCATCAAATATACGGTGGGAAAAGGAGCATACGGCTACCGGGGGTTGGGCGACCTCTTCGTGTTCCTGTTCTTCGGACTGCTGAGCGTCATGGGCGCCTATTTCCTGATGAGCCACCGGGTGGATGCCTTGGTATTCCTGCCAGCCTCCTCCATCGGGCTGCTGTCCATGGGAGTGCTAAACCTAAACAATATGCGCGACATGGAGAACGACCGCCGCTGCGGGAAACGCACGATTCCCGTCATTATTGGCATCAAGCGTGCCAAAGTTTACCAGTTTGCCTTGATTATCGCCGCCTTCGTGTGCATGACCATCTACACGGTATTCCACGACTGCCGGCCGGAGAAATTCCTGTTCCTGCTGACATTACCTATTTTCGTCCTGCATTTGAAACAGGTGGCACAAAGCAAAGGGCGGGCATTGGATGCCCAACTGAAAGTAGTATCCCTTTCCACCCTCTTGTTCGCCCTTCTGGGCTAAGCCCCCTGCCTTACTTCTTACCCGTGTAAAGACTTGCAATGCCAAAAGTCAGCTTATGACGAGCGGCACCCTGAAAGCCACAACGGGCCATGATGTCGAGAAATGCCCTGCCTTGCGGGAATTTCATGACCGATTCCGGCAGGTAGGTGTATGCGCCCCGGTTGCCGGAGACCCAGCCACCGACGACCGGGAGGACACGCCGGAAATAAAACTTATACAGTTGTTTCATGGGGAAATGCTCCGGCATGGAAAATTCCAGAATAATGACCTTGCCCCCAGGGCGCAAAACCCGATACATCTCACGCAATCCCTGTTCCAAATGCTCAAAGTTGCGCACCCCGAAAGCCACTGTCACCGTATCAAAGGTATTGTCACTAAACTCCATCGCTTCGGAGTCCCCGCTCCTCAGGTCAATCTGACCTGCCAAGCCGGCTTCCGCCACCTTCTTGCGCCCGATGTTCACCATGTTGGCAGAAATGTCAATGCCTGTCACCTGCCTCACCCCGGCACGGCATGCCGCAATGGAGAAATCCCCCGTCCCGCACGCCACGTCCAGCAGATGCCCCTTTCCATCTTCCTCCACACAACGCATCGCCTTACGCCGCCACCCCTTATCGATGTTCAGGGAGAGAAGATGGTTCAATAAATCGTACTTGGGCGCAATGTCATTAAAAATACCTTCTACTACTTCTTTTTTTGCCATAACGGATAACATTTGTATTTTTGCAACAGTAAAACTCAAAACAACAGCAAGCCATGTTTCTCACTGTATTCCTCATCGTCGTTGTCCTGCTTGCCATCGCCCTCGCGGGGCTGGCGATTACCATCCTTGTCAAGAAGGGTGGCAAATTCCCCGAAATCCACATCGGCAGGAACAAAGCCATGAAAAAGTTGGGCATCCACTGCGCCAACACCACAGACCGCCTCGAACGCGAGAATTACAAGCCCATCGAGCGGTGAGCGGGCATCTTTATGCCGGATAGACGAGGTTCTTTTCCTCTATCACATCGAGCACCTCGCGGAGGTACTTGTCCGCTTCATACTTCGCCATGGGCAAATTGTGCAGCAGGTAATTCCCGCAATCCTTAGGCGCAACGCCCGGCACTTCCCCCTCGAAGTCGCGAATGAAACGGAAAGTCTCGCGCATCAACTCCACGATATCCCGCGATTCCAAATCGCCCCGCACCAGGAAATAATTACCCGTACAGCAGCCCATCGGTCCCCAAAAGACAATCCGTTCACCCCACACGGGATGGTTGCGCAAATAAGTAGCCGCCAAGTGCTCAATGGTATGCAACTCGCCCTGCCCGAGGACAGGCTCCCGGTTAGGTTCCTTCATCCGGATATCAAACGTCGTGACTACATCCCCGCCGATGTTATCCTTGCGGGACACGTAAATTCCCCGCAACAGACGGAGATGGTCAATCGTAAAGCTCGGTATTTTCTTCATAATCTTTCTATTATTTGTCGTAACACATGAATGGACTTCTCCGGCGCCACTGTCCAGAAATCCAAGTATTGCAGGAAATTATCCTCCACCACGCCGGGCGTATCGCTGATGATACGGCAACTCAGGAAAGGCACACCATACATGTGGCACACCTGTGCAATCGCACCGCTCTCCATATCCACTGCCAACCCTTCGGGGAAATTCCCCTTAATCTCCTCCAGCTCCTCGCGATTCGAAACAAAACGGTCACCACTGCAAATCAAGCCGCTACGCACACGCACCTCCCCTTCTGCCGCCATTGCTGCCTGTACCAGCCGGCCGTCGGCAACAAAACGGGCAGGCATCCCTTGAATTTGCCCCAAAGCATTCCCGTCACCACACCACACGTCATGATAAACCACTTCGCTCCCCACCACCACGTCCATCACTTGCAGGGAAGCATCAATGCCACCTGCCACACCGGTATTCAATACGCATTCCGGAGCATAACGGTCAATCAGTTCCACTGTTCCGGCAGCCGCACAAACCTTGCCGATGCCCGAATGCATCAATACCACTTCCCGTTCCCCCACCTTGCCGCACAGGAAACGGATTCCCCGAAAATACTCTTCTTTCTTTGCTTCAAGCAAAGCTTCCACAAGCCGGAACTCCGACTCCATGGCAACTATCAGTCCTATCATCTTAAAAACGGATTATATTTTCTTTCCTCCCCGATCGTCGTCATTCCTCCATGCCCTGCAATCACTTTTGTCCCGTCGGGCAGGCACATTAACTTATTCTTTATCCCTTCTATCAAGGCACGTGCATCACCGCCCGGCAAATCCGCCCGTCCTACACTCCCGGCAAAAAGCACGTCCCCTGCCAGCAACAAACTATCTGCCTCACTGTAATAACACAAACCTCCCGGCGAATGCCCCGGCACTGCTATTACCTCCAACTCCGAAGCCCCGAACTTCACCCGGTCGCCATCCCATAGATATGCTCCCAAAGCAGGTGGCTGCTCCATTCCCCGCAAGCCTAACATGGCGGCATATTCCGGCGCATGTGCCAATAAAGGCTCATCCGCCTGCGACGCTTGTGCCAACAAACCATAACGCTCTTTCATAAACCCGTTCCCGAACACATGGTCGGGATGCAAGTGGGTATCCAACAACAACACCGGCTTCAACTGCCGCGCCGCCAGAAAGTCCTCCAACCGCTGCCGCTCCTCCTGAGTAAAGCAACCGCAATCCACGATTGCCGCCTCTCCTGTCCCGTCATAAAGCACCACGGTATTCTCCTGCCAAGGATTGTTCACTAAAATCTCATACTCCATGTTACTCTGTTTATAACTGTTTTAATGCTGCTTTTATCAATTCTTCCACGGTCTGGGAGGGGTTCGAAGCCACCAGCTTGTCCAACACCTTGGAAGCCTGCCCACGCACAAACCCCAACATCACCAATGCCGCCAAAGCTTCCTCCTTTACTGCCGACTTGCCCGCCGGAACAAATTCAACTGCACCGCTACCCATACCGGCAACTTTGTCCTTCAATTCAATAATCACCCGTTGCGCTGTCTTCAGCCCTATTCCTTTCACGCTTTTGATGGCATTCACGTTCTCCGTGACAATAGCATTCACCACTTCATCCACCGTCATGGAACTCAGCACAACACCCGCCGTATTTGCCCCAATGCCTGACACGGAAATCAATTGCCGGAACAATGCCCGCTCTTCCCGCGTAAAGAACCCATAAAGCAAATGCGCATCCTCCCGCACTATCAAATGCAGATAAAGCAAAACATCCTGCCCTGCCGCAAGCCGGGAATAAGTGTTCAAAGTCACATTCACATAATACCCTATCCCACCGCATTCCACCACGACATAGGTAGGGGTGGCTTCAGCCACTGTACCTTTTATATATTCATACATATCCGTAACATTAAAAAACAGACAGACAATACGGCTGTCCGAGGCACAAAGATAACGAAAAAAGCGGAATCGGCGGCGGCTGGAGGAATTTCTGTAAATAAGTTACAAGTGTCTGTAATTTGGGTATTTCTTTTGCATCGGAAGCGGATTACCTTTGTATCGAAATAAATATTCACTTTATATACTCAATACCATGAAAAAAGCGTTATTTCTATTATTGATGATTTCAACAATTAATATTCAAGACATGATGGCACAAGAAAAGATTACACAGACTGCCGGGCGCACACAATTGGGGGAATTTGCACCCAAATTCGCAGAACTGAATGACGATGTCCTTTTCGGGGAAGTATGGAACCGCCCGGGACTCAGCCCGCACGATCGTAGCATGATTACTATCGCCACCCTTGTGGGCAAGGGAATTATTGATTCTTCTCTCACCCACCACTTGCAATTTGCCAAACAAAACGGCATAACCCGTACAGAGATTTCCGAAATGCTTACCCATATTGCCTTTTATGCCGGATGGCCCAACGCATGGGGAGCGTTCCGCCTGGCTAAAGACGTCTGGGCAGACACCACAGAAACAGACAATGGCATGGCAGCCTTCCAACAAGAAATGATTTTCCCCATAGGAGAGCCCAACACGGCTTATGCCAAATATTTTATCGGCAACAGCTACTTAGCTCCCATTTCCAAGGAGCAAATCCCGTTCAGCAACGTCACCTTTGAACCCGGATGCCGCAACAACTGGCACATCCACCATGCAACTAAAGGAGGCGGACAAATGCTTGTTTGTGTAGCCGGACGCGGCTGGTATCAAGAAGAAGGAAAGCCTGCCGTACAGATGTTGCCCGGAGACGTGATACACATTCCTGCCAACGTCAAACATTGGCACGGTGCCGCTGCTGACAGTTGGTTCGCCCACCTCGCTTTTGAAATTCCGGGAGAAAACACCTCCAACGAATGGCTCGAACCCGTAACAGACGAAGCTTACAGCCAACTTGAAAAATAATATCCCCATCCAAAAACAACAATGAAAAAACGGACGCTTTGTCGAGGCGTCCGTTTTTTCTTCATCAGGCATTGGCTTGCAACCTACGGTACTCATTGGGGGATTGCCCCACATTCTTTTTAAAAATGCGGTTGAAATGCTGGGAATATTGAAACCCCAAATCATCTGCAATCTGGCTGACCGTCTTCTCCGTACCCAACAACATCTCCTTCGCCATATCTATCATTTTTCCCTGAATGTATTCCTGAGGACTTCTGCCGGTCTCCTTTTTAATCAAATCGCCAAAATAGTTTGGTGACAAGAACACCTTATCCGCAAAATAACGAACTGTCGGTACACCTTCCGTACGGGTTTTCCCATTCCGGAAATAATCGTCAAGCAAAAATTCAAAACGGGAAAGCACATCCTTGTTCACTTCCGTGCGGGTCACAAACTGACGGTTATAAAAACGCATGCAGTAATCCAACAAAAGCTGAATATTACGTGCAATAAGGCGTTTGCTCAATTTATCTATCGGATGAGAAAGCTCCAACTTTATCTTTGCCAAACAATCCAGAATAATTCCCTTTTCCTCCTCCGACAAATGCAAGGCTTCCCTGGAATCATAAGAGAAAAAAGAATAGGTCTTGATTTCCTGACCAAGAGACGTACCTTTAATCAAATCGGGATGAAAAACAATGCCCTTCGCCATCGGCTTCACTCCCTCCAGCATTTCCGTCTCTGCAACCTGTCCAGGAGCAAAACTGACAATAGTACCTTCTTGATAATCATAGACCTGCCGACCATACCGAATATCCCCGCACTTGATATCTTTCAAAAAAAGGGCATAGATACCATAATTAACCGTAAAATGGGTAGGGTAGCCGTTCGCTTCCGACAAATCTACCACGTTCACTAACGGATGCAACGTCTCCAAACCAAACAATTGGTTGTACGCATCCACCGTATCCAACTTTATCAAATCTTCTTTCATAACATAACCTCTTTTATTTGAAAACAAAAATAAGTATTTCCGACCAAACTGCCATAGCCCTTTAACCAGAATCCGTAAATAGGTTACAACCGTCCGTAATACGGGTATATTCATTCCACAATGCCCTCCTTAACTTTGCATCAGGAAAAAAACTATAATCAGAGAACATAAAAATACACAAAGACATGAACAAGATTTTATTAACCGCCGCAGTTATCGTAGCTACAAGCTTTACCCTCTGCGCACAAAACAACAAAGACATGAAAACATCCAAAACATTAGTGGCTTACTTCTCGGCAACCGGCACGACAGCCCAAGTTGCCAAGGACATTGCCGACCTGACCGGCGGCACGCTCTATGAAATCGCCCCAAAAAGCGCCTACACTTCAGCAGACCTGGACTGGAACAACAAGCAATCCCGGAGCTCTGTGGAAATGAATGACCCCCAGGCACGTCCGGAACTGAAAACAACAGCAACGGACCTCCCCACTTATGATACCATCTTCATCGGCTATCCTATCTGGTGGAATTTAGCCCCACGCATCATCAACACATTCATCGAAAGCCACAACCTCAAAGGCAAGACGCTCATTCCCTTCGCCACCTCTGGAGGAAGCGGCGTTAACAACAGCGTCAACGAATTAAAAAAGACCTACCCGGATTTGAAATGGAAAGACGGCAAATTGCTGAACAGGACAAACAAAAACGCCCTTCAGCAATGGATCAATCAACTATGAAAAAAGGGGCATTCCAGCAGTAAAAAAGAAAATTGCCACAAACGAACAAACATTTTCATGTAAAATGATTTATTTATGAACTTTTTTGTCTATATTTGACGCCGAATTAATTAGAATTTGATAGCCGAATTAAACAAAAACATTAATCAACTGAAACATGGAAGGATACGAAAGAAAAGGAAGTATGGAAAACGACCGGGAAGAAATCTACTCAATTCCGGTGAAAGCAGGGAAAAGAACCTATTTCTTCGACGTGAAGGCGACTCGCAACAACGACTATTATCTGACAATCACAGAAAGTAAGAAAAGATTTGAAGACGACGGAAGCCAAAACTTCGAAAAACACAAAATCTTCCTTTACAAAGAAGATTTCGACAAATTCACCGAAGGATTGCAAGAAGTGGTTGAATACACAAAAAAACTGCTGAAAGAAAGCGGACAAGAGTACACTCCCGCCTCGAATTACGATGTCGATTTCGACAAAATCTAAAAAAGCTAAAGGTGGAAACAACATTTCCACCTTTCTTTTTACCCAATAGCAACCTGCGCCTGCAGCAATAACCTCAAATACACACAACAATGAAACGACTGGCACAATTAGCTTTTGCGCTCAGCCTGCTTGCACTTTCCATCGAAAGCTACGCGCAAAACACATTCCACCTCAAGCAACAAACGCTACCCAATCCCGACAACGAACCGGCACCTGTACATCCAGTGCCGCACGAACGGCAACTCCTCTGGCAGGAAACCGAGTTCTACGCCTTCTTCCACTACGGCATGAACACCTACACCGGCAAAGAATGGGGGTACGGCGATGAAGACGAAACCCTCTTCGCCCCAACAGCTCTGCCAGACCCCGCACAATGGCTCAAAGTCGCAAAAGCCGCCGGCATGCGCGGAGGAATCGCCGTCGTCAAACACCATGACGGCTTCTGCCTATGGCCCACTGCCACCACTACACACAACATCACCCGTTCCGGCAACGCCTACGGACAAAATACCAACATCCCGCGCGACTTTGCAAAAGCCGCCGTCCAGCTCGGCATGAAATACGGATTCTACATCTCCCCCTGGGACCGCAACAGCCCCTACTACGGCACCCCTGAATACGTCAGCCGCGTATTCCTCCGCCAATGCGCCGAACTCGCCGCATACGGCACAGACCAATTTGAAATGTGGTTCGACGGTGCAAACGGAGGGGACGGATACTACGGCGGAGCCAACGAAACCCGCTCCATTGACCGGGAGACTTACTACGATGTACCCAACCTCCGCGACTCCGTCCACAAAGTATGCCCCGACTGCGTCCTCTGGGGCGTCGGCGGAGAAGCACGCTGGATTGGCAACGAAGCCGGCTGGGCAGGGCAGACCAACTGGTCGCCCGAAAACCGGGGAGTAGCCCCTGAAAACAACGGCATGTACGGCTCGGAAGACGGCTGGTTCTGGCTTCCAGGCGAAAGCGATGCCAAAGCCACCAATAAAGGATGGTTCTATCACGACGGCGAATCCCCGCTCCCGGCAGAACGCCTTTTCCAAATGTACCTCGAAACCATCGGGCGCAACTCCACGCTCATCCTCAACCTGCCTCCTGACAAAAGCGGCAAACTGCCTGAAGCCACTGTCGATACCCTTGAGAAATTCGGCAAACTCCTGAAAAAACGCCTCAGCAAGGACCTCGCCCTCAAGGCAGGCATCACCGCCTCAGGCACCCGTGCCCCCGGAGCCAACCGCAAATACGCCCCCAGCAACCTCAATGACGGCGACAAAGACACTTATTGGGCGACCAACGACAGCGAAACAACCGCCACCATCACCCTCAGCTGGGACAAACCCCAGACCGTCCGCTACGTCGCCCTCATGGAATACATCCGCAAAGGGCAACGCATCCGCAGCTTCCGCATAGAATACTCCACCGACGGAACCACCTGGCACCCTGCCGCTCCCGGCGTTGAATGCACCACCGTCGGCTACAAACGCATCATCCCCCTCAACGGCAGCACAGCCCGGAGCTACGACAACGGCATCCGCGCAAAAGCCATCCGCGTCACCATACTCGACAGCAAAGCCTGTCCACTGTTACACACCATATCCGTTTACTAAAACACGACACACCATGAACATCAAGACATACCTCATCATCACAGCAGCATGCCTGCCCCTCGCCCTCCGGGCACAGACCATCGACTTCGAAACCACCGACGGATACACCGCCATTGGCGTTTACGACACCTGGGAAGCCTCCCCCTTCCGCACAGGCAAACTCGAAGGCAATGCCGCCGTCATTCCCAACCCCTTCCGGGAGGCATCCCCGCAAGCTACCGCCCCCGCCAACCCAACCACCAAAGTCCTTGCCGTCCAGCGCTCCCGCTTCGGCAGCAACACCTTCGGCGCACGCATCGACCTAACGCATCCCTTCGAACTTACCCCAGAGGTGCAATACGTCCACGTCTATCTCCACAAACCCGTCGAAGGGCGTGTCATGCTCATCGGCTTGGGCAAACGCGCTGACCGCCCCGGACAGGCCCCCTACGCCGAACAATTCTGGCAATTTTCTGCCACTCCCATCACCCCCGGTGAATGGTGCGACGCCGTATTTCCCGTCAAAGGAGCAGGTGGCATCCTCATCAACAGCCTTGTCCTCGTCCCCCACTGTGAATCCCCCCACAACCTCCGGGAAGACTTCGCCGCCTACATCGACGAAATTACCGTCAACAACACCCCCACACCCCGCATCCGGCAAAACAGCGGCACCACACAGGACAGCAACCTCCCCACTTCTGACGACAAACATTGCTACATCAACAACGCCAACCGCAACGGCGAAATCCTCGCCGCGGACGGCACCTCCCTCAACAACTACCAAGCTTCCGCAGGGCAACCCTTCACCGTCCTCATCCGCCCTGCCAACGGCTTTACCTGCACCGGCATCCTCCTGCGGCGCACCGACCTCCCAGCCTCTGCCCCCGGCAGCGAAGCCATCCATTTCCCCGCTTCCCTGTTCACGGGCGACACCTTCACCATCCCCGCCCAATACCTCACCGGCACCATCGAACTCGAAGGCATCTTCACCGAACTCAAACAGTAACCCCTCCCAATCCATTGATTCTGCCTCGCTCCACCCCTCTTTTCACAACTTAGCGAGGCAGAATCAACCACCACCCCCACAAACCAAACCACTCCAATAAAAAGATTTCCTTCCTATAACAAATTTCTAGTCCGCCGAGTAGAAACCGAATCAAAGCGAAACCACAGTTAGTTGTGCAGTTGCTAAAGGAGTATGATTTACTAGTTTGAGACAGCCTCCTTTTCATAGTTGCACACATTTCCTTCCTGTATTGATTTCGATATGGAAACGCTCTTGTCAGGATTATGCTTATATGTTAAGCTTATTTTTTGAGATGATTTCGTTACAAATAAGACAATAAAAAAACTATTCAAAACTTATCTAATACTATTGGAATAGGGTTTGATTAGGGTTTGAATAGGTTTTGATTAGGTTTATCTCTCAAGGAACCCTCTCTAAAAAGATACTAAACCCTCAATAAAGAGT
>DXFT01000200.1 GCA_019114285.1 Candidatus Odoribacter faecigallinarum
TCATTCCGACAAAGGAGAAGACTAATACGATATTGTCCATGTCTGGGAGGTCCAAAGCCCATTTGCCATCAACATCCGTTGCCGTCCCCACTGTCGTCCCTTTCAAGAGGATTGCTACTCCCGGGAGGGGATGACCTTTCTCATCCCTAACTACACCTTTCACTGTCACTTTTTCCTGTGGAACTCCCATTTCTGGGTTCTTGACTTCTACCGGTTTGATGACGACTATATCATCCAAAAATTCATAAGAGTAGCCCTCACCCAATAGCATTTTCAGGGCTTCGTCCAAACGGATGTCCTGCAAGTCCAAAGACACTTTGCGGTCCACATCCACCTGTTTGTTCGAGAAGAAGAAGTCTAATTGGGTCTGCTCTTTCAGTTGCCGGATGGCTTCCGCCACCGATACCTGCTCCAATTTCAGGGAAACCGTTTGTCCCTGCGCTTTTACCGCCGCTTGCACGTTAAATAACAAGCAACACATCAAAAAACACGTTAATTTCATCGCTAAAATTGCTTTGTGGCAAGGAATTTTCAAACCGATGCCACCCGATTCCAATTTTTTTTCCATTACTTTGTATTTGAATTAAACATTAGCCGGTTTTCCTGTCAAGTCAACCGGGTTGATTCACACTCTTCGGCATTTGTCGCGACCAAATGCCGATTTTCTTTTATTGTAAAGTCACTGCTTTTCCATTAACAGTGAATTTCAAATCTGTCGTTTTGGCTATGATTTCCAATATCTGCTCCAAGGAATAATCCCGCAAAACCACTCCCGTAAACTCCTCCTGCTTCAATTCCTCACGCATGAAGAAAAAGCTGACATCATACCAGCGCTCCAATTGGGCAGCAATCTCTTCCAAGGCTTCCCGTTCAAAATAGAACCTGCCGTTCACCCAAGAGGTGTAAAGCCTCGTATCCACTTTGCGCACCGATAGGTTTCCTCCCTGCAATCTTGCCTGCTCGTCAGGCAGCAAGACAACCTCTTTTTTTGAAAGCCGGTCACATACTTCCACCTTCCCTTCTACCAGAGTAGTTTCATAACAACCATCCACACGGTAGGTATTCACATTGAATTGGGTGCCCAATACGGTCACATCCATTTTTTCCGTCTCTACAACAAAAGGATGCAGGGAATCTTTTGCCACAGAAAAATAAGCCTCGCCTTCCAGATATACTTTCCGTTCTTTCCCGTTAAACACAACAGGATAGCGCAAACGGCTTTCCGCATTTACCCACACAGTAGTCCCATCTGCCAACACCAAAGAAAAGTTTCCGCTCCTTGGCACCAACACCTCATTATAGATTACCTTTTCTCCCGAAGAAATAGCCTCCCCACCCACAGCATACGACAATTGGCGTTTCTCCGTCTTCAATGCCTCCACGTTCCCTTGTTGTACCCCACAGGACAAGGTATCCAATCCGACCATACGCCCGTCGCCCAAACGCAACATGACACGCCCCTCCCCAACAGCCACCACAGGTGTCCCGGCACTCCCGTAATCCGCCGACTGCTTTCTCTCGTGCAATAAATAAAAACTCCCGGCGAATATCGCCACCACAGCGGCAACCGAAACCCATCGCCACAATGACCGGTACCGTATTCTCCGTTTCTCTTCATAAATACGCCTGTACATCGCCTCCATCGGACGCCGAACATCTATTTCTTCCAAACGGGATAAATTCTCTGACAGCCGCAACCTGTCCTTTAATGCCCGGTACACTCTTTCATTGTCAGGATGCTCCTTTCTCCAAGCAAGCAACTGCTCCCTGTCCCGCTCCGAGAGGGTTTCCGTTATCTCCTGAAAAATCCAGCGGGATACCCGGAAAACCTTATGATTCATTTGTCCTGTTTCCATATCGTGCATTCTTGTCTAAGATTAAAAACACCGATAGAACGCAATCGATAGAAAAAAGGGTAAAGATTTTGGAAGTTTTTTGTGTTAAATATTCTTACATGAAAAGAAAAATAGAAACAATGCCGGATCCAGCCGGTCCTTGAGGAAATCCAATGCCTTGGCTTTAACTTTCTTCACCGTGCTTTCCGAAACACCCAAACGTTCCGCCACCTCCATGTTTTTCAGCCCTTCCACATAACACATTTCAAAAATCTCCCGCTCCTTCACGGGCAAAGCCTGAATGGCGTTATGCAACAGCAACTGGGTCTCCTGGTCTATCACGCTGTTATTAAAAACCACCTCATCCTCCAACTGCGAAACATAGCGTTCCTTCGCCCGTTGCTTCCTGTCCAAGCTGACAATGGAATTCCGGATAGACGTATAACAAAAAGATTTCAAAGCGGGCAACGAATCAAAATTCTCCCGCCGCTGCCAGGCACTGAATACAGCGTCCTGCACACAATCTTCTGCCAGGAAATCATGCACTTCCCCGGCATGACGGACTGCAAAAAGCAATAACCCGGGATACACATGACGATAAAACAATTCCAAACGTCCTTGCTTGAACTCCTCCAATATATGCAATTCCCTATTATCCAATCTGCCGTTTTCCATGCTTACTTATTTTTCAGAACCTGTTGCCTCCACATAAATTTGCCCGCCTTGGTATTTGACCACTGTCACCGCCATCCCCTTCACAATATAATCCCCCAACGATGAAACGGCATCATATATTTCCCCGTCCACCTCCACCTTGCCGGAAGGGCGTAAATCTGTCACTGCCCTTCCCTCTTTACCAACTACCTGCAAACCGTCCATATCCACCCCCACATAGCCATCCTCCTTGCGCTGCTCGGCATGCAAGGCAAAAGCCCAGCGCCTTGTGCCAAAAAGCTTCGCCCCCAACCACATACTTCCCCCCAAGGCGACCAACGAACAGGTCACCACCAAAAACAAAGAGTTTAACACAAAACCGGCAAATTCACTCCAAAAGTCCAAAGGAATCCGGTCAATCCCTGCAAATACCAACGACACCAAAATCAAAACCGCCCCGGAAATCCCTGCTACCCCAAACCCGGGAATCACAAATATTTCCAAAAGCAACAACACCACGCCCGCAATAAAAGCCACTATTTCCCAGTGCCCGACAAACCCCTCCAAATACAAAGGGGCAAAGTACAACAGGCAAGCGACAATTGCCGCTATCAAAGGAAAACCGATTCCCGGCGACTGCAATTCAAAATAAATGCCCCCGATAATCACCATAATCAGCAGACCCTGCAGGACAGGACTGACCAGAAAACCGATAATCTTGTCCGCCACCGTAGGTTCATAACTCTTCAGGGTATAATTACGAATCCCTTCCGCTGCAATGACCCCAGCGATATTGTCGGCAATTCCGTCACAATAGCCGTATTGCATCGCCTCGTGGGGAGTGAAGGTGACAATCCTCCCGCTATCCGTAACTCCCTCTATGGCAATCCGCTCATCCACCATCGCTTCCGCTATGCGCGGGTCCCGTTTCCAGCGGTAAACCGTATCCCGTCCCTCCACAATCGTGTCTTTCCCATGGGCTTGTGCCGTCGCCCGAATCATGGAACGCATGTAAGACTGGTATTTGTCCGGCATTGCCTCCCCGGAGGCATTGACCACAGTCGCCGCCCCGATATTCGCCCCTTCGCGCATATAAATCTTGTCACAGGCAATGGCTATCAACGCGCCTGCGGATGCCGCATTGTTGTCTATAAAAACCCATACCGGCACAGCGCAATTCAGTATCAGGCTCCTGAGCGAGTCGGCATATACCACCATTCCGCCGTAAGTATTCATATTGACAATCACCTTGTCTGCCCCCGCCTGCTCCGCCTCGGCAAACGCCCGACGAGCCAACCGCCAAGTCTTGGGACCAATATCATCCCGGATGTCAACCCGGTAAATCAATTCCTCCGCCTGAAGCGCAAAGCCTGCCAGCAGAAACAAACAGACCATTCCTTGCCGTAACCAACCTTTAAAAGATGCCATGGTAAAAAACAATTATTGGAGGCAAAAATACAATATAAACAGAAAAGCACAAAAATTATCCCTACCTTTCGCAAACCGCACGCTCATTTTCATCCCCATAAACCACCACAGTCCCGGCAATGACAGATACCAAAGAAAGGAAACTGCAAACCAGCACATTCAACAAAGGTATCATCAACGCAAGGGCAAAGACAATCCCCACGCCCGTTGTCGCTCCAACCCGGCGGTTCACATAACGCACACTGTCACGCACCCCGATGCGTTTCCGCTCCACCGCATAATCCAGAAACGAAAAGCCGTAAAAATAAGCAGAGACCAACAGCATCAGCACCGGCGCAACAAGCCCTGCCACCGGAATAAAGGAAAAAAGAAACAAGGCGATGGATATCAAGGTCTGCACCACCATATTGCGCAAAGCAATCAATATACCGCGCAACATATCACGCAACAGTTGCTTGAAACTGAACGGATAGGTACGCCCCGTCAGGTGGGTCTCCGCCCGCTCGGAAAGCCACGAATAAACCGGTGACATCACTATCAATATCACATACCCGCTATACATGGCAAATAGGAAAAAATAAACCAATTTCACCACAACCAGCACAATCCAGCCTGCCGCCTCATTCAGCCAGCCCAACCAGGAAATCCCCTCTACCCAGGAAGCCAGACGGTCCTCAAACAAATGGTGGAGACTGTCTCCCAAATAAGTCGTCAATATGTTCCCGCCAATAAACAACAGTATCAGCAAGACCACCGGAAACAGCAAAAACCACGCAAACTTCCTGCTGAACAACATCCGGAATGCCGGAGCATACGCGCGTATGCCAGAAAAAAAAGATTTCATGATTTCTCTTACTTTAGCCCATTTTTGCAGAGCAAGTCTTCTATATCTTTTGCATGGATAGACTCCCGTTCTGCTTTATCATATATATACAACAAATTAACTTCCGCCTCTTCTACAGAAACTACTCCAATAAAAGTAATCACTCTTGCCCCTCCGCTTTTCCCTTTGCCTTTAGAAGCAATAGCCATTCTAATTTTACGAACCCCTCCTCCCAAATCGACTCCAAGAAATGGATTGATTTCCAATTCATGAATCAATGAAGCAAAATCATCCTTAAAAGAAGCATAATGCTTTCTCAAACGCTTAGCTTCGCGTTCAAAAGAAGGCTTCACTATTATATTATAGTTCATCCAATAATTCCTTTGCAAATTTTGGTTTTAATTTTCCTTCTTGCGTCAATTTGACCTCCCTTAATCCGGCATCAATGCCTGCCAAAATTTCCTCTTTAGTAATATATTCTTTCTTTCCATCCTCCATCTGGGTACTCTCTAACAACTTCTCTGCCAACCATTCCCGGTTTCGTGTGCTCAACTGAAGGGATTGGATGTACTGCCACAAACTTTCGACTGATGCTGATACTCTCATATTATCTCCTTTCTTCCTAAATATTTCCGCAAATATAACGAAAAATCCGTATATTTGCGGGCTGAACAATCAATGAACAATAATAAATTTCAGATAAGATATGCAACCATTAACAGCCATTTCTCCCATTGACGGGAGGTACCGCGACAAAGTGGAAAACCTTGCCAACTATTTTTCAGAAAGCGCGCTCATCCGCTACCGCGTGACCGTGGAAATCGAATATTTCATCGCCTTGTGCGAAATCCCCTTGCCCCAACTGGCAGGATTCAACCATGACCTGTTTGAACAGTTGCGCGAAATCTACCGCAATTTCACGGTGGAAGACGCTCAGAAAATCAAGGACATTGAAAAAATCACCAACCACGACGTAAAGGCTGTCGAATATTTCATCAAAGAAAAATTCGATGCGCTGCACCTGCATGACTACAAGGAATTCATCCATTTCGGGCTGACTTCCCAGGATATCAACAACACTGCCGTGCCCTGCTCTTTCCGGGATGCCGTCTATGACGTGTATTACCCCGTGGTGGACAGCCTGCGGGCAAAACTCGAAGAACTTGCCGAGGAATGGAAAAACGTACCCATGCTTGCCAAAACGCACGGGCAACCGGCTTCGCCCACCCGGCTCGGCAAAGAAATCAAAGTCTTTACCTACCGGCTTACCCGGCAACTGGAACTCCTCAAAAAAGTGCCTATCTCCGGGAAATTCGGAGGGGCGACAGGCAACTTCAATGCCCACCACATTGCCTACCCGGAAATCGACTGGGCGGAATTCGGGCACAAGTTCCTGACGGAGAAGCTGAAATTGGAACGCGAGATTTATACCACGCAAATCTCCAATTACGACAACTTCGCCGCCTTGTTCGACAACTTGCGGCGCATCAACAACATCATCATCGACCTCGACCGGGACTTCTGGACCTATATCTCCATGACCTATTTCAAACAGAAAATCAAGGAAGGAGAAGTCGGTTCCTCAGCCATGCCCCACAAGGTCAACCCCATTGACTTTGAAAACTCGGAAGGCAACCTCGGCATTGCCAATGCCATCTTTGAGCACCTGAGCAACAAACTGCCGATATCACGCCTTCAGCGCGACCTCACCGATTCCACCGTACTCCGGAACATCGGCGTCCCCCTCGCGCACACCATCATTGCCATGAAATCCACCCTCAAAGGATTGGACAAACTCATCATCAACCGGGAAGCGATTGACAAAGACCTCGAAAAGAACTGGGCTGTCGTGGCAGAAGCCATCCAGACCATCCTCCGACGGGAAGGTTACCCCAACCCTTACGAGACTTTGAAAGCCTTGACCCGTACCAACAACAAAGTCACCCAGGAGTCCATTGCCGAATTTATCGACACCCTGGACATTCCGGAAGAACTGAAACAACGGCTAAAACAAATCACCCCGTCCAACTATACGGGTATTTAGTTTCCTATACAAAGGGACGGCACAAGCTGACATGCATTTGCCGTCCCTTTTCCCTTTTAAACTGTAACTTATGCACGACCTCTTATCCATTCTCAAAAGATTTATCCCGCCCTATAAGATACGGGTCATCAAAAGTATCCTTTACAACTTCCTGCACGCTATCTTCGGCAGCCTCTCCATTGCCATGCTCATCCCCATCCTGGGCATCATATTCAGCAGCCAGCAGGATGTGACGGAAAAAGTGCCCTTCGCATTGGACACCGCCACCCTCAAGCACCTTTTTAATTATTACGTCACCCAAATCAAACTGGAATACGGTCCTTCCGTCACCCTCATCTTTATCGGAGCCATCGCCATTGTCGCCACTGCCCTGAAAACAGGCTTTGCCTACCTGGGCGCATACGAGCTCATTTACATCCGCAACGGCGTGGTACGGGACATCCGGCGCAAAATATACCTCAAAATCCTGTCGCTCCCTTTGCCCTTCTTTTCCGAAGAACGCAAAGGCGACATCATCGCCCGCATGACCGGCGACGTGCAGGAAGTGGAAGCCTCTGTCATGAGTTCGCTCGACATGTTCTTCCAAAGCCCCATCCTCATCCTGGTTTACCTCGCCATGATGCTCATCATGAGCTGGGAAATGACCCTTTTCGTCTTCATCCTGCTCCCCATCATGGGCGCGCTGATTGGAAAAGTGGGCAAAAACCTCAAACGCCATTCCTGGGAAGGACAGACCAAAATGGGGGAAATCCTTGCCCTCATGGAAGAGACCCTCTCCGGGCTGCGCGTCATCAAAGCCTTTAACGCCGAATCCAAAATGGAACACCGGTTCGCAGAAGAAAACGAATCCTACCGCCGCATCCAGAACCGCCTGATGCGCCGGCGCTCCCTGGCACACCCCATGAGCGAGTTCCTCGGCACCATCGTCATTGTCATCATCCTTTGGTTCGGCGGCTCCCTGGTCCTGGGAGAAAACGCTTCCCTCACGCCCGAAGTGTTCATCTCCTACATTGCCCTTTTCTACTGCATCATCAACCCTGCCAAGAACCTGACCAATGCCTATTACAGCATCCAGAAAGGGCTTGCCGCCATGGACCGCATCGACGTCATCCTTGCTGCCGAATCCTCCATCCAGGAGCCGGAGCAACCTGAACGCCTGCAACAATTCACCGGCAACATCGAATACCGCCATGTCGATTTCTCCTACAACAGCAGCAAACAAGTGCTGAAAGACATCTGCCTCACCATACCGAAAGGCAAGACAGTTGCCCTCGTCGGGCAATCCGGTTCCGGCAAAAGCACCTTTGTGGACCTCCTGCCCCGGTTCTATGACGTCACGCGGGGCGCCATCCTCATTGACGGCATCGATATCCGCCGGCTTTCCTTCTATAACCTGCGCGAACTCATGGGCAACGTCAACCAGGACCCCATCCTGTTCAACGATACCATATATAATAACATCGCTTTCGGAGTGGAATCTGCCACGCCGGAACAAGTGGAACAGGCTGCCCGCATCGCCAATGCCCACGACTTCATCATGCAGACCGAAAAAGGCTATCAGACCGTCATCGGCGACCGCGGCGGCAAGCTCAGCGGCGGGCAACGCCAACGCCTCAGCATCGCCCGCGCCGTCCTCAAGAATCCCCCCATCATGATTCTCGACGAAGCGACTTCCGCCCTCGACACCGAGTCCGAAAAACTCGTCCAGCAGGCACTTGACAATCTGATGAAAAACCGCACGTCCATTGTCATCGCCCACCGGCTTTCCACCATCAAGAATGCCGACCTCATCTGCGTATTCCACGACGGGCAAATCGTCGAACGCGGTACACATGAAGAATTGCTGGAAGCCAACGGCATCTACACCAAACTCTATAATATGCAAAACTTTTAACTACACGGAAAAACCATGGAAGCCAATCAGGTCTTAGGTAAAAACATCGAGTACCCCAAACAGTACTGCCCGGAAATCTTAGTCGCCGTGCCCCGCCGGGAGAACCGTGAAAAGTATGGCATCACCCATCCCGACAGCCTGTTTTGCGGCTTTGACACCTGGCATGCCTACGAAGCCAGCTTCCTGCTTGACAACGGGCTTCCTTTAGCAGGCATTCTCAAGATAGTCTATCCGGCAACCAGTCCTTCCATCGTGGAAAGCAAATCCTTGAAACTCTACCTCGCCTCCTATAACATGGAGAAAATGGGCAAAACACCCGATGAAGCCATCCGGAAATACACCCGCCAAATCACGCATGACCTCGCCGCCCTCCTGCAAACGGACATCGAATGCCATTTCCATACCCCTTCCGGGCTGACAGCCACCCTTCCTTCCGGCTTTGACTTCGAAGGATACCGCATCTTGGAACAAGACCTTTCCGGGCTGACCGCCATCACGGCATACGAAGAAAAACCTTCCCTGCTGGAAGAAAATGCCCTTGGCATCCCCGGCGAACTGAAAGCAGGCAGCCACCTGCTCCGGAGCAACTG
>DXFT01000003.1 GCA_019114285.1 Candidatus Odoribacter faecigallinarum
CCCCGTCCTATTTATCCATTGAAGAAACTGAGAGAATTGTGATAAAGACTATACAAAAGCAGATAAAACGGCGGGTAAGGAATTAAAACGTATAACTCCACGTGACGCAAGGCACGAACAGGCAGATGGAGAGACGCTTGATGACTGTCTCGCCCCCTTCGCCCGTGCGGTAGTAATAGCTGGGGTTCTTCCGCCCGTAGAGGTTGTAAATGCCAAAGGTCCACGAATCGCCCTTGGGCTTCTTGTTCTTGAGGTGGAAAGCCACATCCAGGTGGTGGTAGGCAGGCAGCTGCACATTGTTGGGATGGGGAATGTATTCCCAGCCGCTCCAGGAACCCAGCACATCATCGCCCGCCTTGTAAGGCAGCGGCGCAGCGGGATAGTACTGCAACCCGACTGTGGTGTAATTCCCGGAGGCATACGTGAAATTCACGGCAAGCATCTTGAGGAACTTCTGCTCCTTCACCTCGCGGAACGTATAGGTGGTGGAGACATTCAGCTTGTGGCGGCGGTCATACTCAAAGGGAAACCAAATGCCGTCACGGATGCCGTCAAAACTGCGCTCGGACTTCGACCAGGTATAGGCTATCCAGCCGTTGAGCGCACCGGCAGTCTTGTTGAGCATGACTTCCACGCCATAGCCCCTGCCGCGCCCGGTGTGCAGGTAATCCTGCCAGCTGACATCCTTCTGCTTGACGTAAGCGACATCATCACGGTAGCGGATAACCCGGCGAAGGTCATTGTAATACGCCTCAACGGAGAACTCCCAAATGTCCTTCACCTGGCGGTAATAGCCGATGGAATACAGGTCGGAACGACCGGGGCGCACCTTGTCCGTGACCGGCACCCACAATTCCGAAGGCGCCCCCAGGGAAACCGTCGTCAGCAGGTGGAGCGGCTGGCTCATCCTGGACCAGGACGCTTTCAGGGAATTGCGGTCATTGACCAGGAAAGTCAGCTCCAACCGGGGCTCCAGGTCATAATAACTGCGGTGGGGCGTGTAATGCGCCGACGCCCGGATGCCGGCATTCGCCCGCCAGCGGGGAGCCAACTGCCAGTCGTCCTCCGCATACAGGCAAACGGACCAGACAGCCCCGCGGGTGGTATCACGGAAATGGGTGTCATTGCCCATCACCCGGAAATAAGACATCTCCGGACGGAACCATTGCCCGGAGAGCACCCCGCCAAAACGGAGCGTATGGGCAGTCGTCGGCATAAACTCCCAGGCGGACGAGAGGGTCAGTTCCTGCAAATCGGTATAAGTCTTGCGCTCCTCGTATGCCTTGCGGTAATCGTCATAATCCTTCTGCAAATCCGTGCGGCGGAAACGGGTGTAATACAACTGGGTATTGGTAAACAACCGGGAATCCACCACGCGGTTCCAGCGGAGCGATGCCCCGATATTGCCCCAGCTGTTGCGGTTCTTGTCAGGCTTGTCGCCCCCGAAAAACTTGTCGATGCGCATGTCCCAGCCGTTGTAGAAACTGAAATAAAGGCGGTCGCGCGAGGAACAAATCCAATTGAACTTCGCGTTGAGGTCATAAAACGTCACGCCCGAAGAGACATCCCCGCCATCGACAATCTTGTACGCGCCCTGCATCAGGGCATTCAGCCAGGAATAACGCCCGGAGACCAGGAAAGAAGCCTCGTCCTTCTTCAAGGGACCCTCCACGGTGAGGGTTGCCGCCAACGGGCTGAGGGAAAAATTGCCAGCCAGGCGCTTCATGTTCCCCTCGCGCATGGACACGTCCAGCACGGAGGACAGCCGCCCGCCGTAACGGGCAGGGATGGCGCCCTTGTATAGGGTCATCGCCTGCAACGCCTCGCCGTTAAAGGCAGAAAGGTAGCCGAACAGGTGGTTCACGTTATAGACAGGCATCCCGTCCAGCAGGATGGCAGTCTGCTCCGGGCTGCCGCCCCGCACGCTGATGCCCGACTTGCCCTCCACGCCCGAATTGACACCGGGCAACGCCGCGAGCGCGCGCATCAGGTCAGACTCCCCCAGGATGGCAGGCATCGCCTTGATACGGGCTGCCGAAAACTCATGCTTGCCCATCTGCGTCCCCGCCACAAAAGGACGCTTGCCCCGGACAATGACCTCCTCCAACCAACCGGCACGCTCCAGGGCAATGTCGCACGCCGTATCTGCCCGCAAGTGCATGGACAGGAAGGCGGAAAGATACCCCACATAGTCCGCACGGAAGGTATAATCGCCCGGCGGAAGGGTCAGGCTGTAAAAACCAAACTCATTACACACGGTACCCCGTCCGGTGCGCATCTCATAAAGGGTGGCATTCGCCAGACGCTCGCCGGTGGCGCGGTCCTCCAGGAAACCGCAAACCGTCACATACTTCTGCGCATACAGGGAAGGACCTGCCGCCAGGAAAAGCAGGCAAACCAACGCCCGCTGCCTGCCCCGGAGCAGGCGGGCCAACGCCCGGAAGCGCACTCTCATCCGCTCCACGCGGGAAAACACATAAACCATAATGGCAAATAACAATTTTCTCATGGTATCACTATCACGTTTTTATTATTTCTGTTTCTTCATAACATGGCATCATTTCACCGGCTTTCCGGGACCGTAAAGCCCTTCCACCGCCTTCTCCACCCGCAACTCCGTCACCTCCACCGTGCATGACCCCACAATGCCGGTGCCCCCGTGGACATTGGAGTACATCACGGTGGGGGTGAACGTCCAGATGCCCTCCACATCCGGTGGCATGGCATTCCAGTCAGCCAGGATGCAGGACTTCAGGTAAGCGTCCAAAGCGGCATCCAGACTCAGGAAAACTATGCGGGTTTTCGTCAGGCTGCCGTAATTGAATCCCGTTCTTGGATAATACTCCAAAGCGATTTCCTGCCCGTCCATGCCGCCGTCCGCCACCCGGATATACGGGGCATAAAAAACAGTATTCCCTTCATCGCCCTCACCTATAATGGTATAGCGGTTGAAAGGGTCGGGCAACGTGCTGTTGCAGTCCAAACCAAAAAGCGCATGCCATGTCAGGGTATCCGGCTCCCAGCCATTGTAATCCAGCCCGTAGGCAGTAAACCAATAATAATTCTCCCTGCCGGGGATGTCCTTCCAGCGGTAGCGGGCAATCCAGCGGGGAGTGCCCCAGCCCTTGTGCTCAAACCACAACTCCGCATGGCAATCCGCCACCTCCTCCGGGACGCGGGTATCCCCCCACACTGTCCCTTTCCCTGCCACCCGGGCTTCTATCCGGTATGTCCTCTCTGCCTTCACCGGTTGCCGCAAGACAAAGGAACTGTCTGCAGGCTGGTATTCCGCCATGCCTAACAACTCCCCCTCCTCATATACCCGCACCTCCGCCTCCGGGAACCGCTGCCAGGGCGACTGGTCATACGCTCCCTTGGTCTCCGTCAGCTCTATCCGCATGCTGTCACACCCCGCCTCCAACACCGCATTCAGCACCAGCACCGGCTTCTCGTCATTGCGCAAGCAAACCGTCTCGCTGCATCCCGCAAGGAAGCAAAAAAACAATAGGATAATTGCAAGTTTCATCATTCGTATTCATTATCTCATTTTACGTTCTACTGCATAAGAACCCACCAAACCTGTTCCTCCCTGCACGTTCGAATAAACATTCACCCGATAAAATGCCCAAGGCATTTCCCCTTCCGTCGGCTCTGCATTATAATAATGCGCATGAAAAGATTTCAAATACGCATCATAGTGCTTGTCCAGACTCCAAAAACAAACCCTCACTCGATTTGTCTCGCGCAAGAAACGGTAAGAGATGGACAGTATTTGCCCGTTCATGCCTACATCCGGTATCCGAATACCCCAAGCATAAGCACTATTATTGGTTAAAGAAAACACACGGTTCACAGGGTCTGGCAATGCACTGTCCGTCTCTAAATCCTTTACCGCTTTCCAAGACATACTGAAAACACCGATAGCCTCTGCCCCCAACCAATAATAATCCGTATCCTCTGCCCGGTCTTGCCAACGGCAATCCGCCACAGCATAATCCCAACCGTTATCTTCTTGAAAATCTATTTCAAAGTCATACCGTTCAGGACTTCGAGGCACTTGCGTCTCCCCCCATACCATTCCTTTCCCTGCCACCCGGGCTTCTATCCGGTATGTCCTCTCTGCCTTCACCGGTTGCCGCAAGACAAAGGAACTGTCTGCAGGCTGGTATTCCGCTATGCCTAACAACTCCCCCTCCTCATACACCCGCACCTCCGCATCCTGGAACCGCTGCCAGGGCGACTGGTCATACGCTCCCTTCGTCTCCGTCAGCTCTATCCGCATGCTGTCACACCCCGCCTCCAACACCGCATTCAGCACCAGCACCGGCTTCTCGTCATTCCGGAGATAGGCAACCTCATCGCAGGCAACCAAAAGAAATACCGATATAATAAACATCCAGTTTTTCATCTCTTTTTTATGCATATCTCGAACTTCTCCTGTAAAACACCCCAATGCCCGCCAGACCGCTGTAACAACAGCATCAAATCAAACATCAACCGGGTTTCATTTGCATTTCATCCCCGTTCCTCCTTCAGTCCCAACCAAAGTTGAACCGGAGATAAACCGGAGGTGAACCGGAGTTGATACGGGAACAGAACGGGAACAGACCCTCTTCACACCTAAAATTCAGCACTTATGGCTTCTTGCAACGCCAAAGGGGCACTTCAATCGTCAGATTCAACGTAGAACTCTTGGGCAATTCGCCAATCATCCTGCGCCCAAGCACTTTTTCCATGCCCAACAAATCACTCCGCTTCATCCAAGAATTCATATCTTTCCGGAAAGAAAGCAACATGCGGAAGTGTTTCCGGTTCCAAGCAAAGCCCACTTCATATCCCCAGACCGGCTTCTTGTCCAAAGCATAAAATTTAGTATTCTCGTCAAATGCAGGCACTTTACTCCCGTCCGGTTCTACCCAAAAAGTATAAACCCTGTCAGAGGTCACTGTCTTGCCCAGCATATTTTTCATATAAACCCCTCCCAACAGGCTCAAACAGAATTTCGGAAAAACAATCGCCCGCACCGGTATGACCAAATTATTATGCAAAGCGGCACGGTGAATCAACATATCCCCGCTTTCATCAAAATTCTGGTAATACAAGCC
>DXFT01000030.1 GCA_019114285.1 Candidatus Odoribacter faecigallinarum
CCTTCATATACTACATAATGGTAATAGGCTTGAGGAAGATAAACCCATTTACCGCCTTCATCCAACAAAATCCGATAGACCTGGACATTGAACAACAAATCTTCTGACATCATCCCACGGGAATCCGCCAACCGCAATTCATGCCACTGCAAAAACTCCCGACGGTAAAGGTGGGTATAGAGCCAGGAAAGCGCCAAGCCGAATTGTCCCTCCACCATCGCCAACAACTGGGAACGCAAGAATTTCTCCCCTCCCTGCACTTGCAAGGTTGCCCTGTCCTTTAAAGTGACAGCAGGCTCTTCCCCCGGAGAACAAGTCTGCCGGTCTGTCAATACGACATCCGCATTTCTTTCCTTTGCCGTCAGATACATATCCTCAAACATCCGCGCCTCCACGAAATCATCCGCATCCACAAAACCGATATATTCTCCCGTAGCGATATCCAATCCCCGGTTGCGGCTCTCCCCGGCATGCAGATTCTTCTCATTATACAACAACCGGATTTGAGGGAAACGGGCAACATAATCTTCGGCAATCTTCTCACTCCCGTCTGTCGGACAATCCAAGACCAGAATAATTTCCAATTCCTTCAAGGTCTGGCAGGTCAGGGTGTCCAAACAATGGGGCAAATAAGCCGCCGCATTATATACCGGAACAATTACGCTGACTTTTGGGGACATGGCACAACAAATCAAAATACATACCCGAACCCGAAGTTCAAGTAAATATTATACATCTTGAACGTAATGCTCTTGAAATCCTTGGGAAAAATCCCATTCAAGCCCCACGTCAAATCAGCATAGACACTTAAATGACGATATGCCCGCCATTCTCCGCCGACATCCACTCCCCATTGGAATTTGCGCAAATCGGAGGAGAAATCATAAGTCGCTTCCGTGACATTTACCTTCGTGCCGGTAGGATTGCCCTCCCGCAAATAACCATCATAAGCAGAACCGGAAAAATCCCCGTCCGTTAAAATGGATATATATGGACCGAACTTGATATCCCAACGCGGGGACAATTTATGAATGACCTGGATGGGAATAGTCGCATACGAGTTTTTCACCGTTGTCTTGACATATCCTGTCCAATTGCCCTCCATGTGCCCAGTCTGGTCTCCTTCTGAAGCATCCATGACCATATAATAATTCTTTACCCTCGCATCCGTTCTCATTCCTTTGCTTTCCAAACGGATACCCAACAAAGCGCCCCATTTTTTCTGTTCATCCAGCCATTTGATAACATTCCCTTCAATAGCAATCTGCATGCCCGGACGGTAACTCTTAAGTTCTCGGATTTCAGCAGGCAAAGGCAATGGAGAAGTTCCTCCGATATTGAATCCGGCTTTAATGCGGTATTCCAAACCGTAAAAATAAGATTTCTTCAAAGCAGTCTTTTCTCGCTCCTCATTAGCATAAGCACTAAATGACAGACATAATAGCAAAAGTAATATCGTATTTTTCATAACTTGTCTTTTATTCGCAAACAACTTCAACTTCATCAACATAAAGCACACTGCCGACAGCCCCCTTGAAAGCAGCCCCCTGGATGCTGGAAGTGAAAACCACGGCAAGGTTATATTCGTAATTCCGGGATTTTTCCACGTCAAAAGGTTTTAATTCCTCAAACGATATGTCAAAATAATGCCACTCCGAAGCATCTATATCCTCTCCAGCAGAAAGGATATTTTCTTCAGGAATCTTCACCCGCGCCAATGCCACAATATTCGGACTGGAAAGCACATTATTCCCGTCCAACGTCCCCTGGTCCAATCCGGCAGATTCATAAAGGACAGCATAAATATCACAGGTATCCTGCTTTGTCAAATCCGGCGTGGCTTTCCCATCTTCCCCTACTACTGTGAAAACTTCTCCCCGGCGATACTTGTACCACCCCTTGAACTCCACCGGTTTCTTTCCAAAAGCCAAGCCAAAACGGGTAGCCCTCATGGCATCATTCAGTGCATTGGCAACATCAAAAGAACCGATAAACAAATTCCCGGCAGCAATCGGCATATCTACCATCTCACCAAAAGGTCCCGTGCTCTTGGTCTCCAGGCTCACACCCATGCCCTCCTTACCCTTAGCAATGGGAACGGTCGGGAAGCCCTCCGGAGTAGCAGCTGCCCCCGTCAAAGAGAATCCTGCATTACCGGAAGCCCAAATATTCTGGCGGATAATCCCCTCTTTACCTTCTGTCGTCTCGTAAAACTCAAAATACTTCCTGCTCTCGCTCAACTCCGATTGTTCAAATTTATACTTCACCGGCAAATCAAAAGTATCAATGGTCACCGTATATTCCTTTTTCCATTCCCCGCTTTCAGAAGTCACTGTAAACTTCTGTATGGAAGAATAGTCCAAAACCTGAGAAGGGTCTGGCGATATAGTCGCCCCTTCCGTCAAGGTAACCTCCAACTTCAATTTAGTCAAATCAATATAAGGTGTTGCCTGTGCCATCACCCGCGTATTAGTTACAACTACATTTCCCTTGATATTCGGGTCCGGCTGCCCGTCCGCATTTAGAATCACACACTCCTCAATGTCCGCCTCCGCATTCGGCTCTTCTGCCTGGATGCAAGAAAAACAAAGCATACCGGCAAGCGCCGCACATAATAGCATTTTTCTTTTCATATCCTTAGTCTTTTTATTTATTTTACTGCATCAATTCCTCTGTCGTATCTACCCATTTATACAACTTGTCACCCCTGCGCACTTTTTCACCCACCGCCATCGAAAACACCGCTCCCTTCTCAACCCGCTCCACAGGCTGTAAATCCAAGCGCAACTCCTGCACGGTCATCTGCAAAGTCCCTGTCGTAGGACCTTGTATCAACACCTCATCCCCCACCTGCAAGTCGAAAGATTCCAACTTAAACTCTGCCACTTGCAAGTTTGTGAAAAAATTAGTCACCTTACCCAACAGAATTTTTTTCTTCGTCGCCTTCGAACCATATACCTCACTCCACTCACCTAAACGCTGCCCTAAATAATAGCCGTCCCAAAAGCCACGATTAAAAACTGTGGACAACCGTTCTTTCCAAACCGCTATTTTCTCCGCCGTATAAGTTCCGGCAAGATATGCCCGAATTGCTTCGTCATAACACTCGCATACCGTCCGCACGTATTCCGCCGACCGCGCACGCCCCTCTATCTTGAACACCCGCACGCCTGCATCCGCCAACTTGTTGATGAAGCCTACCGTACACAAGTCTTTCGGTGACATGATATATTCATTCTCAATGTCCAACTCTATCTCGCTGTCCCTGTCCTTCACCGTATAAGCCCGCCGGCAAATCTGGTTACATGCCCCCCGGTTGGCAGAGGCATTCCGCTCATGCAGGCTCAAATAGCATTTCCCGGACACCGCCATACACAAAGCCCCGTGGGCAAACATCTCGATGCGTATCAATTCCCCCTTCGGACCCCGCAAATCTTCCTCCACAATCTGCCGGTGGATTTCTGCAACTTGCTCCAATGCTACCTCCCGCGCCAAAACCACGACATCCGCATACTGCGAAAAAAAACGAAGAGCCTCGATATTCGACACATTGCACTGCGTGCTGATATGCACCTCTACCCCCACCGAACGGGCATACAATATCGCCGCCAAATCCGAAGCAATTACTGCCGTCACGCCAGCCTCCTTGGCACAATCTATCACCTCCCGCATCTTTTCCAACTCATTGTTATATATCACAGTATTCACCGTCAGATAGGTTTTCACCCCATGCTCCGTACATACAGACACAATCTGACGCAAATCCCCCAATGTGAAATTGGCAGACGAACGGGCACGCATATTCAATCCCTCCACTCCGAAATACACCGAATCCGCACCGCCTTGCAAAGCCGCGTACAGGGACTCGTATGACCCAACGGGTGCCATCAACTCAAAATCTTTCCTTATCATAAATTATTCTATCCTAAGAAAAAACAAAGATAGCCCTTTTCCTGCAATTGGAAAATAATTTAGGCAGTTATTAGGAAATTTAAAAGATTAATTCTACATTTGGTCGATTATTCACCAAACGATACTGAACATGAAAAAATTACTGCCGCTATTAATGATTATCTTCATCACAAGTTACTTGTCCCAGGTACATGGGGCAACTGTTTTCCCAAAAGACGAAGACAAAATCTACACGACGGTTGACTTTCCGGCACAATTTCAGGGCTCATCCCTCGAAACATGGCTTGCCGACAACATTAAATATTCCAAGGAGATGATTAATGACAACCTTCAGGGCAAAGTCATTGTTGAATGTATTATAGAAAAAAACGGCAAAATTTCCACCCCCAGAATCATAGAAAGCCCGCACGACGCCTTGTCCAAAGAAGCATTGCGTTTGATAAACAAAATGCCCAAATGGTCTCCGGCAAAATGGGAAGGCAAAGATGTGGCATCCTTGCATCACATCTCCCTCCGTTTCCATCCTTTCAAACCGACCTATGTCGTATCCGAAAAGTCAAGATTCGAGGGAAAAGAAACGCCACGCAACATGGCAGACCCCTCCTTGACCAGACTGCCCATATTCAGCGAAGGCAACCCGCAACTATGGATAGCCCGCCATGTACACTACCCTGCTACCGCCATCACACAAGGACTTACAGGTAGGGTATATGTAAGTTTCGTCATCGACACAGACGGTTCAGTTTGTGATGTTGCCATTCAAAAAGGTGTCCACCCGGCATTGGACATGGCAGCCTACCGGGCAGTCTGCTCCATGCCCAAATGGTTTCCCGGTATGTCTGATGGTAAAATCGTTAGAGTACGGCACACATTGCCTATCAATTTCCAATTCAGCAGAGAAAAATCTATAGGTCCAAAGACAAGTGCCCCGCGATTTCCACACCAATCGTTTCCCCATAACCGATAAAACAAGAATTTTTATGTATATTTGCCCTGCATTTGAATATATAAATAAAAACAAGCATATATGAACGAGGAAGTTAAAATGTACATGGACGAAGCCAAAGAACAAATGCAAAACGCTATCGCCCATCTCGAAAACGAACTGGCAAAAATCCGGGCAGGGAAAGCCAATCCCAAAATCCTAAACGATGTATTGGTAGAATATTACGGCTCACCCACTCCGCTATCCCAAATTGCCAACATCACCGCTCCCGACCCACGCACCATCGCTGTACAGCCGTGGGAAAAAAACATGCTGGCACCTATCCAGAAAGCCATCATGAATGCCAACTTGGGTTTCAACCCGGACAACAACGGAGAAATTGTCCGCATCAATGTGCCGCCTTTGACCGAAGAACGCCGTAAAGAACTCGTCAAACAATCCAAAGGAGTAGGCGAAACCGCCAAAGTAAGTGTCCGCAATGCCCGCCGCGACGCCATCGATGCTTTCAAGAAAATGGTAAAAGAGGGACTGCCGGAAGATGCAGCAAAAGATGCTGAGACAGAAGTACAGAAGATCACCGACATCTACAACAAGAAAGTCGATGAAATCTTAGCCCAGAAAGAAAAAGACATCATGACCATATAAAAAGATATGAAACAACAACTCACAGCACAAAATTGGTGGTGGCATCCCCTGCACTTCGTAATAAACGATGAGGTGATGTGAGTTCGTTGACTTAAAGCAAGCAAACCGGCACCCGGCGTTTATTACAAACGCCGGGTGCTGTTTTTTTATACAATTCATTCACACTCAAATTTACAAAACAACATGGAAAAGATTAAGAAAATCACACTTTCGGAAAAAGAAATGCCGACCCAATGGTACAACATCACGGCAGACCTGCCCAATGCACCATTGCCCATGCTAAACCCAAAAACCAAACAACCGGCAACCCCGGAGGATTTGCTCCCCATCTTTGCCGAAGAATTGGTCAAACAAGAATTTTCCACCTCTCCTTTCATTGACATCCCGGAAGAAGTACAGGACCTTTACCGGCTCTGGCGTCCCACACCCCTCGTCCGCGCATACGCCTTGGAAAAAGCGTTGGACACGCCCGCTCACATTTATTTCAAAAATGAAAGTACCAGTATGGCAGGTTCCCACAAACCGAACACTGCCATCCCACAAGCCTATTATAACCACCGGCAAGGCATCCGCCGCCTGACCACTGAAACCGGCGGAGGGCAATGGGGCTCTGCCCTGAGTTTCGCTGCCAAGCATTTCGGATTGGAACTCACGGTATTCATGGTAAGGGTCAGCTATGAGCAGAAACCCTACCGCAAGCTCATGATGCAAACTTGGGGCGCAGAAGTCATTCCCTCTCCCAGCCGACGAACTGCCACCGGCAGGAAAATCCTGCATGAAACGCCCGACACGCCGGGCAGTCTCGGTACTGCCGTATCGGAAGCCGTGGAGATGGCAATCAGCGACCCCGGCACCAACTATGCCATCGGCAGTGTCATGAACCACGTACTCCTCCACCAGACCGTCATCGGCGAAGAAGCCCTGAAGCAAATGGAAAAGGCTGAAGAAATGCCGGACGTTGTTATCGGATGCTTCGGTGGTGGCTCTAACTTCGCAGGCATCGCCTTCCCTTTCCTTCGACAAAAACTCACCGGCAAACACAATCTCCGCGTTGTCGCCGTTGAACCCTTATCTTGTCCCAAACTCACGCAAGGCACATTCCGCTACGACTTTGGAGATACCGTAGGACTAACTCCCTTGCTACCCATGTACACCCTCGGGCACACCTTCACCCCGGCAAGCATCCATGCCGGTGGATTGCGCTACCACGGTGCGGGTATCGCCACCAGCCAACTCCTGAAAGACGGGTACATCGAAGCGGCAAGCGTTCCCCAAACCGAGACCTTCCAGACAGGCGTCCTCTTTGCCCGCACGGAAGGCATTATCCCCGCACCGGAATCCGCCCACGCTATCGCCCAAGCCATCCGGGAAGCCAAACGGGCAAAAGAAGAAGGAAAGCAACGCACCATCCTTTTCAATCTCTCCGGGCACGGGCTGGTGGACCTCTACGCCTACGAACAATACTTCGCCGGCAAACTGCCATCCTGACTTCATCCCGGGAACTTTCAACTCTACAGCCCCGCATGGATAATGCGGGGCTGTACCTGTATTATATCAAAAGGATTATCCAGAACCGGAAAAGCATTCCCCTATAACGCTTACCTCTCTTTAAAAGCTTCATTCGCCCGTTGTAAGTCCTCCGGGGTATCAATGCCGATAGATTCATGGTCTGTCAAACGCACGGCTATCGTATAGCCCTGCTCCAACCAACGCAATTGCTCCAACGATTCGCACTGTTCCAACATTCCCGGAGGCAATGCCGTGATTTCCCGCAACACCTCCGAACGGTAAGCATACATCCCGACATGCTTGTAAAAAGGCGCACGACTTATCCACTCCTCCTGCTCCACACCCCGGCAAAAAGGAATCGCCGAACGAGAAAAATAAAGGGCAGTCCCTTGGGCAGAACAGACAACCTTTACTTTATTGGGGTCAAAAATATCCCCGTTATTCTCAAACTGCTTCGCCAAAGTAGCTATCTGCACTTGCGGAGAATCAAAACAGGCTATCAAGGACTCCACCTGCTGCGGCTGGATAAAAGGTTCATCACCCTGAATATTAACCACCACATCATAGTCTTTCCCCGTCTGCTCCACTACGCGGCAATAAGCCTCATAACAGCGGTCAGTCCCGCTGCGGTGCTCCGGGGAAGTCATAATGGCACATCCGCCAAATCCCTGCACACATTCGAAAATACGGCTGTCATCCGTCGCTACGTAAACATCCTTGCCCACCCGGGCTGCCTGCTCCACCACACGGCGTATCACCGGTTTGCCCCCTATCAGTGCCAAAGGCTTGCCCGGAAAGCGGGTAGAGGCATAACGGGCAGGTATCAATATCAAGACCCGCATCATCTTTGTTTATTTGGCAGGTTGTCCCTCTTTCTTCATCATTTCACAGGTACCGTTGAACATCACGCCCGGTTCAATGGAAATCACTCCTGCCAGGATGCTCCCTTTCACTTTGGCAGGGGTCTTCAATGCCACAGTACCCGTTGCCACGATATCCCCCGTCACCGTACCCATGACATCAACATTGACACACTCGATATTACCTTCTATCACGGCAGTATTGCCCAGCACCAAACGGCTGGAAGTAATGATTTTCCCTTTTACCATGCCGTCTATGCGGACATCGCTCTTGGTCTTTATATCGCCTTCAATCATGGTGCCCTCGCACAACAGATTGACTGCATTGGTCGGCGTTTCTTTCGACATAATTGTTTCTTATTTATTTTTGACGTTCCTAAATTTCAATCCCAAGCCTATCTTTGCCCCGGCAGCGATTTCCAACCTCCCTGCCAACAGCACCCCTGTGATTTCCGCCCCTGCCGCCAACACGGCATGCCCTGCCTCTACATTCCCCTCTACCCTGCCTTCCAGCATCAACGACTCACAAATGACATCCCCTTGCACCCTGCCTCCCGGGTCTATCACCAACAGGCTCTTGCAACAGACATCCCCCTCCACCGTCCCTGCCAAATAAACCGGCTTCACCGCCTCCATTTTCGCCTGAACGACAGTATCCGGCAAAATCCGGCTTACGCCCTCCTCTGTTTGTAAGTCCTCCTGATTCATACACAATAAAATTGAGACCGAAAGATAATATATTTTTACGAAAAAAAGCCGCGTGTCCGCGGCTTTTTTTTAATTCTTCGGGTCATACGCCCACTTCAGCCAGACAGCACCCCAAGTAAAGCCCGCCCCAAAGGCAGCCAATATCAGGTTGTCGCCCTTATGCAACTGGTTCTCCCACTCGTACAAACACAAGGGAATGGTTGCAGAAGTAGTATTCCCGTATTTCTGGATATTAATCATCACCTTCGACGGCTCCAATCCCATCCTCCTGCCGGTGGCGTCAATAATGCGCAGGTTTGCCTGATGAGGCACCAGCCAAGCCACGTCCTCCGGCTTCAACCCGTTCTTTTCCATAATCTCCACTGCAGTATCCGCCATGTTAGTCACAGCATGCTTGAAGACAAACTGTCCGTCCTGATAAATATAATGCTCCCGGTTGGTCACCGTCTCAATGGAAGGAGGATTCAGCGAACCGCCAGCCTTCATATACAAATGGTCGCGCCCCATGCCGTCCGAACGCAGGATATGGTCCATAACCCCCAACTCCTCAAACGTCGGCTCAATCAGCACCGCACCGGCAGCATCGCCAAACAACGGGCAAGTCTTACGGTCCGTATAATCGGTAATGACCGACATCTTCTCCGCTCCCACGAATACCACCTTCTTGTAACGTCCGCTTTCCACGAACTGGGAAGCTGTCACCAAACCATACAAAAACCCGGAACACCCGGCATTCAAATCAAAGCCAAAACCATTCTTGATACCGACCATATCGGCTATCACCTGTGCATTAGCGGGGAAATGCATGTCTGGCGTTACCGTCGCGCAAATCAACAAATCCACTTCTTCCGGTTTCGTCCCCGTCTTTTCCAAGAGGCGCTCCACTGCCCTTGCCCCCATCCATGCGCTCCCTTTCGTCGGGTCTTTCAATATTCGCCGTTCCTTTATACCCACGCGGGTCATAATCCACTCGTCCGAAGTGTCCACCATACGGCTCAACTCTTCGTTGTTCAAGATATAGTCAGGATAATAAACCCCGACTCCCGTTATCATGGCTCTTGGTCTATCTACTTGCATAACTACATTGATGTTATCAACACACATAGCCCCCTAATCCATTAGGAGGCTGGCTGTGTATGAATAAAAATTTTCCACGCAACAAAATTATGCTACGACTGCCTTCTCGATAGCCAACTTTCCTCTGTAATATCCACACTCAGGACATACCGTATGATACTGTACAGCAGCACCACAGTTAGAACACTTTGCCACTGCAGGCGCAGTAATTGCATCATGCGTTCTTCTCTTATTTCTTCTCTGTTTTGAGGTTCGATGTTTCGGATGTGCCATTTCTCTATTGTTTTTAGTTATTTATTAATTAATTTCTTAAGCTCGTCCCATCGCGGGTCTGTTTGCTTATTATTCTCGTCTTTCACATACTCACGGAGCATTTCCTGCATGCCTTCATCACAACCGCCCTCCTCATGCACCACACGCATCGGATAATTCAGCATATAAGCCTCATACAAATAAGCGCCCATATCCAAAAAATCATCCTCAGGCGTCACGACAACATAATCATCATCATTCCCTTCCTCACGGCTGCTCTCCTTCACCACCAGCTGCATCCTGCCGCTGACAGGCAAATCCAACTCACCAAGACAACGGTCGCAAACCGCCTTCACAACTCCATCAATCTGTATCTCAACTTCCATCAGGAGCAGACTTTTCATAATCACCACCTTCGCATTCACGGTCCCTTCCGTCCCTTTCGTCGCTTCAAAACAATCGAAAAACGACTTATCCAGCACGAAATCAAAAACGTGCCTGCCTTCTCCCAATCCTCTGAATGCTATTTTATATGCTCTCAACTTGTCCACGTCCCTTAAAATAAAACGGCGCAAAGATAACACAAAAACAGCAAACCAAAAAACAAAAGCAAAAAAACTCCACTGATATTTTTTCCTTTCCCTTCTTCATCCGGACAAAAATGCCTGCTTTTACCTGTATTTTCCCCCGTCCCCCTCCAACATGCTCAGGTAACTCGCATAACGGCTCGCGCTGATTTCGCCTGCCTCCACCGCCGCCCGCACCGCGCATCCCGGCTCATGCGTATGCGTGCAATTGTAAAAACGGCATCCTTCCGCACAGGCGAATATCTCCGGAAAGAAATGTGAAATCTCCTCCTTCTCCATATCCACCATCCCGAAACTCCTCACCCCCGGCGTGTCCACCACATATCCCCCGCCGGACAACGGGAACATCTCCGCAAAAGTCGTCGTATGCTTCCCCGAATCATGCGCGTCCGAGATAACGGCAGTCTTCAACCCCAAGCCCGGTTCCACCCGGTTCAGCAACGAGGACTTCCCCACGCCGGACAAGCCCGCCACCGCCGTCACCTTCCCCGCCAACAGCGCCTTCACCTCCTCCACGCCTTCCCCCGTCTCTGCGGACACTGCCAAACAAACATACCCCACCTGCTCATAAATGCCTTTCCATTCCGCCAGCAACGCCCGGTCCTCCTCCCCATACAAATCCGTCTTGTTGAACACCAATACCACCGGAATGCGGTAAGCCTCCGCCCCCGCCAGAAAACGGTCAATGAACACCGTCGATGTCACCGGGTGATTCACCGTCGCCACCAGCAACGCCTGGTCCACATTCGCAGCAAGGATATGCGCTTCCTTTGACAAATTGGTGGACTTCCGGATAATATAATTCTTCCGGGGCATGATTTCCCGGATTACATACTCCCTCTCCTTTTCCTCCACCTGCACCAAATCCCCCACTGCCACCGGGTTCGTCGTCCGCATTCCCTCCAGTCTGAACTTTCCCCGGATGCGGCACTCCACCCGCCGTTCTCCCGGCAGTTCCACCACATACCAGCTTCCTGTCGATTTAATGACTCTACCTGTTTCCATATTGCCGTCTATTTTCATTATCCGTAGGCAAATATACGGCTTTCTTCATCCAAACCATACAAAATAACGAGAAATGCGCTAATTTTGCGGCACAACATAGAAAAACACCATGAAAATCGTATTTGCAACAAACAACACCCACAAGCTGGAAGAAATCCGCCGCATGCTCCGGGGCAGTCACCAAATCGTCTCCCTTGCCGAAATCGGCTGCCACGAAGACATCCCCGAGGAACAGGATACCCTCGAAGGCAATGCCCTCCAAAAGGCTCGCTACATCAAGCAACACTACGGCTACGACTGCTTTGCCGACGACACCGGGCTTGAAATCGACGCCCTCGGCGGACGCCCCGGAGTCTATTCCGCCCGCTATGCAGGCGAAGCCAAGGACTCCGAAGCCAACATGCGCAAAGTCCTCGCCGAAATGCAGGGGCACTCCGACCGCCGGGCGCGCTTCCGCACCGTCATCGCCCTCATCCTCGGCAACGAAGAACACCTCTTCGAAGGAAAAGTCGAAGGCGAAATCCTCACGGCACGCCAAGGCTCCGCAGGCTTCGGCTACGACCCTGTCTTCCGCCCCGATGGCTACGACCGGAGCTTCGCCGAGATGGACCCCGACACCAAAAACAGCATCAGCCACCGCGGTGAAGCCACCCGCAAACTGGCTGCCTTCCTCAACGCCACAGAACAATAATGGAAACCTGCCGGGGCATCATACTCAATACCGTCCCTTTCTCCGACACACAGAAAATCATACACCTGTATGCCAAGGAGAAAGGCTACCTCTCCATGCTCTCCCCCTCCTCCGTGTTCAAGCGGAAAAACGCACCCCTCCACCTCCTCCAAATCACCGAGGTGGAATACCTCGAAAACCCCAAGGGCGGGCTTCACAAACTCAAATCCGCCGCCCCCCTCGTCCAACTCCCTGCCCTCTACTTTGACGTCGTGAAAATGAACATCATCCTCCTCTGGGGCGAAATCCTCTCCCGCCTCCTCCGCAACGAAGGTCCCAACGAACCCCTCTTCGACTTCATCACCCGCTCCGTCGAATACCTCAACGCCAGCGAAGGAGACACCGCCAATTTCAACCTCTACTTCCTCTACCGGCTCGCCGCCCCCCTCGGCTACCGCATCAACACCGACACCTGGCAACCCGGTGCCCTCTTCAACCCCCACGACGGCTGCTTCCACCTCCCCGGCACAACTGCCAACACCATCTCCGGACCCAACACCGCCCGCATCATCCACCGCCTCTGCACCTGTCAGACCGCCGACCTCGCCGCCATCCCCCTCAACCGCGACGCACGCAACATCCTCCTCGATACCGTCCTCGCCTACTACCGCATCCACCTCGGCGCCGACTTCAACCTCAAAAGCCTCGACATCCTCCGCGAAATCTTCTCCTGACCCCTACCGTTCCTCCCGTTCCAGCACCACCCGCAGCCACAGGAAGCCTTTCTCCTCGTCCTCCACAGCCTTCACCACCCGTGCCCGGTAGCCCTCCTTCGCCACCTTGAAGCGTTTCCTCCGCAGCACGACAGGCGCGCCAAACCTCCCCGCTTCGTCCGTCCGGTCCACCAGTTCCTC
>DXFT01000004.1 GCA_019114285.1 Candidatus Odoribacter faecigallinarum
CCGCGTCCGCGTTGCGCGCCTCACCGATGACGGGGACTGCCGCTGCCCGCGCCTCCTCGTGGAACAGTGGGTCGGCGAACGCCTCTTTCAGCGCGCCGCCCATCGCGTAGCGCGCCACCGCCCGGTTCTGCGCCCGCGCCGAGGGCGACGTCCGGTCCGGGTTCCACATCCCCGTCACCGCCGGCGTGAGCGTCCCCAGCCGCCCCGTCACCGAATAGCCCTCCACGAGCAGCTCCTCCGCCGTCCGCTCCAGCAGCGACGCGATGGCGCGCACCGTCTCCACGCTGTACGTCCCTGCCCGCCGCGCCACCTCCGCCGCCAGCCCGTCCATGTCCATGTTCCCCCGCAGCATCACGCGGGGATACTCCCCCTGCTTCTCCCTGTAATTGTTCCGGTAAACCCATACCTTCCATTCCACCCGTTTCTTTTTCATACGCATAGTCTTTAATCATTGATACGTCCGTCCCCTGCGTCCCCGCTCCCCCGATGCAAAGATAATATTCTATGTAGAATATAAAATATTTTACATAGAATAATTGAATATGCTATATAGAATAATTAAATATGCTGTACAGAATATAATACATCACCTTTCCCTATCCTTCATCCTTCATCGTTAATCGTTCATCGTCACTTGTTCCCCCAAGGCAATAAAAAACCCCGCCGAAGCGGGGCTAAATATTTAAAAATTAATAAGATGTATGCTATCCTGCAGATAGCCAAAAGTTATTTGCCTGCGTGCATGATTGCAGCCTGCGCGGCAGCAACCCGTGCGATGGGCACGCGGAACGGTGAGCAGCTGACATAGTTCATGCCCACAGAGTCGCAGAAGATGACGGATGACGGTTCGCCGCCGTGCTCGCCACAGATGCCGACTTTCAAGTCGGGGTTCGTGCTGCGCCCGAGCTTCACGCCCATCTCCACGAGACGTCCCACACCTTCCTGGTCAAGGACGGCGAACGGGTCTGTCTTCAGGATGCCCTTATGGATATATTCCGGCAGGAACTTCCCTGCGTCGTCACGGGAATAACCGAAGGTCATCTGGGTCAAGTCATTCGTACCGAAGGAGAAGAACTGTGCCACCTCGGCGATTTGGTCAGCGGTGAGGGCTGCACGCGGGATTTCAATCATCGTCCCGATCATGTATTCCACCTTCACGCCTTTTTCTTCAAATACTTGCTCTGCCACCCGGCGGATGATGCCTGCCTGTTGCTTCAGCTCCTTCACTGTGCCAACGAGGGGAACCATGATTTCCGGACGGGGGTCAAGCCCGCGGAGTTTCAGGTTGCAGGCAGCTTCGATGATGGCGCGCGCCTGCATTTCCGTGATTTCCGGATAGGTGATGCCCAAGCGGCAGCCGCGGTGTCCGAGCATCGGGTTGAACTCGTGGAGGGCGTCCACTTTCTCCTTGATGCGCTCAACCGGCATGCCGAGCTTCTGTGCCATGTATTGCTGTGAAGCCGGTTCGTTCGGGGTAAACTCGTGCAAAGGCGGGTCCAGCAAGCGGATAGTCACGCCCAGCCCGTTCATGGCTTCGAGGATGCCTTCGAAGTCTCCGCGCTGCATGGGGAGGATTTTAGCCAAGGCTTGGCGGCGTCCTTCCACATTGTCGGAAAGAATCATTTCACGCATGGCATCAATGCGGTTGCCTTCGAAGAACATGTGTTCCGTGCGGCAAAGGCCCACGCCCTTTGCCCCGAACTCACGTGCCTTGCGGGCATCGCGGGGAGTGTCGGCGTTGGTACGCACATACATGCGGGTATATTTTTCGGCAAGGTTCATGATGGTGGTGAAGTCCTCGTTGAGAGTAGCATCTTCAGTCTCCACTTTGCCAAGGTAAACTTCGCCTGTAGAACCGTTCAATGAAATCCAGTCGCCTTCGTTGATGACAGTGCCGTTCACGCTGAAGAAGCGTTTTGCATAGTCCACCACGATGTCTCCTGCTCCGGAAACGCAGCATTTGCCCATGCCGCGGGCAACAACGGCAGCGTGTGACGTCATGCCTCCGCGTGCGGTCAGAATGCCTTCAGATACGTTCATGCCGCGCAAGTCCTCCGGGGAAGTCTCCTGGCGCACGAGCACGACTTGCTCGCCGCGGTTCTTCCATTCCTCAGCTTCGTCGGCAAAGAACACCACGCGTCCGCAAGCGGCTCCCGGTGAAGCGGGCAGGCCCTTGGTAATGACATGTGCGTTGCGCAATGCCTCTTTGTTGAATACGGGGTGCAGCAACTCGTCGAGCTTCGCGGGTTCCTGGCGCAAGAGGGCGGTCTTTTCGTCAATCATGCCTTGCTTCAGCATGTCCACCGCCATTTTCACCATGGCAGCGCCGGTGCGCTTGCCGTTACGGGTCTGGAGCATCCAGAGCTTGCCGTCCTGGATGGTGAACTCCATGTCCTGCATGTCATGGAAATGGTCTTCCAGTTTCTCCTGTACGGCGTTGAGGGCGGCGTAGGCTTCCGGCATGGATTCCTCCAATGACGGGTATTTGGCGGCACGCTCCTCTTCGGAAATGCCCTGCAATTTTGCCCAGCGGCGAGAGCCCTCGATGGTGATTTCCTGCGGGGTGCGGATACCTGCAACCACATCTTCACCTTGTGCGTTAATCAAATACTCACCGTTGAAAATGTCTTCTCCCGTTGCAGCGTCACGGGTAAAGGCAACGCCGGTGGCAGAATTGTTGCCCATGTTGCCATATACCATGGACTGCACGTTTACGGCGGTTCCCCATTCTTCCGGGATTTGGTTCAATTGGCGGTAAAGCACGGCGCGTTCTGTCATCCATGAATCGAACACGGCGCAAATGGCTCCCCACAGTTGTTCCCATGGGCAGGTGGGGAAATCTTTGCCGGTACGTGATTTTACAACTTCTTTGAATCTGCCTACCAGGACTTGGAGGTCTTCAACCGTGAACTCTGTATCCTGTTTGATATGCTTTGCTTCTTTGAGCTTGTCGATTTCCACTTCAAAAGGATTATGCTCGCCTTTGGCTGCTGTAACCCCCATCACTACGTCTCCGTACATTTGGATGAAACGGCGGTAAGAATCCCATGCAAAGCGTGCATTCCCTGACTTTTCAGCCAAGAGCTGTACGGCGTCGTCATTCAAACCGAGGTTCAATACCGTGTCCATCATGCCCGGCATGGATACCCGTGCGCCGGAACGGACAGAAACCATGAGAGGGAAAGCCTCGCCCTTGGAACCGAACTTGGCGTTCATGATATGCTCCATGTGTGCAATGCCGGCTTTTACGTCATTTTCAATTAATTTGACAACAGCGTCTTTCCCTTGTTGGTTATAAATGGTGCAGACTTCTGTCGTGATGGTAAAACCTGCGGGAACGGGCAGCCCGATAAGGTTCATTTCGGCAAGGTTGGCTCCTTTGCCGCCAAGCAGGTTGCGCATGTCAGCTTTGCCTTCGGCTTTTCCGTCTCCAAATGTGTAAACGTACTTCGTGTTCATATTATTAATTTATTGTCAGATTTATTTCCCCTTGTGGGGCGTAGATTAATATATTGTTTTTTATATTCCGATTCATAGGCAGTTGCATGTATATATGCTTTTATTCAGAATGGACTGCAAAGATAGGTGTTTTTTTTTAAATACGATGATTAGGACACCTATTTTTGCAGTATTGGGGGCTTTATTGTCCGTCCGGATAAGGGCAACGTTCGCCGTTTGCCTTGAAATAGGGCATGTTGGCATGGTAATGCCTCAGGTGGTCGCTGAGTTTTGAAGCCATTTCCCGCACTAATTTCCCATATCCCGCTTCCTGGCTCAGGTCATGGCGTTCATGGATGTCCTCCTTCAGGTTATAAAGCTCGTTCTTTCCGGTCTCATAATAATGCACCAATTTCCAGTCTCCTTCGATGATGGCGCTTTGGGGCACGCCGATGTCTTCACGGAATTCACCCCAGTAATTCGGGTAGTGGAAATAGAACGCGCGCTTCTTGTCTCCTTTTCCGGTGCGGAGCGTCTTGGCGAAGCTTTTCCCGTCAATGTGCTGGGGCGTTTCATATCGTTTGACGCCTGCCAGTTCAAGGATGGTGGGGAAAAAGTCTTCGATGATGACGGGGGTGGTATTGACCGTATTGGCTTCCGTGATGCCCGGGTAATACACAATCAGGGGCTCACGGATGCCGCCCTCGAAGCAGGAGCCTTTCCCTCCGCGGAGAGGATAATTGCGTTGTGCCTTTTCACCTCCGCGCCCCACGGTGTAGCCGCCATTGTCGCTCATGAAAATGATGATGGTATTGTCGCTGATGCCGCGCTCCTCCACGAAGTCCATCAGGTCGCCGAGGCTCTTGTCCATGCCTTCAATGATGGCGGCATACATGGCTTCGTTGCGGTCCATGCCTTGGTCAAGGTACTTTTGGATAAACCGTTTGTCTGCCTTGAAAGGGGCGTGTACGGCATAATGGCTCATGTAGAGGAAGAAGGGCTTCTCCTGTGCCAGTGCCGTGTCGATGAGTTTGGATGCCTCGCGGGTCAGGGCTTCCGTGAGGAAAACGTCCGTCCCGTGGTAGGCTTCCAGGTCGGGGACGCCCCAAGGCTCCGTGTAGCCTCCCTTTTCGCGGTTGCCGTAGTTCTCTTCGCCGAGGTAGCTGCCCATGGCGCCGGCGGCATGCCCGGCAATGTTGTAATCAAAGCCGACGTTCAATGGATTGGCGGCAGGGGTGTTCAATGCGCCCAAGTGCGCTTTCCCGACAATGAAGGTCAGGTAACCGTTCTCCGACAGGATTTCCGGCAGGCATTTGGCATAAAAGGCGTTCTCCACGCCTGTTTCCGGAGTAATGCCGTTAAAATTCCATGTGCCGAAGTCCAGCGTAGGGTGGGGGGCGTCGGTTGATTTATTTTTCTCCAGGGTCCAATTGGAAACTTGGTGCTGTGCCACGTTGGCTCCCGTCATGAGGCTGACGCGTGAGGGGGAGCTTACCGGGCAGGCATAGGCATGGGTGAATTTCATGCCTTGGCGTGCCAGCCGTTCCATGTTAGGGGTATGGTAAATCCGGTTCTGTGGGACAACGCTGTCCCAGAAAGGCTCGGAGGTGTCCTCCCATCCCATGTCATCGACTAAGAAAAGGAGGATGTTCGGCCGTTGGTTGTGCTCTTGGGCAGTGGCTCCGGTCAGGTTCATCCCTGCAATGGAAGCCAA
>DXFT01000031.1 GCA_019114285.1 Candidatus Odoribacter faecigallinarum
TCACATTAGACAACCGCCTGTACGGCATAAAAGACCGCCAGACCTATGTGTTCCAAGAGGAATTATAACGAAAGCATCTAAACCGACCGCAACCTACTTCACCACGGCATCCCCCCTTCCCCGTGCAAAGCAAGAAGTCCATTCGGCGGACGACGTCCGCTGAATGTTTATTCAACTTTGTTATCCATTTGCCGCATTAGCTCAAGGACATTTTCCGGCAACAGTGCATTCCCGGCATCCTCCTCCGGGGCATTTTTAAGAAACAGCACCGGCACGATGGCATAGTTCTTGGCAAATGGCAACAAATTAGCCTTACGGAGCAGTTCTGCCGTCAGCTGTTTGCCATTCTCCCGGGTTGTCCATTTGCATTCGCCGACCAGCAGACACTTTTTATCAAGTGATTCTGCCATCACATCGAACTCGACCTGTTCAGGCTCCTTTTTCCCATTGCGCACAACGCCCCACCACCGCTTCGCCTTGCCATAAAGGACTCCATGGACAAGGTTTCCCGTCACGGCATCCCTGCACAGTTTTTCCCATTGCATGCCCACATACCCCGTCCATTGGGCATGCAAAGCCTGTTCTATGGGCAAACGACGCCCCAGTTCAATAAACGAACGATTCGGCACTACAAAACGGTAATAAAATGCCATAAAAGGATCGGCAATCTTATAGAGGCTTTTTTTCGCATTCTTTTCATCCACCCCGAAGGGGACATCTTTCTCCAAGAATCCCAGCTCGACCAGTTTCTGCAACGGACGTGACAAATTGGTTGCCGGCTCATTGCAACGCGCAGCAATCTCGGAAAGCCGGTTTGCGCCGACACCGACATAAGACATAATCGTCGAGGTCTTGACCATATCCTTCACATCATCCTGAAAGAGTTTCACCGGTTCTTCGTACAGCGCCCCATTGACAGAAAGAATATGGTGCCATAAGGCATCATGCAGCGAGTCTCTGTTTTCCCTCAATTCCCAATAACGCGGCACCCCTCCCCACACCGCATACTCTTCAATGGCATCCATCGCATCGAGACGCAATGCCTCTTGAATATACGGCAACCGAATCGGCGCAAGCCTCATTATCTCATCTGCACGCCCATAGAGGGGCGCAGTCGAATCAAGGGACAAGCCATACATCATGTTTTGCGACGAACCACAAAGCACCAGATTATATTTCAACTGCTTCTCATCGACAAGTTTCTGCAACACAGACGGCAGTTCAGGAGCTTGCTCAACAAGATAGGGAAATTCATCCAAACACAAAGTAAAACGCTTGTCTGTCCGATAATTGAGTGCCAGCAACATAGACTCCCAATCCGGATATGACAGCTTATCGAAGTCGGGAAATACCTGTGCTATCATTTTTGCAAGCAATACCCTCTGATGCTGGCATTCCGAACGGTCAGCAAGGAAATAAACGTCCTTGTCCGACAACACCCTTTTGACAAGCGTTGACTTCCCCAACCGCCTGCGCCCATACAGCACGACCAACGAGGATTTTTCTCCCGCAAGGGCATCTTTCAGTCGTGCCGCTTCATCTATTCTATCTACAAATTTCATACGCTCCATTTATTATGCCGTACAAACATAATGTTTTCAAAGCATAATACAAAATTTCAAGTCCTGTTTTTTACGCAAGCTCAAATCCGGCAAAGCTTTTCCCGAAGGAATTTCCACCGGTGGAGTTTGCTTCACGCCAGACAACCGGCTGTACGGCATGAAAAGTTACCAGACCTACGAATTTAAAAAGGAATAATGCCGGATTTTGGCGCTGAGGAGAGTGACCTTTGCAAAAAATAATCCCCCGGAGAGACGGAAGTCCGGGAGAAAGTGTATCTTTGTTTACAAATTTGCAAGGAAGGACGAACCATGAAATTCACTCATTTTCACGTACATTCGCAATACTCGATATTGGACGGGGCAGCAAGCATCCCCAATTTGGTGAACAAGGCGATTGCCGACGGCATGACCGCCATTTCCCTTACGGACCACGGCAACATGTTCGGCATCAAGCTGTTTTACGACACCTGCAAGAAGAAAGGCATCAAACCCATCTTGGGATGTGAGGCATACGTCGCCCGTGTGTCCCGCTTCAACAAGGAGAAACCCATCGACCGCTCCGGGGAGCACCTCATCCTGCTTGCCAAGAACCTCACCGGTTACCAGAACCTCGTGAAGCTGACCTCCGCTGCCTACGTGGACGGTTATTATTACCGCCCCCGTATCGACAAGGAACTGTTGAAACAATACCACGAGGGGCTGATAGTCTCCTCCGCCTGCCTTGGCGGCGAGATTGACCAGAAAATCATGGCAGGCGACCTCGCAGGGGCAGAAGCCGCTGCCCTGTGGTACAAAGACCTTTTCGGCGAGGACTATTACCTGGAAGTCATGCGCCACCCGGCGGAAGACCCGAAACAACGCGCGGAGGTCTATGACAACCAGGAACGCTGCATCAAAGAGAAGGTAAAGATGGCGAAGAAGTTGGGCATCAAGCTCCTCGCCACCAACGACGTGCATTTCCTCAATGCGGAGGACGCGGAGGCGCATGACCTGCTGATTTGCCTCAACACCCGCAAGGATATTGACGACCCCAACCGCATGCGCTATACCCGCCAGGAATGGTTCAAGACCACGGAAGAGATGATAGCCCTCTTCCCCGACCTGCCGGAAGCCATCGAAAACACGCAGGAAGTCGCCGACAAGGTGGAAGTCTATCAACTGGATTCCGACCCGTTGATGCCCGTGTTTCCCATTCCTCCGGAATTGGGAACGGAAGAGGAGTACCGCCAGAAGTTCACGCCGGAAGACCTCTTCAATGAATTTACCCGCGACGAGAAGGGCAATGTCGTGATGAACGAAGAGGAGGCACAGAAAAAAATCAAGAAATTGGGCGGCATCGACCGGCTTTACCGTATCAAGCTGGAAGCGGACTACCTGAAGGAATTGACACTGAAAGGCGTTGTCCGGCGTTATGGCGAACACCCCGCCCCGGAAATCATGGAGCGCATCAACTTCGAGTTGCACATCATGAAAACCATGGGTTTTCCCGGGTACTTCCTCATTGTGCAGGACTTTATCCAGGCAGCCCGCGACATGGGCGTGATTGTGGGCCCGGGACGTGGTTCGGCAGCCGGCAGCGCCGTTGCCTATTGCCTTGGTATCACCAACATAGACCCCATCAAATACGACCTGCTGTTCGAGCGTTTCCTGAACCCCGACCGTATCTCCCTCCCCGATATCGACGTGGACTTCGATGACGCCGGACGGGAACAGGTGCTGGAATGGGTAGCACAGAAATACGGCACGGACAAGGTGGCGCACATTGTGACCTTCGGCAGCATGGCAGCCAAGATGGCAATCAAAGACGTTGCCCGCGTGCTGAAATTAGACCTTTCGGAAGCCAACCGCCTGGCAAAGATGGTGCCGGAAACCCCGAAAATCACCCTTCAAAAAGCCTACAAGGAAAATCCTGAGCTGGAAGCAGAGAAACATTCCACCAATCCACTGATAGCCAAAACCATCCAGTTTGCCGAAACCCTCGAAGGTTCCGTGCGCCAGACCGGCATACATGCCTGCGGCATCCTCATCAGCCGCGACCCGCTGACAGACCACATTCCCATCATGCCGACAGAAGGCGAGAGCCTGATGACCACCCAGTATGACGGGCATTTCGTGGAACCCATCGGCTTGATTAAGATGGACTTTTTGGGACTACGCACCCTTTCCATCATCAAGACTTGCCTGGAAAACATCAAGAAATCCAAGCACCTCACCCTCAATGCCGATGAAATCCCCTTGGACGACACAGAGACCTTCCAACTCTTTGCCCGGGGAGAAACGACAGGGCTTTTCCAATTTGAATCCCCCGGGATGAAAAAGCACCTCCGTGCCTTGCAGCCCAACCGCTTCGAGGACCTCGTCGCCATGAACGCCCTCTACCGCCCGGGACCGATGGAATACATCCCTTCCTTTATCCGCCGCAAGCACGGAGAGGAACCCATTGAATACGACCACCCCATGATGGAGCCTTTCCTGAAAGATACTTACGGGGTGACGGTTTACCAGGAGCAGGTGATGCTTCAGTCCCGCGCCTTGGGGCTGTTTACCCGCGGGCAGTCCGACACGCTCCGCAAAGCCATGGGTAAGAAGCAACTGGAGACCATGGCACAGCTCAAGGGCAAGTTCATGGAGGGATGCAAGAATAACCCGGAATTTGTCAAAGGCGCACAGGAAAAGGGCAAAGACGTCGAGGAACTGGTCAACAAGATATGGAGCGACTGGGAAGCCTTCGCCTCCTACGCCTTCAACAAGTCACACTCCGTCTGTTATGCCTACATCGCCTACCAGACCGGTTACCTGAAGGCGCACTACCCTGCCGAGTTCATGGCAGCCAACTTGAGCAACAACCTGTCGGACATCACCAAGGTGACCGTCTTCATGGACGAATGCAAGCGCATGGGATTGAGCGTGCTCGCCCCGGATGTCAATGAATCGTACAACGACTTCACGGTCAACACCCACGGACAAATCCGTTTCGGCATGGCAGCCATCAAAGGCGTCGGCGAGGCAGCTGTGGAGACCATCATCAAGGAACGCGAGAAAAACGGCGCATACAAGAATGTCTATGACTTTTTCGAACGCATCGATTACCGCGCCGTCAATAAAAAGACATTGGAAAACCTCATCACGGCAGGGGGCTTGGACAGCTTCGGCTACCACCGTGCCCAGTACCTCCGGGAACTCAATCCCGGTTCTTCCAGTTCCGCCACGGTGTTGGATACGTTAATCAATTACGGGCAGAGGAAACAACAGGATGCCATGAGTATGCAGGCAAGCCTGTTCGGCGACCTGGAAGGCTTTGACGTGGTCAAACCGCCCATCGCGGATTGCGAGCCCTGGCACGACTACGAAAAGTCCAAAAAAGAAAAGGACCTGATTGGCATTTACCTGACGTCCCATCCCTTGGACCCATACAAGTTGGAAATGCAATTCCTTTGCACCCCCCTGGAAGAACTCAACAACGGGCTGGAACCCTTCAAAAACAGGGAAATCACCATTGCGGGCATCGTCACCTCCAAGCGCGAAGGGAAAACCAAAAACGGCAAAGACTTCGGCATCCTGACCATCGAAGACTTCAGCGGAACGCACGAACTGGCATTCTTCGGCAAGGACTATGCCAGCTTCCACCAATATTTCCTGCTCGAGACCGCCGTCTATGTCAAAGGCAAAGTCGGTGACAAATGGGGCAAAAAGGATGAGTTGGCATTCAACATCCAGAACATGGGCTTATTGGATACCATTGCTGAAAACGCCATCCGTTCCATCACGGTGCAGGTCAATATCACCAGCCTCACCCCGGAAATCATCGAGGAAATGTCCCATCTTTTCGTCACCAACGAAGGGGGCAAACAGGCAAAAACCAAAAGCAATGCCGCCAAACAGCCCAAAAACGCCCCGGAGGATTTTGACGACACGGAGGAAAAACAAAAAGAAATACCGCTTTATTTTACACTTTACGACTACCAAGGCAACCACGTCAACATGTTCTCCCGGACATGCAAAGCCGTGAAGTCAAGAGAATTATACACCTATTTTGAAAACAATGAAACCGTAAAAATGAAGATAAACTAAATTTTTAACGCAGTATTAGCGACCAAATAGACTTAAATCCCGTAAAATTGTTATATCTTAGCGGAGTGAAAACGAAATATATTAACTTAAAAAAATAATACGATGGCATTAGCAGTTAATGATTCTAATTTTGAAGAGGTTGTATTGAAATCAGCACAACCCGTATTGGTTGACTTCTGGGCAGAATGGTGCGGACCATGCAAAATGATGCTTCCGATTGTAGAAGAAATCGCTACTGAATTTGAAGGCAAAGTAGTTGTTGCCAAAGTAGATGTGGACAGCAGCCAGGCTACCGCTGCCAAATTCGGCATCCGCAACATCCCGACCATCCTGTTCTTCAAGGACGGCAAAGTGGCAGACAAACAAGTAGGTGCCGTGCCCAAAGCTTCTTTGGTAGAGAAAATCAACAAACTTCTTTAATTATCAGGGCACACTGCCCGCCAAGTTAAAGACACACGACCGCCGGAGGCAATGTCCCCCGGCGGTCTTTTCATCCCCTCCTACTCCTCCCTTTTCCCGAGTTAGGGCAGTTTAAAACAACTGCACACTGGTTTTATGGCATTTACAAAAATACAATGCCCCTGCCAATAATTTCAATAAAATGCCATGGCAGAGGCAAGAATATAAAAATACGAAGATGTTAATTGACTAAGGTCTTATTCCTCTTTACTCAAGTTCCCTAAGAAATCTTTAAAATATCCTCTCAATTTCAATGCAGCCTCGCAAAACCATTGAAAATAATCCTCCCATTTCTTTGTATCGTCACAATCAATCTTTCGGAAGGTTGCAAAAACAATATCTTTTGCACCTTCATTCCGTGAGAATTCTCCACCTATCACATTCTTCAATACACTTTGCTGTTTTTCAAATGCTTGTGCCAGAGACTTATTGTTACGAATATATACTCCTACACTAATTTCCTTATTTTGAACACTAAATGTCAAACGAATATGGGCATCAGAACTTCCTATACTAAGGTTATACCAATATTTAGGAGTCACCTTCTGAAAAGTAAAGTAATAACTGAATTCTGGCTTTTTAGAAGCATATTCCCGAAATCCTTTCCAAAAATCCAATTGTTGCTTCTGAGTAATATTTAAGTTCTCTTCATACTTCTGCTCCTTGGCATAAGAATTTGGACGTTCCACCACATTAAATTTAGGCGCAGGTTTAGAACCGTCTATTGACCAAAGCTCCATCTCTATCAAAAAAACGCCAACTTCACTATCTGTCTTATCATTCAACCACTTTACAGCTTGTCGATGCTCATCCCTTGCCTTGCCAACAATCCAAATCAAGATATTTGCCTCTTTACCTGCTGCGTATGTAATAATTTTACCCAGATGGTCATGATTTGTTACGCCAAGTTGATTCTCAATAATAACCTTATATCCTGTATTGGCATCCGTTACTAGTAAATCCACACTAAAACCACCGACAGGAACCTCTTTCCCCTCAAACTGCAAATCCAAATCGAGTGCATCACTCAAAAGAGCCAAATTTTCTC
>DXFT01000032.1 GCA_019114285.1 Candidatus Odoribacter faecigallinarum
CATAATTCTTTTTGTCCATGACCCCACCGCTATGAGTATAGAGTGTGATGGAGTCTTTCTGGTTTACAATGAGCATTTTTGTTTGCCTGCCTTGCCACTCTGTGGAATCGAGTGGGAAAAACAGTCCTTCTGGGTCACTTTCTTCACCTCCATCTGTTTCACAAAGGATTCCTTTTGTTTCACCCGGTAACAAGGTGAAAATTAAATTTTTACTACTCGAATATTGGGATTCTATAGCTCCAACAATTGTAAGCGTATCTTGAGATTGGTTGTTGTAATACCAATAGCTCCGGTGAACCCATTCTATTTGCTCACCATAACATCCGGCGAGTAATAAAAAGCCGAACAAGCTACCAAGCTTCAAATAATTCGTCCACATGTTGTTTTGTTTTATTGTTATATTTTTTGATGTTGTTTTTCCATTCATCCCAAGTGACAGCTCCGTTTAAGTCCGATGCCGCTTTTGGCTTGTGGGGAGAGGAGGGCGAATGCTTTCCTCATGTTCTCCACGGAATAGGGGTTCTCCAACTTCCTGCCCAGCACCATGTTGCCGCCGAGGACGGGCTGGGTGGGATGGTTTTCAACTTGCCCGGTAAGAGGGCTTTCTTCTTTTTGGCAGCTGCAAATCAGGATTGCCAGTAAGACTGCCATGGTTTGAAATGTTTTGTACATTTTACTAAACTATTTTTATACGTAAATTTATTCCTGACGGCGCTTTTTGCGTCCGCCTGAAACAAATTTACGAGATGGATAACCGATGCTGCAAATATTTGGGGGTGGTATTTGTGTTTTGCAAGCCGATGTCTGTTAGAGAGTTACATTTTTTAAGGGTGGTATGTCCAAAAAATGGATTTTCCGACCCTCTTTTTAAGGACAATTTTTCGAGGTTGGCGGTGCGGTCGATGAAACGCCGGTCAAGTTTTCGGTCTGTTTTTCAAACAAGGGGGTGTTTACTACAAAGGGAGGAGGACACGTTATTTTTCTTTTTTCCGTTTACGACTTGGAAAGAACAAAAGCAGTTATTTTTTCCGTATCTTTGGAAACGGATATTTAACAGCAAACAGATATGGATATATATCATGGAAGTTATATGGCTGTACCTTCTCCTGAAATCAGGAGAGGGCAGTTTACAAAGGATTTTGGGGATGGATTTTATTGCACGGAGTTAAAAAGGCAAGCCATAAAATGGGCGAGACGTTATGATACTCCAATTGTTAGCATTTATGACTATCAACCACATACTGCTTTGAAAATACTTTGTTTTGAGGAGATGACGAATGAGTGGCTGGATTTTATTGTTGCTTCTCGTCATGGAGAACAGCATGATTATGATATTGTTATAGGAGCAATGGCGAATGACCAGATATATAATTATGTCGCGGATTTTATGAATGGGGTGCTGACGAGAGAACAGTTTTGGGTATTGGCAAAGTTCAAATACCCGACACATCAGATAAATTTCTGTACGCCACAAGCATTGCAATGTATCACTTTTAAAGGTTATGAGGAGGTAAAGAAATGAACGGACGCGAGAGTAGCAGATTAAATGATTTATTCTTTTTGTGCAGCTTGATAGAATATATTGGGAGAAAGACAAAGAATGAGCGTAAAGTTGTTGTGAACGCTTTGGGGCGCGAGGGGTTGAAGCATTACTATGATTTGGCAGAAGTGTACCATAGTGAAAACATGGATAAAGTAGTTTGCGAGATTGTGGAAAAGTACGGTATTTCGGAGGGGAATTACGACAATGTGTCTGTGGCAACAGAATATATGCCAACACATTGGGATATAGGAAAAGTTATGCAACGCCTTATATATAAGGTGGCAAAGCAATCGAAAAAAGGGATAGTAGATACCTTGATTAAAGTTTACAATTCATGGATTATCCCCAAAATCGATGACTACAGCAGTTCGATGTATTATGAGAATACAAGCTACCAATATGCCTCTTATCGGGCGGGCAGGGCATTGTAGAGAAGTGTCGATTTATCGGTTGCAATTGCGCCCTTTTCATTTGCTTTCGAGGTTGGCGGTGCGGTCGATGAAGTAGCGGGGACGCTGTTTGACTTCCTTGTATATTTTGCCGATGTAAACGCCGGTCACGCCGATGGCTATCATGATGATGCCTCCGATGAACCAGACGGAGACAAGCAGGGAGGTCCACCCGGGGATGGTGTGCCCGTTGGCATGCTGTACAAGGGCGTAAATAATCATGATGACGGGGACGACAATGGCGAAGATAAAGCCGCCGGTGATAATCAGGCTGAGCGGTTTGACGGAAAAAGATGTGATGCCGTCCACAGCGAAGGCGAGCATCTTTTTCAACGGGTATTTCGATTCACCGGCGAAGCGGCTCTTCCTGTCGTAATAGACGTAGGCTTCGTTAAAACCGATGAGGCGCACGACGCCCCGGAGGAAGAGGTTGCGTTCCGGATAGGCGAGGAGGGCTTGCAGGGCACGACGGCTCATCAGGCGGAAGTCGGCGTGGTTATACACCACGTCACCGCCCATGGTGCGGATGAGGCGGTAAAAGGCGAGGGCGGTGTTTTTCTTGAACCAGGTGTCTGTCTCGCGTGCCTTGCGGACGCCATAGACGATGTCCGCCCCTTCGTTGAAGCGGTCCACCATTTCCTCGATGGCGTTCACGTCGTCCTGCAGGTCGGCATCAATGGACACGGCGGCGTCGCTGTGGGCGGCAGCCCATTCCAAGCCAGCCATCAGGGCGCCTTGGTGACCTTCGTTGTGTGCCAGTTTCAGTCCTCCCACCCAAGAGCCGGGTTGGGCATGGGCGGCAATCAGTTCCCAAGTGCGGTCCTTGCTCCCGTCATCGACAAAAAGGAGGCGTCCTGCGGTGATTTTGCCGCTTGCTTTGAGGCGGTCCATGACGGCAGAGAGCTGGCGGATGGTTTCCGGCAGTACTTCTTCTTCGTTGTAACAGGGGATGACGATGCAAAGGTCTGTGTTTTTCATACGCTTTTAACTTGACTGATTCCGGCGTAAAGATATATTTTTTATTGATTGGAACGATGGGAAGGAGAAAATTTAAATGAGATTTTGTAATTTAGCCGCTTCGATTGAAAACAGGAATTATGGAAAATAAGACATCCGCTTACGACTTTACGATTATCGTCCCGGTTTATAACGAGGAAGGGAACATGTCCCGTCTGGAGGAGGCGCTTTCTGCTTTTAAGGCGCAAGCCAAGGTAAAGACTTGCATTTTGTTTGTGAATGACGGCTCTACGGACGGGAGCGGGCAGTTGATGCGGGAGGTGTGTGACCGGCAGTCGGATTTCTTTTACATTGAGTTTGTGCGCAACTGCGGGTTAAGCGCGGCGATGAAGGCGGGCATTGATTACGCCTGTTCCAAGTGGGTGGGGTATATTGACGCGGATTTGCAGACAACGCCGGAGGATTTCAACCTGTTGCTGGAGCATGCCTCCGATTACGAGTTGGTAATGGGCATCCGGACGGGGCGCAAGGACAGTTTTGTCAAGAACATGTCCTCGAAGATTGCCAACGGCTTCCGGCGGATGATGACCCATGACGGGGTGCAGGACACGGGTTGCCCGTTGAAAGTGCTTCACACGGATTATGCCAAGCGGATACCCTTCTTTACGGGAATGCACCGCTTCCTGCCGGCATTGATTCAATTGCAGGAAGGGAGGGTAAAGCAGATTCCCGTGCGCCATTTCCCGCGTGTTGCCGGCAAATCGAAATACCACCTTGCCAACCGGCTGATAGGTCCTTTCAAGGATTGCTTTGCCTACCGCTGGATGCGGAAGCGGTACATCAACTACCGGGTTGGTGCCAGCAACCTCTGATTAGTCCAGAAAGCCCTCGGGGATGGAAATCAGGGGACTTAATCGGGCAACTGCTTCGATGGTAAAGCCGGTTTCCGTTTCTGTCAACTGAATTCCGGTTGCTCGAAGTATGTCTTTTGCCAAAGGCAGTTCTTCCCGTGGAAAACCGGCATAGAAGCTTAGATACGCATAACCGTTTTCGTCTGTGCCCAACAT
>DXFT01000033.1 GCA_019114285.1 Candidatus Odoribacter faecigallinarum
AAGGAAACCAGCTGGCACGGGGATAAAGATTGAGCAAGATGGCACTCCCCAGGATAAAGACCCCTCCCAGCAGGGCGAGGTCAATGACCGTGGCGATGATGCGGGGCATTAGACCGGCGGGCTTGTAGGTGATGCCAACGTTCTGGGCGGTGTTGATTGTGATGTCCATGCTTGCCTATTTTTTGTATGGCAAAAATAGTAAGTTTTGAGTAATTTTAGTATGTTTGTCCGTGTAAATATGCAATATGAAAGAAGCCCGTTTTATAGCCCTTAACCGGGAGAAGTGGAAAGGCATGGAAGAACGCCGGGAATCTTTGGATGTGGAGACGGTAGCAGCGAATTTCGTGGAGCTGTCCGATGACTTGGCATACGCCCGCACGTTTTATCCGGGGAGTGACGTGGAGCGTTACCTGAATGCGCTTGCCGGCACTTACCAGGCTTCCATCCATGCGCGTCCTTTGGAGCGGAAGCCGTTGTGGCGGTTTTGGACGGATGAGTATCCCGGTTTGGTGGCACGGCATGGACGGACGTTGGCGTTTGCCCTGGTGTTTTTTGTGTCAGCGGTGGGAATTGGTTTCTTTTCGGCAGCACATGATGCGGATTTTGTGCGTTTGATATTGGGAGACCATTATGTCAATATGACGATTGAGAATATCGAGGCGGGGAAGCCCATGGGGGTGTATAATGACTCGGATGCGTGGACGATGTTTATTTCCATAACGCTTAACAATATCAAGGTGGCTTTTGTGGCTTTCGCCTTTGGTTTGCTTTTTTCAGCGGGGACGTTGTGGGTGTTGTTTGCCAACGGGGTGATGCTGGGTGCGTTCCAGTATTTTTTCTATGACTATGGTTTGCTGTTCCATTCGATGTTGTCGGTGTGGGCGCACGGGACATTTGAAATTACGTCCATTGTCATTGCCGGCGGGGCGGGGTTGGTGATGGGGAATGCCTTCCTGTTTCCGGGCACTTATCTCCGGTTGTATTCCTTCCGGCGGGGAGCGGCGGATGGGCTGAAGTTAGTGGCGGGGTTGGTGCCTTTCTTTGTGGTTGCCGGTTTTATAGAGAGTTTTGTCACCCGTTATGCAGATGCTTCCCCGGTGGTGGGAGCGGTGGCGATTGTGCTGTCTGCCATAGGGGTGGTGTGTTATTTTGTGGTATTGCCTTATAAAATGAAAAACAAGGAATGATGGAAAAGATAGATTTAAACGTAGGACGCGGGTTCAGTGACTGCATTACGGTGATGTTCAATTTCGTGAAACAGGAGTTCAAGCCCCTGATGAAGGCGGCGGGATTTATCGTGTTGCCGTTGTTGCTGGTGGATATGGTGTTGAAGAGTTTTTTTGTGTCGGATGTGTTTGCTTATACCCTGTTGGAGTATGATGTGGATGTTATGTTAGATGCGGATTATTGGAGAGGCTTGGGTGTGAATTACCTGACTATGTTGGTCTCTTATTTCTGGCTGGCACTTTTTGCGCTGTCTTATATGAGGGTGTATGCCGAAAGATTTGCAGAGGGTGATGCCGTGCCTGTGTCGTTCGGGGAAGTTTGGCAAGTGATGGGGAAGTCTATGGGGGTGTCTTTGCTTTGGTCGGTGTTCTATTTCCTGATGGTGTGCTTCGGTATGTTGCTTTTCTTGATACCGGGCATCTACGTTGCTGTAGTTTTTGTATTTGTCCTTTGTTTTATTGTGATTGCGGGCAAGTCATTGTCCAATAGCATGTCGGCATCCATGAAAATTATGTCGGGGAAATGGTGGAATACTTTTGGTTATCTGTTGGTGCTGGGCATGTTGGTTTCTGCCCTTTCCTATGTGTTTTCTCTGCCTTATATGTTTTTGTCCATCAAGACGATTGTGGTCGGTGAGGAGCCAAGTACCTATGCTTTGGCGTTTGGGGTTTTGCTATCTACGCTGGGACAATATCTGTTGCAATTGGTGGCGTTTGTAGGGATTGGGGTGCGTTTTTTCAGCCTGCGGGAACAGAAGGAGCATGCTGCATTACTGGATAAAATCAACGAAATAGGGAAGAATTGAGTATGCGTTTCCGGTGGGCATTGATTATCGTTTGGTTGTTTCTGTGGTTGGGATTGCCGGCAGCAGGACAGGGAGATGCGCTTTCCTATCGCTTGCGGGAGCCGGATTCCACCTTTATGCAGGTTTGCCGGGAGGACAAGGCTTTCCAGTATGTAGTGCCGGATGAATCATCAGATTGGTTGGAGAATTTTGAGCGTTGGTGGCGGGAGTTCCGTCGCCGGTATATGCCCGGGCTGGAAATTCAAGAGGAGACGGTGAAGAAGGTATTGGCTGTATTGGGCGGTTTGTTGATAGGTTTCCTGCTTTATAAGTTATTGCGCAGCAAATATGTGTTCGCGCCTCGGGAAAAACAGCGGTATGAATCTATGAATGCGCTTGTCGGTGCCCGTTTGGATGGGCAGTCCTATCCCGTTTTGGTGGAAAAGGCTGTGGCACGCCGGGATTATGTGTTGGCTTTGCGTATCCATTATTGGTATGTGCTGCAATTGCTGGATGCCGACGGGAGAATCCATTGGGATGCCTGCCGCACCAATTGGGCTTATTGCCATGAATTGAAGGAGGAGGAACTGAAAGCCCCCTTTTTGCGTTTGACCCGTATTTTTGAGTATGTGTGTTACGGGGAATTTCAAATTGACAACTTGGAATATGAGCGGTTGAGCCGGGAATTTGAAGATTTCCGAGACTTGTTGGAACAACAGGAAGGAGGGAGGAAGGTATGAAAAAAAGGACTGTCCTGTGGTTTGTCTTGTTGGTAGCGCTTGGTTTGATGTACGTTTGGCACGAAGCCAACCGCCCTGCCCCTGTGGATTGGACGGAGACTTTTTCGCCGGAAGATAAAATCCCGTATGGGACTTATGTCGTCTATCACAGTTTGCCGGAGCTTTTCCCCGAGGCTGTAGTCTCTATGCCCCGGGTGTCCATGACTGAGTTGCTGGAGATGCCGGAGATGCAGGACGGAGGGATTTATATGTTTGTAGGTCATGATTTCCTGCTGACGGAGCAGGAAGGCGGACGGCTGTTGCAATGGGTGGAACGTGGGAATGACCTGTTTGTTGCGGCAGGGAACTTTGCCGATACATTATTGGATGTTTGTGCCTTAAGGGAAAGGATTGCTTATAAAAGGGATACATCGGTCCTGCTGGCTGGAGGGGATACTTGCCGTCGTTTTTTCCCTGAGGCAAATTATACTTTCTTTCAGCCGGACAGCCTGTTCCAAGGACAGGTGTTGGGATTTCGTGATGCTCCGGTCTGTCCTGACTTTGTGGTTGTGCCATACGGGAAAGGACAGGTGTGGTTGCATGCCAATCCGTATGCCTTCAGCAATTATGCCGCGCTCGACAGCGTGAACGGGGACTATTGGTTCAAGGCTTTGTCCTGGTTGCCGGAGGACAAGCCGATGGTGTTGTGGGATGCTTATGCGTCTATGGGCAGGGAAGGGGAACAGTCCCTGTTGCGTGTGTTACTGTATTATCCTGCTTTGCGGGTGGCATGGTGGTTGGTGTTGGCCGTGGCAGTCTTTTATGTGCTTTTCCGCGCGAAGCGCAGGCAACGTCCCATTCCTGTTGTCCGTCCGCCGGAGAACGGGATGCTGGAGTTTGTCCGGACAGTCAGTCAACTTTATTTTAAACAAAAGGAGCATGCTGTCATAGCCCGGAAGCAGATTGAGTTTTTCCTCGGTGAGGTTCGGGCAGTCTGGCATTTGCCGACGGACAGGCTGGATGGGAATTTTGCCCGGTTGTTGGCAGAGAGTGCCGGCGTGGAGGAGGAAAGGGCGAATGAGTTGGTGCGATTGATGGAAATGGTGAGAGAGACTCCGAAAGTAACAGAATTTACGTTAAGGCGGTTGATGGATTTGACAGATGTCTTTGTACGGAAAATGATAGATAACTAATGATGAAAGCTATAAAAAATGGAACAAATGGATGAATTTTCTTTGCGGGTGGATTTTTCGGCATTGCACGAAAAAATCGGGCAGTTGCGGGAGCGGATTGCCCAAGTGGTTGTCGGGCAAGAGGAGGTCGTGGATTTATTGCTGACTGCTTTGCTTGCGGACGGGCATGTGCTGATAGAGGGCGTGCCCGGCGTGGCAAAAACTTTGATGGCAAAAGTGCTTGCCCGGACGGTAGATACTACTTTTTGCCGCATTCAGTTTACTCCGGACTTGATGCCGAGTGATGTGTTGGGCACCTCGGTCTTTTTGCCGTCGTCCGGCAGGTTTGAGTTCAAGAAAGGACCGGTGTTTACCAATGTTTTGTTGGCAGATGAAATTAACCGTTCTCCTGCCAAAACGCAGGCTGCCCTTTTTGAAGTGATGGAAGAGCGCCAGGTGACGAACGACGGGACGCGTTATCCGCTAGCGCCACCTTTTATGGTAGTGGCAACTCAGAATCCGGTGGAGCATGAAGGAACCTTCCGTTTGCCGGAGGCGCAGTTGGACCGGTTTATGTTTAAAATATTGGTTTCTTATCCTAAGCGTGAAGAGGAAATACGGGTTCTTGATTTTCATGACAGTGGCAGGAATGAGACGTGGAAAGAATTGTCGCCTGTTCTTTCATCCGGTGATTTGGCAGCTTTGCGCGAGAAAGTAGGGCAGGTGCATGTGGATGAGAAAATCAAGGCTTTTATTGTAGATATTGTGGCAACGACCCGTAACAACGGTTGGCTCTATCTGGGAGCTTCCCCGCGGGCATCCATTGCTTTGATGCATGCTTCTAAAGCATACGCTGCCATTGGGGGACGTGATTTTGTCTTGCCGGAAGATGTGCTTTTTTTGGCTTTGCCTGTTTTGCGCCACCGGGTGCAATTGTCTGCTGAAAAAGAATTGGAAGGCTTGCAGACAGACCAAGTGCTTCGCCAATTAATTACTAAGGTAGAGATTCCAAGGTGATGCGGAGTTTGTATTTGCATCGGCGTTTTTTGGGGTGTTTGGGAGGATTTGTTTTCTTGTTCCTGTTTGCCTATGCCGTTCCTGGGTTGTTCCCTTGGGCGGTGGTGGCGTTGTGCCTTTTTGGCATGGCTGTCCTTGCGGATGTCCTGTTTTTGTATGCTCTGGGAGGAAAGGTGGAGGCCGAACGACAGGTGTCGGAGAAGTTTTCCAATGGGGATGACAATCCGGTGACGCTTTGGGTGAAGAATGGTTATCCTTTTCGGATTCGGGCTTTGGTGCTTGATGAAGTGCCGGTGGAATTTCAGCGGCGGGATGTCCGTTTGCTTTTCCGGTTGGATGCAGGGGAGCAAAAGGAAGGCAAATATGTGTTGCGTCCTCTCCGGCGCGGACTTTATGGATTTGGGAATGTCCGTGTTTTTGTGTCTTCCGGGCTCGGGTTGGTGGAAAGGTGTTATGTTTGCGGAGTAAAGCAGGTGGTTGCTGTTTATCCTTCTTTCTTTTGGATGCGGCAGTATGAGTTGCTTGCTATTGCCGGCTTTCGTTCCGGTACAGGCACGCAACGGCAACAGCAGGTGAATCTGTCTTCTTCTTTTGACAGGATAAAGGCTTATGCTCTTGGAGATGACCCCCGTGCTGTGAACTGGAAAGCAACAGCCAAATGCAATCGCCTGATGGTAAATGTTTATACGGAAGAAAAGGAGCAACAGGTATATTGCCTCTTGGATAAAGGACGGGCGATGCAGGCGCCTTTTCATGGCATGACGACGCTGGATTATGCAATTAATGCCATTCTTGCCTTGTCTTGTGTTGTCTTGAAAAAGG
>DXFT01000034.1 GCA_019114285.1 Candidatus Odoribacter faecigallinarum
AACATTAGCGTATAAATATTTTTTCTTCTGTTCTGCATATTGTCCCATCCTGCAAGATTCCTTCGACAACCACCCGGTAGGGTCCGTCACTGTCGGAGGTGGTAAAAAAGCATTGCGCATGCCCGGTGGAGTCGGTTTCCACCATGGGGTTCCAATAAAGCGTATTACGCAGATCCACGGTATCCGCCAATGCCATCCGGATGGAATCTACTTCATAATGGGGCATATAGAATTCTGCTGGTTGCTGGTAGCCCAAAAGGGAGAAAGACAGCATGTGCAATTTCTGGTGCCTGGGCGGCGTGTAAAAAGGATTGGTGGTGATGATAATCATCCCTCCCGTCGCCGAGCGGTCGATAAATTCGGAACGGGGAGGAATCACCAGACTGATATTCAATAGTTCCTCCGGACGCAGGCGCATGACATAATCCCAATCCTCTTCCACAAAATTATCCACCATGATTTTGACCGGTCTGCCGAAACGGGTTGCCGAGTCTCCCGAAAAGGCATTCACTCCCGGGAAACGCATAAAGAGATCCCGCATGGTCAAGTTCTTCATGGAAGCCAATTGGGTGGAGTCCATCGCATAATCCGCCATGGCATCATAAAAGGAGTAGAACTTTTTAGGCTTGTCCCGCTTCACCACGACTTCGTCCAGGACATATACTTTAATGCCGTTGTCATAGTAATAGTCTTTCATGAAACGTTTATAGAAGTCCTCGCTTTCTTCCAATTCCTCCTTGCCCATCGGGTAAGCAAGGGTGGGAAGCATGAATTTGTCCTGGTCGAGTATGACTTCTACGGTTTTCCGTCCCCGTTTGTTTGTGCCCTGCAATATAAAATCCGTGCTGTCCGGGAAGGAGATTCCACTAATTTCAAAATAACCGGCAGAGTCCGCCTCCACCATCCGGAAGAGCCCGTTTGTCCCAAGGAGCATCAAATTGGCATATTCCGCCTCTTTACCCCAGAAATTTTTTACCCTTCCCGAAATCACCTGTCCCCGCTCCATGTAGTAAGGCAAAGAATCCCGTTCCTCCCGCAAGACGCGTTCCACGTCAAAGCGCGTCCATCCCTGCGTCATCATCAACATGTCCAAAAAACGCCGGGTAACAATCCGGTCGTTGGCAAAGTAATAAGCCGGTTCTTCCACATAGCCCTTCAAGTCAGAAGAGAGCAGAAGATAGGAAAAGATATTGTCCTGCAAGGAGTCATGCTCTACACGGGACTCATCGGTCACGGCAATGGAAAAAGAGCCTCTATTTCCCCCTCCTGCAACTGCCAAATTCAAATGCACCGTATCGCGAATGGGATAGCGTTTCCGCCCGGTGGACACTTGCAACTCCGGACGCTCCTGATGGCGCACAAAACATACCCGCTGGCTCAGGATTTTCCCTTCACTGTTGAGCAGGAGGAATGAGACCACGCCTTCGGGCAATTCCCGGCTCCATATTTTTCCAAGCTCTCCTACCCGCACCGGATTACATAACAAAGGTATCCCCCGCGCATGAACGGCAATGTACAGGTCCCTGCGTTTTTCCATCGTATGTGTACCCAAAACTTTATAGCCCACCGCATCTGTATTTACGAAAAGCTTCAAGGCAACGGCATCGCTTTCCGCTTGCGGCAGTTCAAAACGCTTCTCCAAGGTGTCGGAAGCCAGATGGAAAACACCGTAGTATTTTTTCCCCGGCTCTGCCGTCAAATTAAATACTCCCATCCCTTTGTGAATCGATTGGACATAAGTAATCTGCTCCCCGCTCTCATCCTCTATCACTCCACGCACCTCCCGAGACAAGCCGTCGTTACCGATTGCCTTGAAAGCCACGACCTGTTGGCATCCCTCAAGAAGATTCCCGCCTTCCGGCATGAATGACACATCGAAATCCCGGTCGGGGTCCGGCAGGAAGAGGTAACGGCTAAAAGCAAAGGGGTCTGCCGCATCAAAAGTTACCCGGAGTTCCTTTCCATAATCCGCCTTTCCAAATTTCAAACGAAGCACTCCTGCATCATCCGTCCAACGCACCCGCTCCTTTCCATCCAACAGGTAGCGGATACCGATATTCCCATAAACTTCCTGCCGCGTGTTGTAAAAACGCACTTGCGCCACCGTATCTTTTCCCTCCACTTCCATCCTTACTTCAGTCAGCACTTTCGTGTCCTGCGGGTTGATGACGCGAATCCTTTTCCGGAAAATGAAATCGTCACCAGCATTCTGCATCCAATAAGAATAAGCCCTAAGGACAAAATCGCCTTGCGGCAAATCCTTCGTGAGCGGCAAATAGCCCGCATATACTCCTTCCTGAGGGGCAATTTTCACACGCGCATAAAGGCTGTCCCTTAAATCCCTCAATTCGACATACACGTAGCGGCTCCACTCTGAAGGGGTATGGGCAACCGCATTTAGCAAATAAGCCCTGAACCATACCTTGTCACCCACTTCGTAATGGTCCCTGTCCGTATGCAAATAGACTTTTTCCTGGGGATAACGCTGCACCCAGTCCAGCAAACGTTTGTTGAAAAAATAAGTGAAATCGCCTTTCTCCGGCAGAGCAAAAGCCCAAATCAGCAATATGATTATACCTCCTGCAAGTGTTTTTTTATTCACCATAGCACCTGTCTATTTTATTCATTATCGAGATTAACAAAGTTATAAATATTTTTATAGGCATCTGCCGTTCCCCAAGAAAAAGTAGAGAATTAACTTTTTTCCATTTCTTGAAGTTTTTCTTTTGTATTATTTTTGTCCCTCTGAAAACAATGCCATGAATACAGCGTTTTTTTATCCCAACCAAGCCAATGACCGGCGAAGCGTGCGCAAGTTGCTCAAGAACTACGCCTACCCCGCTATGGTCAATATGATTGTGTTGGCTGTCTATAACGTGGTTGACCGCATTTTTATCGGGCAGGGGGCAGGTCCCCTCGCCATCTGTGGCTTAGCCCTGACTTTGCCCTACGTTTCCCTGCTCGGGACAGTAGGAACGCTGACCGGCGTTGGCGGAGCCGCCCGTATTTCTCCCGCAGCCTCTACCGCCAATCTGGCACTGGCTTCCAAAATTTTAGGGAACGCACTGTTCCTAAACGTTATGCTCAGCCTGATGCTCATCTTTGCTTCACTCTATTATTTAGACGAGATACTCTTGTTTTTCGGCGGGAGCGAAGCCACTATCCCATACGCCCGGCAATATTTAAATATCCTGATACCAGGCAGCCTGCTCACCAACCTGAATTTCACGTTATGCCATGCTATCCGAGCTGTCGGCTTCCCCCGCAAATCGGTCACCATTCTCTTAGCCGGCGCCATCGCAAACATCCTGCTTGACCCCATTTTCATTTTCGGTTTCGGCATGGGCATACAAGGAGCCGCCATTGCAACAGTCGTCTCCATGTGCGTCAGTCTGACCCTTATCCTGCTGCATTTCCGAAGTCCCCGCAATCCCCTGCACTTAACACAATCTTCCTTCAGGCCTCACCTCTTGATATTAGTTTCCATCATCGGCATGGGCATGGCCTCCTTCATTATGAATATCACAACCGGCATGGTCAATATCATCATGAACCGTTATCTGAAGAATTACGGCGGGGATTACGCCATAGGGGCATACGGCATCATCAGCAGTTATTCCATCCTTATTTCCATGTTGCTCATGGGTATCTGCCAAGGGATGCAGCCCATCATCAGTTACCATTATGGCATGGGGAATCAAGCCCGGGTGCGCGACCTGCTGCAATACGCCCTTCGGATGGGCACTGCCGTGGCATGCACCGGCTTTGCTCTTTGCGAACTGTTCGCCCCATGGCTGGTAAAATGCTTTACCTGGGACGCCCACCTGGCTGAAATCAGCACTGAAGGATTACGCTACACTTTCATTGCCATGCCTTTGGTGGGGTTACAAATTGTTGCCACCAGCTATTTCCAGTCCGTACGGCAAGCCCCCAAAGCCATCGTGATGAACATTTCCCGACAATTCCTTTTCCTAATTCCTGCCTTGGGTGTATTCGCAACCCACAAGGGGTTGGCAGGCATCTGGCTCGCCATCCCTTTTGCAGACGTGATGGCAACCCTTATTGCCGTCTTTTTCATCTGGAAAGCAATCAATAAACATTAACCGGCAATTCATATTTGTACTATTCCTATTATTTATATCCGTAAATATTTTGCATTTTATCCTACAAATATTAAGTTTGCCACATAAAAAACAAACAATCGTTTTCAACAACCTACTTGTAATATTAACAATATGAAAAACAACATCTTGCTTGCAACTCTCATTGCTTTTGCCCTTGTCGGTTGCGTAAACAGCAAACAGCCACAACAGTCCCATCCGGCACTTCCACATCAAGTGGAAATCGCACCAGAAAACAACACCCTGAAATTAAGCACCCTGTTTAAAGATTATCGAATCATTCCCTTGCAAGGCGAGCCTCTCAATTGTGTCATCGATGTAGCCGTTGCAGATTCAATGCTTGTGATAGGAGGAAAGACCGAAAACAGCAGTGTCCATTTATACACCATGGACGGCAAATATAAAAACCACATGATTACAACAGGACGGGGACCACAAGAAGCCTATAATATCCAATCATTTAAACTCACTGACTCGGTCACTGTCGAAATCCTTTGCAATTTTGCCGAAAGGTTATTTACCTACTCGTTGCAAGAAAACAAAATCGTCAAACAACGCAACCTACCGAAAGAAATTATCGGGTCTGAAGATTTTATCAGACTTGACACGGCACGGTACGCTTTTTTTAAACCCATGAAAGCATCTCTATCCAATAAAAACGATAAATACAAAATTAACATCTTAAACCTGAATACAAACAAAATAGAGCGCCAGTTCATCCCGATAACGCCTAATGACGAATATATCTGCTTTTCCCAAACCAGGCGATTCCACAAAAGAGATGGCAAATGCTTGTATTATGATGTGTTTTCACCCGGTATTTATCAAATATGCCCTGATTCCTTATCTTTGTACATAGCCTTTGAAGAAGGGAAATACGGTTTCCCGAGAGCATTACTCGAAAAGGAATACCGAAGTTTTGATGAATTTGCAGCAGTCTGTGAACAATGTCCGTATATCTGGGGACACATTGATATGGCAGAAAGTTCCAAATACATCTTTTCTACATACAGGTATAAAAATTCCTTCTACCTAAATGTGATAGACAAAACAACCATGACCTCAAAATCTTATACCCATATATATGATGACTTGATTACGGATGCTACATTCAATATGAGCGAAGATGTACTGTGGAGCATATCAGCGATTTCTAATGCCCAAATTTTTTCAATAGAGCCATTTCAACTCAAAGAAATCATCGCGCAAAAGAAGAAGGACGGGACATTTGAAGCATACCAGAAAAAACATCCGCAACCTTGCGCCCTTGCCGACAGTCTTGCAGATGATGACAACAGCTTTATTATTTTATTTTATGAATAACCATGAAAAGGAACATATTATTTTTATTCGTCATTGTCACCGGGCTTATTTCCTGCAAATCAAAAGGAAGCCAAGTACAAAATCATATTCCGACCTTCTTCCCGCTAACACAATCTATCCAAGTCAAGGACTTTATGCCTTATATCGATTCTGTGGCAATCCTTCCTTTGGAAGCAACAGACTCCTCTTTTATTAAAGATATTAAAAAAATTCTGGTCACCCCTTCCGGACAAATGGTCATATTAAATACTTCCGGCATCCTGCTTTTCGATGAAAAAGGCCATTTTCTCTTCCCCGTTGGCACCCAAGGGCGCGGACCAGAAGAATACCTACACGCAGTGGACATCTGTCTTAACGAAAGCGCCACAGAAGTCTGGGCACTGGACAAGGATAAGAGCGTTTCCAAATACGCCTTATCAAACGGACATTTCATTGGAAAAATTATCCCCCGATTTTCCACCAACTATCCGGATTGTATCGGTATCGCACCAGCTTCAAAAGAAGGTTTCTTCTTATTTGGCTGCAATCCATACGAAAAAAGTGACTTTACCACCCCCTTTTATTGCTTGAACCTGTTCGATGCAACAGGGAAACATATCGATTCTTTATTGCCCCGTAAAGCCTACGTTCTCCCCCTTGATGCCATCACACAGTCGTACGATAACAGCTATTTAATCAGACCGCAGGAAGGGGACAAGGTATGCTACCGCCTTAAAGGCAAAAAAATGGATGCCATTTACCAATTTGATTTTGGGAGGAAATATATGCCACTCAGCTCAGGGAAAATCAGACCAGGACAACACTTTGACATACAGAATTATGTCAATGCCCCCTATTACAAACTACCGATGTATATTCATGAAACTGCCGACCAATTGTATTTTTCCTGTGGCGGTCCGGAAGCGAATGACCATTTTTATGTCTTCAACAAAACCACCCTACAAGGCATTCATTGGGTTCATGACAGGAAGGATGCAACAGCTCTACTTCTTGCAAAGGCTTCGGACAAAGATTTCTTTTATTACATATTCAACGACTATAACGATTATATTCCCGAATCCCTTCCTATAGAAATGGAACCTTTAAAAAGATACCTGATTAAAGAGAAACATGTAAACCTGAAAGGAGACTCCATGAATCCTCTGATAATCAAAATAAAATTCAAATTACCGTAGATAAAAATGAGAGTATTCACTTAATTACAAAATCAATCTATTATCCATTTGAAACATCAGTACAAACGATATAAACAATTAATTCCATGAAAAAACACATTCAATTTTTAGTCGCTTTTATACTGTTTACATCATTGTATTACAGTTGTAATTACAAAGAAGAAGACTACATTTTTCTGGGAAAAAGCCGATACATTACTTCCTTTTCAGACACTCTTTTTCTAAAAGGAGAAAAAGTAACTATCGAAAACATGGGAGCCATAAATATTGACATCATTGATTCCTTCCTCGTATTTTCCAGTGGCAGCTTAGATACATTTTACAACGTCTATTCCAAATACACTTACCAACATTACGGGCATTTCATCCCTCAAGGAAGAGGAGACAACGAACTCCCCACAATAAGCTATCCCATCTTTTGGAGCAATGAAAAAGGACACAGCCTTATTTATTTAGATAATAGAGCAACCGGAACAGTAAAAGCCTGGGACATCACCCAATCCTGCGCGAAACGAACCACTGTCTTTAGCCCTACCCCTATTGACATCAGCCCTGTTCCCGGTTTCCAAGCTCTCTATCCGCTCCAAGGCTCTGTT
>DXFT01000035.1 GCA_019114285.1 Candidatus Odoribacter faecigallinarum
AATAATTCAAAGTCATTTTTAATACATTGGTATGGTCCTTTTAAAGGAGAAAATTCTTTAGAGGATCTGAAGGACTGGGAAAGTACACAGAATATAGAGCCGAGTCTATACCTTATCAAAGGATATAAGAAATATGCAAAAATCACAAATCATTTTTATATAGGAAAAACCATACAAGGTGTATCAAAACGTTTTGCAAATCAAGGACATCATATTAATGAACTACCTAGAATATCTGAGATATGGGTTGGGCATTTTGATAATCTGGAACCAAATAATAAAGAAATATTATTAGCAGAACAAATGTTAATTTCCTATGTTGGTAATGAAGTTGGTGAGCAAAACATACTGAATAAAATTTGTTTATATGTACCATCACAAAATGTCTACATATTATCCGAATGGTATAATTATAAAAATTTGAAACGACGAGAACGTATAAATAAAAATTCTATCGCAAAACTTGTTCCTGATGTTATTGCTTATCGTGTAACAGATGATAACCAGCCACTTTTATACATATCTGAAAAATTGAAGAAATATTGGTATTAGAATAGGTAAGAATGTAATAAGAAGTGGTTTATGAATGTCTTATAAGACTTTGCATAAACCACTTCTTGTTATATTTACAATGAATTATCTTTTCATTACCGTATTTCTGCGTTCAACAAATGCTTGTAGGCACCCATCAATTTATTCATGATTTTGTCAATCTGCTTGTCAGTCAGTGTGCCTTCTTCGTTTTGCAGGAGGAAGCTTACGGCATACGACTTTTTGCCTTCGCCCAATTTTTCGCCTTCATAAACATCAAAGAGGCTGACGGAACGCAACAGGTTCTTTTCTGTCCTCATAGCAATGTCGCGAACTTCCTTGAAGGTGGTTTTCCGATCAAGCAATAAAGCCAAATCCCGTTTTACTGCCGGGAATTTAGGCAACGGACGGAAGGTAATGGTATTGTCTTTTAGCATACGCAATATATTTTCCCATGAAAATTCGGCGTAAAAGACGTCTTGTTCCACCTCTGCAAGTTTCAATGCTTTCCTGCTGACCACACCGAAGGTAACGATGTGCTTGCCGTTCCGAGAATAGGACAGGCCTTCGCGGTAAATATCCGTCTCACATTCCTCCACGTTCAGGTATTCTGCTTTTATCCCCAAGCGTCCCAATATCATTTCTACATAACATTTCAACGTGAAGAAGTCGCTATGTTCCGCTTTGCTGTTCCAGGAGGCGACAGACTTGTCTCCGGTAATGAACAAAGCCAACAGGTCTTCTTCGTGGTATTGTTTCAAATGGTTATCACCTTCTTTGGGATGGAAGGTATAGGCTTTCCCAAATTCGAAGAAACGCAAGTCTGCATGTTTGTGGTTGATATTCCGGGCTATGCTTTCCAGACCACCAAACAGCAGGCTCTGCCGTAAGGCATTCAGGTCTGAACTAAGCGGATTGAGCAGCATGACGCTATTTTCTGCCTGGTAGGTATCCATTTGCTCGTAATATGCCGCTTTGGTGAGGGAATTGTTCATGATTTCATAGAAACCGTTCGCTACCAACAGGTCGGATACTAAATTCTTCAAACGGAAATCATCCGGCTTCTCGATATAACTGAGGGTAGAGTGTACTCTTGAAGGTACTTCCACGTTGTTGAAGCCGTAAATGCGCAAGATGTCTTCAATGACATCCGCTTCGCGCTTGACGTCCACCCGGTAAGGGGGTACGTGCAAAAGCAGGCTTTCATTATCTTCCCGGATAATTTTAATTTCCAAGGCAGTCAATATCTTCTTGATGGTATCATGGGGAATGGCTTTGCCTACCAACCTGTCCACATGCGCGTATTGGAGTGCCACCTCAAAGTCTGCCACCGGAGTGGGGTAGATGTCGATGATATCCGAAGTGATGCGTCCTCCGCCCACTTCCTTGATTAGCATGGCTGCCCGCTTCAAGGCATAAATGACAATGTTCGGGTCGGTGCCGCGTTCATAGCGGAAGGAAGCATCCGTGCTCAAGCCATGCCGCCGTGCCGTCTTGCGGACAAATACCGGGTCAAAGCAAGCACTTTCCAGAAACACATTGGTCGTATCTTCGTGGATGCCACTATCCAATCCTCCAAACACGCCGGCAATACACATGGGCTCTTCCGTATTGCAAATCATCAGGTCATTTTCGTCCAATGACCTCTCCACGCCGTCCAATGTCGTGAACTTCGTGCCCGTCGGGAAACTCCGTACAATGACCTTGTTGCCTTTGATTTTGTCTTTATTGAAAGCATGTAGCGGTTGTCCCAGTTCAAAAAGGATGAAATTGGTCACGTCCACCACATTGTTGATGGGATTATGCCCGATGGCTTTCAGATGCGCCTGCAACCATTCCGGTGATTCTTGCACTTTCACGCCCTCAATACAAATGCCGGCGTAGCGGATGCACGCTTCCGGGCGTTGCACTTCTATCGTCAAGCCTGCTGTATTGCTATCTACTTTGAAATCATCCACCGAAGGCAAGGTATAATGGATATCCTGTTTTTGGCTCAAGTAAGCGGCGAGGTCACGGGCAACCCCTAAGTGCGAAGCCCCGTCAATCCGGTTGGGAGTAATATCGACTTCAATGATATAGTCATTGGTAATGTGATAATACTCTGCTGCCGGGGTACCAACGGGTACATCATTGGGAAGGACGATAATACCGTTATGGTCATGCCCGATGCCGATTTCATCCTCGGCACAAATCATACCCTCCGATTCTTTGCCACGTATCTTTGACTTTTTGATAGTGATTTCCTTGTCTCCGTCATATAATACCGTCCCGACAGTTGCTACGACAACCTTCTGTCCGGCAGCCACGTTAGGAGCACCGCAGACAATGGGAGTGAGACGCCCGTCTCCCAAATCCACCGTTGTCAAATGCAGGTGGTCTGAATCCGGATGCGGTTCACAAGTCTTTACTTCCCCGACAACCAAGCCTTTTAGCCCGCCACGGATGGATTCATATTTCTCATATCCCCCGACCTCCAGTCCGATGGAAGTCAAGATACTGCAAATTTCTTCAACATTCAGGTCTGTACTCAGATACTCCTTCAGCCAATTTAGAGATATATTCATAGTCTATAATTTAAGAGATTTTCATCATTCGTTCAATAGGTAGCCAGGCTTTCTGTCGAATGTCTTCAGAAATAGTTACCTGATACTGTTCTTTTTCCAGTGCTTCCAACAAATGTTCCAACGTCACCTTCTTCATTTCCCCGCAGATAGTTTGCGGATGGATGGGAATAAACTCTTTGCCCGGATTGTCTTTTCCCAATTTATGCAACGTCCCGGTTTCCGTGGCAATGATAAACCGTCGCTTGGCAGATTGGGCGGCATGTTTCACCATGCCTGCCGTGGAATACAAGAAAGCCTGCGGCAATCCCAAGATACGTTCATCGCTTGAACAAGCGCATTCCGGATGAATCAATATGTCGGCATCCGGATACTCCCGGCTTTTTTCCAACACCATTTCCGCACTGACAGGGTTGTGTACGCAGCAGTCCCCTGCCCACAGGGTTAATTCCCTGCCGGTCTTTTTCTTAATCCATGCCCCTAAATTCTTGTCCGGAACGAATAATATTTCCTTATCGGCAGGCAGGCTTTCCACCACTTTCAAAGCATTGGCGGACGTGCAACAAATGTCCGTCCAAGCTTTCACTTCTGCCGTAGTGTTTACATAGCTTACGACAATACTGTCCGGGTGGGCGGCTTTCCATTGCTTTAAATCTTCACCCCGGATGCTTTCCGCTAAAGAGCAACCGGCGCCCCATACCGGAACCAACACTTTCTTTTGAGGGGAGATGATAGCGGCAGTCTCTGCCATGAACTGAACGCCACAAAAAACAATAATATCCGCGTCCGTATTCCCCGCCGCCTGGGACAATCCCAAAGAATCGCCCAGATAATCTGCAACATCCTGAATTTCAGGGCGGGCATAATAATGCGCCAGAATAACGGCACGCTTTTCTTTTTTCAATTGTAGTATTCTATCGGTAATTTCTCTGGTTTTCATAATGCTCCTATTTGCAGTCCCAAAATTAATAAAAATATTGATTACTGTTGATTGCGGTAATATTTAATACGTTCCCCCCAAGGTTTATCCTCCAAAGGGAACACCTGATTTTTTTCAGCCCATTGCCGCCATTTCTTTTCCAATTGCTTCATTTTGCCCGGATATTGGTCAGACAAGTCATGCAGTTCGAAAGGGTCGGTTTGCAGGTCAATCAATTCCCACTTTGCATGCCGGTTGGCACGCACCAGTTTCCAATCCCCGGCTATGATGGCGCAAGAACCTTGGTGTTCAAAGTAGAGTACCCGCTCTTGACAGGGTGAGCCTGCAATAGCAGGCAACAAACTCTTGCCCGGCAAGTGCCTGCTGTCTGGTTTGGCGCCTGCCAACTCCAAACAAGTCGGCAGGAGGTCAATGACATGACCCGTTTGAAGGCAAAACTGCCCTGCGCGGTCTTTCAACCGCTGCCCGCCATGACAGAAAATAAAAGGCGTGCTCGTGCCTCCTTGAAAACACCATTGCTTGTAACTCCGGTAAGGGGTATTGCTCAGATCTGCCATTAGTTGCCCGATAAATCCATTTTCATTGCTGGCGCCGTTATCGCTCAAAAAGAGAAAGACGGTATTCTCCAGCATCCCTTTCTCTTCCACAGCCTCTATGACTTCCCCGATGCCTTGGTCCATGACTTCAATCATGGCGGCATAAGTAGCCATGTCTGTTACCCACTTCTCCTGTTGTTCCGGAGTCAACTCTTCCCAAGCAGGGCGATGCCCGCCAAATTCCCGGTCATATACGGGCAATTCCATTGACTCAGGGAACATACCCTTGGCTTTCTGGCGTTCAAAACGCTCTTGTCTCAAGCTATCATATCCTTTTTTATACGAATCCCTATACTTCGCAACAATCTCCTGCGGAGCTTGGAGGGGCAGATGCGGGGCATAGTGGGCGACATAAAGGAACATGGGCTTCCCCTTTGGATGCTGTCTGACAAATTCAACCGCCGCCTCGGTAATGGCACGGGTGTAATAATAGTCCTCGGGTAAGTCTGTTATTTGGACCAAATCGCGATATAACGGCTTCGGACGATAATAACTTCCCCCGCCTTCCAAACAGCCGTAATACCGGTCAAAACCGCGTTCCGTGGGAAAACTCCCGTTAGGAGCTTGGTTGTGGTCTTGCAACGTGCCATGCCATTTCCCGCTCATGTAAGTACTATATCCTTGTGCTTTCAGCATTTCGGCAATAGTGGGATAGGAGAGGTCTATTTCTCCCCGATAGCCGGGGCGGTGCTCGTCCACTGCTGTCATCCAGCCCATCCCAACGGTATGTTGGTACTGTCCTGTCAAGAGGCAAGCCCGCGTAGGGCAACTTCTGCCTGTATTTTTAAAGTGGGTAAAGCGCACCCCCTGTTGTGCCAGGCGGTCAATGTTAGGGGTGGGAATTTCACTGCCATAGCAACTCAAATCCGAAAAACCCATATCATCCGCCATAATCAGGACAATATTCGGCTGCTGGCAGAAAGCATTTCCTGCCATGCCTATGCCTGCGGCAAAGAGGGACAATGAAATACCCGGTTTCATGCGTTCTGGATATTCATGCTGATGTCCAAGGCTTTCACGGAATGGGTCAATGCACCGACACTGATGTAATCCACGCCCGTCGCCGCCACTTCTTTCAGCCGGGCAAGGCTCATATTGCCGGAAGCCTCCGTTTTTGCCTTCCCGCTGATAATTTTCACAGCCTCTGCCATGGCTGCATTGTCCATATTGTCCAGCATGATGATATCCGCTCCTGTGGCAAGCGCCTCGCGCACTTCCTCTAAGTTGGTCGTCTCCACCTCTATTTTCATCCCTGCCGGGATATGCGCGCGCACGGCATGGACTGCCTGCGTGATGCCGCCTGCCACCTTGATGTGGTTGTCCTTAATCATCACCATGTCATACAGTCCCATCCGGTGGTTGGTGCCGCCGCCGTCCTTCACTGCCATCTTGTCCAATACGCGCAGCCCCGGTGCGGTCTTCCGCGTGTCCAGCAGCTGCGTATGCGTCCCTGCCAACTCCTTGACGTACTTCGCTGTCTCCGTGGCAATCCCTGACATGCGTTGCAAAATGTTCAGCGACAACCGTTCCCCTAAAAGCAGGCAACGGTAGCTGGCTTCTATCCTCAAAATCACTTCTCCCTTCTTCACTTCGTCACCGTCCTTCACTTTGGCATCCCACACAAAATCCTGTTCAAAACGTTCATACACGCGCCGTGCAATCTCCAAACCGGAAATCACGCCGTCCGCCTTCATCTTCATCTCTGCAACGGCACGCGAATGGGCGGGAATAATAGAATCTGTCGTCACATCCCCCGTGGCGATATCCTCCTCAATGGCAAGGTCTATCAGTCTGTCAATCAATTTATCGTACTCCATCTTTATAAAAATTTAATCGGCAAGGTCCCTATGGCTGTTCTGGACAGGCACTGTCCGGATATCCTTCCCTTTCTGTTGGACAATATGATATAAATAAGCATCATTGCTTTGCGGAAAATCCTCCCTGAAATGCCCGCCGCGGCTCTCTTGCCGGTAAAGGGCAGAGCGGATAATCAACCGCGCCACCGTTATCAGGTTCCGGCTGGTGAGCGCATAATATTCGTCCTCCTCAGCAGGCAGGTTCGCTTCCAGGCGGTCCAGCTTTTCCAACCCTTCCTGCAACAAATCGGCATGGCGGACAATCCCCGCATGTACAGTCATGAGCTGTGCCACCTCCTGTTTCAATGCCACATACGCGGGCGCGTATGCAAAATTCGCATGGTAACGCGGGGTAAACTGCGGGACTTCTCCCGATTGCCGGTAACGGCGTGAAGCCTCAATGGCACGCTTCCCGAACACCATGCACTCTATCAGCGAATTGGAAGCCAACCGGTTCGCCCCCATAATCCCCGACGAGGCAAGCTCCCCGACAATATAAAGATTCCGCACATTGGTCTGCCCGTCCAAGTCCGTCCGCACGCCGCCCACCATATAATGGGCTGCCGGAGCCACCGGAATCCGGTCGCACAAATCATACCCCGCCTCCCGGCATTTGGCATAAATATTCGGGAAACGCCGCATGACCATCTCCGGGTCAAGATGCTTCAGCGACAGCCACACATAATCCTGATTGTATTTCCGCATCTCCCGATAAATGGACTGCGCCACAATATCCCGCGGCGCCAATTCCGCCAACTCATGGATAGCAGGCATAAAACGCTCCCCGTTCTGGTTTATCAGCCATGCCCCCTCGCCACGCACCGCCTCGCTGATAAGGAACGCCTCCTCCGAATCCGTGTACAACGCCGAAGGGTGGAACTGGATAAACTCCATGTCGGCAATCTCACATCCTGCATTATATGCCAACGCGATACCGTCCCCAATGGTCGTATGCGGGTTCGTCGTCCGCTTGTAAATGGCAGACGTGCCCCCTAGCGTCAGGAACGTATGCGGCGCCATATAAATCTCCTCCGCCTGGTTCACCAAATCCCACGTCCGCACCCCGTAACATTGCCCTCCTTCCTCCAACAGCCCGATAACGGAATGGTTCTCAAAAATATCGATGCGCGGGTTATTGATAACCTGCCCAATCATGAAACTCGTCACCATCCTGCCCGTGGCATCGCCCCCGGCATGGAGGATGCGCTTGTGGTGGTGGCCGCCTTCCAGCCCGAGGGCAAGGTTCCCGTCCTCCATGTCAAAATGCATGCCCGCGCCAATCAACTCGCGGATGCGTTGCGGACCCTCATTGACCAGGATATCCACGGCAGGATAATCGCAAAGCCCTCTCCCCGCAATCACCGTATCTTCAAAATGCAGGGCAGGGGCATCATCCCCGTCCGTCACTGCCGCAATCCCTCCTTGGGCAAAATAAGAATTGCTTTCCGTAATCCCGGCTTTCGTCACCAAGGCAACTTTCCCGTAGGCAGCAGCCTTGTAAGCCGCATACAAGCCGGCAAGCCCGCTTCCTGCTATGATATAATCGTAATGTCGCATTTTCAAAAATGTATATGAGTGCAAAGATACCGTTTACATTTGAAAATCAAAAATCCCGGCTGGAAAATAATCACAGCCGGCATCTCCCGCCCCTTGCTTCCGTCTTATCCCGATAAGCATCAAACGGGGAGCCTCTAAACCACACTCGGCAAATAACTTCAATCCCCATTCATATCAATTACAAATCACCTGCGTTTTAAAACGTAAATGAAACGTAGGTGAAACGTAGTTGATACGTAGGTAATCGCCGTATGACCTTGACAGGCTTACCGTTTGATATTGACATAATATTTGTCAAGTCTGGACAAAATAGAAACAATAAACGAAATTGATAAAATGTTCATTTTATGACGAAAGGACGGATGAAATTGTGGAGAGATTCTAACTGTGAACCTGTTTCCAAGAAAATCAGATATAACCTATTTATTTTCATCTTGTTTTTATATCTTTGTACTTTGTTGAATAGAATGCTGAAAGTCAATATAAGGGATTTATAGAACCATAAATAATGGATTACGAGATTACAGATTATCAGGCAAAGTATATCGCCAATTTTCTTACAAGAAGATTGCCGGCTAATGATATAAACAAGTTGACCGCTTCTTTGCAGGATGCACAGGTTGATTTGACACCACATCAAGTGGAGGCTGCTTTGTTTGCGTTTAAATCTCCACTATCCCAAGGGGCTATACTGGCTGATGAGGTCGGATTGGGTAAG
>DXFT01000036.1 GCA_019114285.1 Candidatus Odoribacter faecigallinarum
GGGATGCTGCAAAAAGTGGTTATTCCGAATACGGTGACCCGTTTGGAACCGTATGCTTTTGCTGCGCAGGCGCAGTTGAGCGAAGTGCAATTGCCGGAATCCTTGCGGGTCATCGGGCAAGAGGCTTTTGCTGGATGCACTTCTCTGAAAGCCATTGACATCCCTAACGGGGTGACTGAAATCCAAGATAGGGCATTTGCCGGATGCAAAATATTCACTTTTAATTTGAGAAACACTCAGATTCGGACTTTTAACCTGAATTGCCTTGGAGGGGCTGCATGGGCTTTTGTTGCCTTGCCGAAAGGAGTCACCCAATTTACCGGCAATGGAAATACGGGAGGCGCCTTTTTTTATATGGACTACGCCAGCCTTGAAGCCTTGTCTAAAGGCGGATTCCGTGAATTTCTGGAAAGCATCCAAGTTCTGGCGGTTGGGAATACGGATGTTTATAATGGGGTGTATCTTCCTAATTTGCGAATGATTGTGCTTGCTGATGGCATAAAAGAAATAGGCAAAAGAGCCTTTGATTGCTATCAGAAATTGGGAAAAGTTTATTTGAACGGCTTTTCTTTTGAAGATCCCGCGACAGGGAAATCCTATCGATTGGGCAAAAGCGATATTACCGTAATCGGAGACCATGCTTTTTATTTGTGCCAAAGTTTGACAGGTATCGCATTGCCAAGTTCATTGGAAAGAATCGAGAGCCATGCTTTTGACGGTTGTCATTCGCTAAAAAGCATTTCTTTGCCCTTGTTTTTAAATTACATTGGGGAATGTGCTTTTTGGTCTTGTGAGCAATTGGAGCAGGTCAAGGGGTTGAATAACAGTATTACGTATGGTTATTATAATGGTTTGGCTCCATTTGACTATGAATTTCATTTTGAGGAGGTACAGAAAACTTTCTCCTATTTTGCCCTTGGCTATCTGAAAAAGGAACTGGAGGCTTGGGAGCAGAAGAAGGAGTTTGAGACCACGGCGCAATGGCAGCAGCGGGTGACGGTGGAGAGCCGGGAGAAACGGGTGGGGGAACTGATTGAGCAGGCAAAGAAGGAGTTTGTCGCCCAAGCCGAGAAGCCGGAGTTGAACGTGACGTTGGGGAGCTATGATGCCGACTACCATAATTTCCGCCTCGATGCAGGGGAGTTAGGGGATGTGTATGTGCAAGTGCCATTGGGGGAGGCTCCGGCTTTCAAGGCAAACTTCAGCAATGCACGGCTGAGCCCGGCATACGGGGTGAAGGATGACCGGCTTGCCTTGGTTGGGATGGAGGTGATCCTGAACGGGAAGACGTACAAGAATCTGGATGCCGTGCCGGATGACAATAGGGAGTTGTTGGCACAATTGCCTCCGTTGAGCATTGATTTGGGCGGGGAGAACACACCCGTGCAGCAAGGCGCAACGCCTGCCCCGCAGCCTAAGGCAGCGGATGTGGACATGAATATCCCGGAGACAGGCACGGTGGCAGACAAGACTTTCGCGGTGGTGATTGCCAATGAGGAGTATAGCCGGGAAGCGCGTGTGCCTTTTGCCTTGCGGGACGGGGAGGTGTTTGCGGAGTATTGCCGTAAAACATTGGGGATTCCGGAGAAGAACATTCGGGTGGTGAAGAACGCGACGCTGAACGACATGAAGTTCCAGTTGAATTGGCTGTCGCAAGTATTGGGCACGTATCATGGCGCGGCACGTGCGATTGTTTATTATGCCGGGCACGGTATCCCGGATGAAGCGGACAAGGGGGCTTACTTGTTGCCGGTGGACGGTTATGGCAGTGATGTGAGCACGGGTTTTTCGTTGAAAGATTTTTATGGTATGTTGTCTGCCGTGCCGTCAGAGAGCGTGGCGGTGTTCTTGGATGCCTGCTTCAGTGGGACGAAGCGGGAGAGCGGAATGCTGGCATCTGCCCGCGGGGTGGCGATAAAGGTGCGTGACGAGGCTCCCCAGGGGAATCTGGTGGTGTTCACGGCAGCGCAGGGGGATGAGACGGCATACCAGTATGCGGAGAAAGGGCATGGGATGTTCACTTACTTCCTATTGAAGAAATTGCAGGAAAGCAAGGGGGATGTGACACTCGGAGAATTGGGGGATTATATCACGAATGAAGTAAAACGGGAATCTTTGCTGAACAACAATAAAATCCAGACCCCGACAGTTATTCCTGCCACGGGAATGACGGGGTGGCGGGGCTGGAAATTAAAATGATTGTAAAGGGAAGCAGTTGGTTTTATGAAACGAATTAAAATATTCATAAGCAGTGTACAGAGTGAGTTTGCCGAGGAGCGGGCAATGCTTTGTTATTATATTCGGACGGATGCTTTGTTGGGCAAGTTCTTCGAGCCATTTATTTTTGAAGAGGTTCCGGCAAATGAATTTCCGGTAAGTCATGTGTATTTGAAAGAGGTTGAGTTGTGCGATATTTATTTGGGATTGTATGGCAATTTGTACGGATTTGAGGATGAGGAGGGGATATCGCCGACTGAACATGAATATGATTTGGCTGCGACGTTGCATAAAAGCCGACTGATTTTTATAAAAAGCATTGATGAAGAAAGGCGGCATCCGAAAGAAATTGCTTTGATAAGAAAAATTGAACGGGATGTTGTTCGTAAGACATTTGTGGATGTAGATGGGTTGCGTACTTCGGTATATGCTGCGCTTGTCCGCTATTTGGAAGAGAAGGAGTATATTAGGTGGAGACCTTTTGATGCTTCATTTGATAATGGGGCTTCGTTAGAGGATTTGGATGATCCAAAGGTGGTCCAAGGGCGATCCAAAGCGATCCAAAGCGATCCAAGGGAAGTGGCTGATTTGATGGAATTGATAGGAAGTAATCCCTCTATTTCAAGGGCTGAATTATCAAGAAGGCTTGCGTTGAGTGAGCGTCAGGTTCGTAAGATGATAGACAAATTGCGGATAGAAGGCAGATTAATTCGGAAGGGTGGAAAGACAGGGGAATGGGTTATTGTAAAGGCATGATTATGAGGACATAGAATTTTTGTTGGACAACAATCCAGACACCGACACTCATCCCTGCCGCGGGAATGACGGGGTGGCGGGGCTGGACGCTAAAATAATGAGAAATAATGGAAGACAGGGTATCGTTAGAGACAAAATATAGTATAGCTACTCAAGTTATTAAAACTGCCATATTGCAAAGCCAGTATCGTGCACTTAAACTTGTAAATCAAGAACAGTTGGCATTGTATTATGGTATTGGGCGTTATATATCTGGTAATTCTCGTAAAGGATATTGGGGGACAGGTGCCATTTCCTTTATTAGTAGTAAGTTACAAACGGAGTTGCCAGGTTTAAGGGGATTTTCAGAACGCAATCTAAAGCTTATGCGCACTTTTTATGAGGAGTGGAAAATGTTAGATACTCATTCATTAGTTGCAACTGATAAATCGAAAGTTATTGATGATATTGATGTTATAAAATCATCAGTCATAACTGACGATTTGGAAGAAATTCGGCAGTTGCAACTGCCGAATTTTGGAGATTTCCCTGTTGAGGAGTTTTTTAAAATTAGTTTTACCCACCATATTGCAATACTGTCACAAGTAAAGACCATTGAAGAACGCTATTTTTATATCAAGCTATGTGCGCATGAATGCTTGAAGGTGGATGCTCTGAAAAAAGTGATGAGGGCAGATTTTTATCATAATCAGGGTACTTTTTCAAACAATTTCATGGCAAAACTGCCAAACGCAGAATTTGCCAGAAGAGCTATTTTGTCATTTAAGGATGAGTATATCCTTGATTTTATCAATGTGGAGGAATTGGGGGCACGGGATATTGAGGATGTGGATGAGCGAGTTGTGGAGAATAAGATTATGCAGAATATCAAAAACTTTATTATGACTTTTGGACGGGATTTTGCTTTTGTGGGAAACCAATATCGGGTAGAAGTTTTGGGACATGTCCATTTTATTGATTTGTTATTTTATAATAGAGAATTATCTTGTCTTGTGGCTGTAGAACTTAAGACGGGAGTTTTTAAAACGGCTTATTTAGGTCAGTTAAATGGATATTTGAATATACTTGATGATTACGTTCGTAAACCAAATGAAAATAGAAGTATTGGTATTCTGCTTTGCAAAAATGTGGATAAGGTTTATGCTGAATATATGGTACGTACATACGAAAATCCGATGGGTGTGGCTGCCTTTAAGACGGCTGATGACATGCCTGAAAAATTACGTAAGGCATTACCAAATATAGAGGAATTAAAAAAACTTTTGTAACGTATGGTAGATATGAAAAGAGCAATGGTATTATGCGGGCTTATTTTAGTGGCTGTTTTGCGAATGGATGCTCAGGAGAACAAGACTTTCCGGGAGCAGTATGAGGAATTTCGCCGTCAGGCAACCGGTGAATATGAAAGTTTCCGCCAAAAGTGCAATGAGGAGTATGCTGAGTTCATGCGTCAGGCATGGAAGGAGTTTGAAATGGGGCCTGCCATTCCCAAGCCCAAGGAGAAACCCGTGCCTCCGGTCGTGCTGCCCATAGAGGACAGGGAGCAGCCCATTGAGAGCCATCCCATTCCTTTTGACGGGGTCATGCCTGTGCCGGTTGTTGTGCCGCAGCCGCAACCCATTGAACCGGTGACTCCCCAGCCGATACAGGTAGAGAAGCCTTGCCGGGTTGAGTTTTTTGGAACAGAATTGGGGTTGTCGTTGACAGAAGATGAACTTTTCCGCTTGAATGCCTGCCATGACGATGCCATTTCCGATATGTGGAAAGTCTTGGCAGACGGACGTTTTGAGGGGGTGCTGGGGGAATGTCTGGACATCCGCCAGGAACGCCATCTGTGCGACTGGGCTTACTTGCTAATGTTACAACAGATTGCCGATTCCTTCCTTGGCGAAGGGAGCAACGAAGCTGTCCTGTTGACTGCCTTTCTTTATTGCCAGTCGGGGTATAAGGTCCGCATTGCCCGGCAGGACGGGAGGTTATGCCTGCTGTATGCCACGGATAACCGGATTTATGACACGCCTTCCTGGACTGTGGACGGGGAGAGTTTTTATCCCTTGGGTGACATGCGTGGCAGGGTGTTTATTTGTGCGGCACCTTTCCCGCAAGAGACGTCCTTGTCCCTTGCTATTCCTGATATGCCTGTGTTGCAGGGGGCGTTTTCCAATGAGCGCGAACTGGTGTCTGAGCGTTTCCCTGAAATGAAGGTTACCGCCATTACCAATCGGAATCTGTTGGACTTTTACGATACTTATCCCACTTCCATGATTAATGAAGATTTCGGTACCCGTTGGGCGTTTTATGCCAATGTCCCGGCGAGTGACGAGGTGCGTGAGGTGTTGTACCCCCAATTGCGGGAACTTATTGCCGGCAAGTCCCAGTGGGAGGCAGGCAATCTCTTGCTGAACTGGGTGCAGACGGCATTTGTCTATGAGTATGATGACAAGGTTTGGGGCGAAGACCGGGCTTTCTTTCCGGACGAAACCCTGTATTATCCCTATTGTGACTGTGAAGACCGTTCCATCCTGTTCTCCCGCTTAGTACGGGATTTAATGGGTTTAGAGGTTATTTTGCTCTATTATCCCGGACACCTTGCCACGGCTGTCTGCTTTACGGAAGATGTGGCGGGAGATTACCTTCTGGTAAACGGCAAGCGTTATGTGGTTTGCGACCCCACTTTCATCAATGCCAATGTGGGGAGAACCATGACCGATATGGATAACGCCACGGCACACGTGATTCTCTTGGAATAGTCTGTGAACATGGATCTTATCCGAATAGTTGCCGGCAGACATCGGCGATTTTGGAGACGTAGCGAACCTCTATGCCGGTTGCCGGGTGGGTGATGCCTTTTTTATTGCCGAGGGGGACAAAGATTTGCCGGAAACCTAATTTCCCTGCTTCCGAGATGCGTTGCTCGATGCGGCTTACTGCCCGGATTTCGCCGGACAAGCCCACTTCGCCTGCAAAGACGGTGTCTCCCGGAAGGGCAGCGTCTATATTGGAAGAAAGTACAGCCATGACCACGGCGAGGTCCAATGCGGGGTCACTCACCCGGATACCGCCGGCAATATTCAGGAAAACATCCTTGGCTGCCAACTTGAAGCCCACGCGCTTCTCCAGCACTGCCAGGAGCATGTTCAGGCGTCGGGAATCAAAACCCGTTGCTGACCGTTGCGGCATGCCGTAGGCTGCTGTGGATACCAATGCCTGCACCTCCAAAAGAATGGGGCGGACGCCCTCAATGGTCGCTGAGACAGCCACCCCGCTTAACCCCTCCCCCCGGTTGGAGAGTAACAGTTCCGAAGGATTCGTCACTTGCCGCAGTCCGGATTGCAGCATCTCATAAATCCCGATTTCCGAGGTTGAACCGAAGCGGTTCTTGATGGAACGCAGGATGCGGTACATGTATTGCCGGTCACCTTCGAATTGCAGCACCGTGTCCACCATGTGTTCCAGGATTTTCGGCCCTGCCAGTTGCCCATCTTTCGTGATGTGCCCAATCAGGATGGTGGAAATCGTATTCTCCTTGCTGAACCGCAGGAGGGCATTTGTGCATTCCCGGATTTGAGACAGGCTGCCCGGGATGGAATCCACGGCATCTGTAGCCAAAGTCTGGATGGAGTCGATAATCAGCAAGTCCGGTTGGAGGTTTCGGGCATGTTCCAGTACCGTTTCCAAGGAATTGCCTGACAGGAAAAGGCATTCGTCGTTGTCTGCCTCAAGACGTTGTGCCCGCATCTTGATTTGGGCGATGCTCTCCTCGCCGGAGACGTAAAGCACTTTCCCGCAGCGGTTGTGCAGGGCGAATTGCAGCACCAGTGTTGATTTTCCGATGCCCGGTTCTCCGCCCAGCAGAATCATGGAGCCGGGTACCAAGCCGCCTCCCAGGACACGGTTCAACTCCCCGTCTCCCGTGTCGATGCGTGCGTCGGCATTCACCTTGATTTCCGACAGGCGCAACGCCTTGGAGGGGGTGCTGCCCGTGAGGGTAGCACGTTTGCTTTGCGGGGCTACCTCCACTTCCTCCACGAAACTGTTCCATTCCCCGCAGACGTTGCACCGTCCTGTCCATTTCGTCTCTTTTGCCCCGCAATTCTGGCAAACAAACACGGTTCTCGATTTTGCCATACCTTCTCCTGTATTAAAAGAAATCTTCTTCTATTTCCGATGCCTCCCCGCTGTCTTCCTCTTCATCGCAATCCAGCCGTTTGGTAATGCCAGCCGGCATCTCGAAATCCCCTTGCTTCAATCCCAGGGAGGTATCCGCGTATGCTTTTTGCAGGAACTTTGCCCAAATGGGCAGTGCCATGTTCGCCCCTTGCCCGTGCGCTAAATTCTGGAAGTGTACGGAACGGTCCTCTGCTCCTACCCAGACGCCGCCTACCAGTTCCGGCGTTACGCCCATGAACCAGCCGTCCGCATGTTCCTGGGTTGTACCGGTCTTGCCGCCCATGGGGTTCAGCAGTTTGTATTTATAGCGCAGGCGCACGCCTGTGCCGTTCTGTACTACGCCTTCCAACAGGTTGCACATCAGGTATGCCGTATTCTCTGTAATCACCTCCCGGGTCTCTGACCGGAACTCTGCCAGCACGTTACCGTACTTGTCTTCAATCCGGTAAACGGGCAGGGGAGTGTGATAGACTCCCTTGTTGGCGAAAATGGCGTATGCTGCCACCATCTCCTTTACTGAGATTTCCGCCGTCCCCAAAAAGATGGAAGGCACAGGGTCTATGAAACTCGTAATCCCCATTTTGTGTGCCATTTGTGCCACGGCTTGCGGGGTGAACTGCTTCAGTACCCAGGCGGAGATGTTGTTTTCCGAGTTTGCCAGCCCCCAGCGCAGGGTCACCATCTCGCCTTGGCGCTTCGTCCCTCCTCGTGCAGCCCAAGGCTTCCCGTCAGGCAAGATGAAGGTTTGCGGGATGTTTGGCACCTTGTCGCAAGGACCCAGTCCCTCCTGCATTGCCAGCGTGTAAAGAATCGGCTTGATGGTGGAGCCTACCTGCCGCTTGCCGGTACTTACCATGTCATACATGAAATAACGGTAATCCGGTCCTCCGACGTATGCCTTGATATACCCGTTCTTCGGGTCCATCACCATGAATCCCGAGCGGAAAAACGCCTTGTAGTGCTTGATGGAGTCCAACGGGGTGAGAATCGTGTCCCGCAATCCGTTCCATGTGAACACCTGCATGGCGGTTTTTTCGTAGAAAGTCTTCCGGATTTCCGCGTCTGTCATGCCTGTCTGCTTCAGGGCGCGGTAGCGTTCCGACTGCCGTATCGAGCGGTTGAGTACATCTTCGATTTGCTCCTTGCTCATGTCGTTTGAGAAAGGCGGGTTGCGTTTGTGCATCCTTTCCTTGTCGAAAAGAGGTTGTAAGTCCAGAGACAGGTGTTCCCGCACGGCATCTTCCGCATAGCGTTGCATCCGGGAGTCCAAAGTCGCGTATATTTTCAGCCCGTCTGAATACAGGTCATACGGTTGCCCGTCCACCTTCCGGTTCTTTTTGCACCAGCCGTAAAGCGGGTTGGTTGCCCAGGTTGTCGAATCCAGGCGGTACTGTTCCACATTCCGGTAATCCGAGCGAACCGGTTCGTTTGCCGTCATGAACAGGCGTAAAAATTCCCGGAAGTAGGTAGCCAACCCTTCCTTGTGGTCCACTCGCTTGAATCTCAACCCTAACGGCAATTGCTTCAACGAATCGAATTCCGCCTCCGTGAGTTTCCCGTACTTGTACATCTGCCCCAGCACCACGTTCCGCCTTTCCTGTGTCAGCTCCGGTCGCCGCACGGGGTTGTAGTAGGATGAGTTCTTTGCCATTCCCACCAGCATGGCAGCCTGCTCCACCCGCAGGGAATCCAGCGGTACCTGGAAATAAATGTCCGCTGCCGAGCTGATGCCTACTGCCAGATTCAGAAAATCGTATTTGTTGAGGTACATCGTCAGGATTTCTTCTTTTGTGTAGCTCTTTTCCAGCTTTACAGCGATAATCCATTCGCGGAACTTGCGGATGACCAACTCGAAGGTGTTCAAGTCCGGTTCGCGGGGAAAAAGCATTTTTGCCAGCTGTTGCGTGATGGTGCTTCCACCTCCCGAGGAGGAGGTGCTCCCTGTCAGTACTCCCTTCAGCACGCGGAACAAGCCTCTTACGTCAATCCCGCTGTGGTCATAAAACCGCACGTCTTCCGTGGCAACCAAGGCATCAATGACCGATTGCGGGATTTCCCGGTACTCTGTGTATTTCCGGTTTTCTTTTTGAAAATAACGGTTCATTAAAGGTCCGTCGGCAAAGTAAACTTCCGAGGCAAACCGGTTGTTTGGGTTCTCCAATTCCTCGAATGTGGGCATGAAGCCTAATTTCCCTGCCGATATCAACCAAAAGAGCAGGAACATCCCTGCTATCCCCGCTACCACTACAGACCAGAAGATGACTAAAAACTTCCAATATTTTTTCAACATACTTGTGAAATTACATGATAAAATATCGACAAAAATAATCATTTTCATCCAAAATGTGCCTGCTCCCGGTGATAAAAAACAGCCGCCTGCGGCAAGCAGACGGCTGGAGCTATGGCAACGGGCAATCTTATGCGGCGGGATGCAGGATGGCATAGTATGCCTCCGCGTCTGCCAGCACTTCGAGCGCCTTGTCTATGACTTCGTCGTGGTGCATCTGGTATTCAAGAAGTCCTTCCTGATAATAGTAACGCTGGATGAACTGCTCGGTGAGGAAGGTGGTGATTTCTTCCCGGAAGAGGTTCATGTCGCGGTCAATGGAGTGGTTGAAATCCTCTTTCAGGCGGTCAAGGTCGGCTTTGGAGGAATCATAATACTTTTCGGCTTTGGCTATCTCCACGAGGCGTTCCAGCGTGCGTTGGGATTCTGTCTCATAGCTGAATTTCTTGTCTTTCAAGTATTGTTTGAATTCATTGTAGATGTCGTCCGTGATGCGGAAGGCGGAGAGGCTGTCGATTTGCGGATGGCGGAGGGCATAGTCGTTGATAAAGTCAAACGTAAGGTCTTGCAGCACCAATTCCTGGGTAATGCGTGCAAATTCTTGAGGCTCGATTTTGATATCGGGGGTGATACCTCCTCCGTCATAGACTTTCCTGCCGTTCTTGGTGGCGTATTCGGTGATGAGGGAGTCGGGCACTTTGCCGACACTGCCGTCGGGGTTGCGGTGGCTGTAATCGAGTGCCTGGATGCACCTGCCGCTGGGGATGTAATATTTGGCGGTGGTGACTTTCAATTTGGTGTTATAAGTGAGGTCGCGGACGGTTTGTACCAGCCCTTTGCCGAAGGAGCGTTCGCCGATGAGGACGGCACGGTCGAGGTCCTGTAGGGAGCCGGACACAATTTCTGCGGCAGAGGCAGAGCCCCGGTCAATGAGTACGGCGAGGGGAATGTCGGGCACGATGGGATTCCTGCCGGTGAGGTATTCTTTGTCCCATTGTTTTACCTTGCCCTTGGTGCTGACCACTTTGGAGTTGCGGGGGATGAAGAAGTTGACGATTTCGATGGCTTGGTCGAGAAGTCCTCCGGCATTGCCTCTCAGGTCGAGTATCAGGGAACGGGCGCCCCGGTTGGTGAGCCCGATGATGGCAGAGCGTACGTCAGCGGCTGATTTGTCTGTGAAGCTGGAAAGGTAGATGTAGCCGGTGGAGTCATTCGCCATGCCGTAATAAGGGACGCTGGGGATTTGTATTTTTTCGCGGATGGCTTTTTTCTCCAAGGGTTTGTTTTCGTATTTTCGGCTGACTTTGATGGTGATTTCGTTGCCGGGCTGTCCTTTGAGCATGTCGCTGACTTGGGATACATCTTTGCCTTCAGTGGATTGACCGTCAATGGCAAGGATGATGTCGCCGGGAAGCAGTCCCGCTTTGTCTGCCGGGGAACCTTTGTAAGGCTCGCGTATAATGACGTGGTCGCCTTTCTTGTTGATGACAGAGCCGATGCCGGCATATTCCCCGGTGGTCATGAGTGAGAGTTCCTCGGTTTCCGATTCAGGGTAGTAAACCGTGTATGGGTCGAGGGATTTCAGCATGGCGTTAATACCGGTGGTGATGGTTTTGTCGGCGTCAATTTCATCGACGTAGAAGAGGTTGATGTCACGGAATAGTGTGGCGAAAATGTTGAGGTTTTTGCTGATATTGAAGTTTTTATCATCATTTTTTAGTGCTGTGAGCCCAAGTGTGGCGATGGCAATGATGAAGAGGACAATCAGGAATCTTTTATTTTTCATGTTATTTAAAATTATCAGTTATGGTGTATCCTATTGTTTGGATTAGCGAAAGTACGATATATAATTGGAAAGTGGAAATAAAGTGTCGGAAAATTACGATTTTGTTGCGAGTTTCAGGGGACGGGGTCGTAACCGCTACCTCCCCAGGGATGGCAGCGGAGGAGCCGTTTGACGGTGAGCCATAGTCCTTTGAACGGACCGTGTTTCCGGATGGCTTCGAGGGCATACTGCGAGCAGGTGGGGGTATAGCGACAAGTGGGGGGAAGCAGTGGGGATATGCAGTATTGGTAGAATTTGATGGGAATCACCAACAGGAGGGTGAGCAGTTTTTGGATAAAAGGCATGTCATTCTGTTTTGGTGGGGGAAGAGAGGTCGTTGGCAATCTTTTGCAATGCCGCCGTGATGGCTTTTTCGACTTTGCTGAAAGCGGGCAATTTGTCATCCAGGTAGATGAAAAGGATGTCGATGGTGCAGGCGGACGGCATTGGGGCATAGAGTATTTCCTTGTGGAGACGGAAGTTTTCCCTTACCAGTCTTTTTACCCGGTTGCGTTTGACAGCGCGTTTGAATTTTTTCTTGCTTACGCTGATGGCAATGCGTGCGGGGTAGTCTCCCGGCTGGGAGGAGATTTTATAGACGATGCGGAAGGGATATTTGATAAAGCTCAGCCCGGACGCAAGGAGCTCCCCCATAAGGATTTGGCTGCAAAGGCGTTCTGATTTGCTGAGTGTGTACATGGAGCGTTGCGGTTGATGGTTGGGAAAAATAGAAACCCGAGGAATGAGGCAAGGCGTTTTGATGTTGTGGAAATGAGAAAACTTCACATGTTCCCGGGTTTCTTTTTCTCCTGTTATTTTGCTTTGTTTTCTTTGTTAAAGCGTTTGATGTAATCCTCCAGTGCCATGGTCATGGAAGGGCATTGTTGGGTAGGCGCCTTGATGTCCAGTCGCAAGCCGGCTTCTTCCACAGCGACTGCGGTGGCGGGTCCGAAGGCAGCAATTGCCTGTGTGCCCTGCTCGTAGTCCGGGAAGTTCTGGAAAAGGGACTTGATGCCTGCCGGGGTATAGAATGCGATGATGTCATACTCGTGCAGGTCTTTGATGTCACTTAGGTTGCTGGCAACGGTCTTGTAAAGGATTGCCTTGGTGTATTTCAACTTCAAGCGGTCTAACAGGTCAGGGATGTTTTCCTTGTGGATGTCAGACAGGGGGACGAGGAAATGTTCCGTTTTGTGCTTTTGAAGTATTTTGGTCATGTCGTCCACTTTCTTGTCCCCGTAGAATATTTTTCTTTTTCGGTAAACAATGTATTTCTGCAGGTAGAAAGCGGTCGCTTCGGATATGCAGAAATATTTCATGGTGTCCGGAACCGTAATCCGCATTTCCTGGCAAATTCGAAAGAAATGGTCTATTGCCGTACGGCTGGTGAAAATAATACCGGTGTGGTCAAGGATATTTATCCGTTCTTGCCGGAACTCTTTTGCTGTGACTCCTTCTACCTTTATGAAAGGGCGAAATTCCAATTTCAACCCATACTTCTCTGCCAATTCCGAATACGGAGATTTGTCTGTAGTCGGTTGAGGCTGCGATACAAGTATTTTTTTTATTTTCAAAGCAGTTCAGTTTTTAGTGATTACGCATTTTGTCCCATGACTTTCCATAGCGTGAGCAATGGTATCATTTCGAGGGCACAAAGGTACAAAATCATATCTAAAATTGAAACTTTGTGGGAAAATAATATTATTACCGTCCGGATGATTTTAGCAATCAGGACAAGCGCCAGGATGGTCATGCAAGTACCGAGCAGAGCGGGTATGGCGTATTTCTGGACGAAAAAGAGCGCGAGCACCAAGGGGGCGATGAACAGTCCGGCGGAGATGTGGAATGCCCATACCTGGATAATGGCTTCGGCAATGGCATTTTTACGGTTGAATGTCCATCCTAAAAGACGGATTAATCCGTTCAGGCAACCGTGGTACAGCAATAGTCCTCCAAAGACGAAAAGGGCGAATAAACTGACGAATTCCCCTGTGCACCAATAAGAGAGGAATACAGACAGGACACTGAAGGAGAGTGCCAGCCCCAAAAGATAGAACCCCAGTTGCTCTATTCTGCCTTCATTCAGGAGGAGGGTCGTTTTTTTCCGGCTGATGCTGATTTGCAGCATGGGGACCAGGATGTCTTTCCCATGCAGGCGGAGGATGGCGAACAGGATGAGAAAGAGGATGGTGAATAGGGTGTTGGCGGGTAAATCGTCCCGCTTTTGGATGGGGGCGTAGGGGAAAGAGTAGGGTTGGATGGAGGCTGTGCTTGTATTGCCTGTTTGTTGCGTCAGCTCTTTTTGAGGACGAAAGCAACTTTCCCTTGTGAAAAGGGAAAGACTGTCTGTCGGTACGATGGAGTCTGTCCTTGTTGTCATTGCCGCCTTCATCCTCCAAGTATTTTTTAATGTGCCTCAAACCAGTTGTTGCCAAATCCTGTGCTGACCGTCAAGGGTACGGACAGCTTGACCACATGTTCCATGCAGTTGGTGACCAGGCTTTTTAGCAAGTATTGCTCTGACTTGTGGCATTTGAAGTTCAATTCGTCATGCACTTGGATAATCATGCGGGAAAGAAGCCCTTCTTCCCGGATGCGTTGGTGAATTTGAATCATTGCCATTTTGATGATGTCGGCGGCAGAGCCTTGGATGGGGGCGTTGATGGCATTCCGTTCTGCCATGCCTCGCACGACGGCATTTCGGGAGTTGATGTCCCGCAGGTAGCGCCGCCGCCCCATGATGGTTTCCACGTATTCTTTTTTCCGGGCAGTCTCTATGGCGTTCTCCATGTATCTTTTGACGCCCGGGTAAAGGTTGAAATAACCGTCAATCAGTTCCTTGCCCTCCTTGCGGCTGATGTGTAGCCGTTCTGCCAATCCCCAGGCAGAGATGCCGTAAATGATGCCGAAGTTGGCAGTTTTTGCCCGGCGGCGCATTTCCGGCGTGACTTCTTCCAAAGGAACATGGTAAATTTTGGATGCGGTGGCGGCATGTACGTCCATGTCATGGACAAAGGCGTTGATGAGTTCCGGATCCTGGCTCAGGTGTGCCATCAGGCGTAGTTCTACTTGCGAGTAATCCGCTGAAAAGAAAACGTAATCCGGGTCGCCGGTCACAAAGGCTTTGCGGATTTTTCTGCCCTCTTCAGTGCGGATGGGGATGTTTTGCAAGTTGGGATTCAGGCTGCTCAAGCGTCCGGTAGCGGCTTCCGCTTGGTTGAAGTGGGTATGGATTTTTCCGGTGCCGGGGTCAATGAAAGTAGGCAGGGCTTCCGCGTATGTGCTGAGCAGTTTCTTAATGCCCCTGTAATCCAGTATTTTTGTAATAATAGGATGTTCGTTTTCCAATTTGGTCAGAACCTGTTCGGAAGTGCTGTACTGTCCTGATTTGGTCTTTTTGTTGTTGTGGTCAATGTTTAGCTTGTCAAAAAGCACCTCGCCCAGTTGCTTTGGAGAACTGATATTGAAGCTCTGTCCGGCAAGCGCATAGATGTCTTTTTCCATGTTGTCGGCACGCTCTCTGAGTTCGTCTGCAATGCGTTTCAACTCTGATGTGTCGATGCTTACACCTTCGTATTCCATGTCAGCAAGGACAAAGACGAGCGGCATTTCAATGGAAGAATAGAGAGAGAGTAGCCCGTTCTTTTCGAGGTCTGCCTGTAATTTTTCTTGTAATTGAAAAATGACATCGGTTTTCTCCATATAGCTGTTGTCCTGCTTGGCAGCTTCTTCGTCAAATTGGAGGGAAAGCTGTTGGTTGCCGTGTTTGTTTTCGGAGAGTTGGTAATTCAAGTATTCCAGGGCTATTCGTTCCAAGTCATGGGACATGTCCGGTTGCAGGACATAGTGCGCGATTTTCACGTCAAATATTTTATTGCTGACCTCAATGCCTGCCCGTTTCAGCCAGATGATGTCATTTTTCACATCTGTGGAAATCAAGGTTTTCTCTTTGTCTTCAAACAGGGGTTTAAAGGCTTGCAAGGTTTGTGGCACGTCTTCGTGGGAAAAAGTAATATACCCGACTTCGTGTTTGCGGATGGAGAAGCAAAGGTGGCGGGGATAGGCATTGTACAAGGTGCCGGATTCAAAAACGGCGTAAAAGGCAAAATGCGTTGCCTGCGCCAGTTTTTCCACCAAAGCGGCGATGTTCCCGGAATAGTCAATGTATTCAACCTGGATATCTGTTAATTGCTCGGCATGTGGCACCGTCTCCGTGTTGGCGATACGCTTTAGCAGGGAAAAAAGTTCCAATTCTTTGAATATGGGTTCTAATTTTCCGTTATCGGCATGTTGTTTTGCCAAGTGTTCCGGGGTAATGTCTGTCGGCACCTCAGTGCAAATGGTCACCAGAGTTTTGGAAAGTTCTACCACCGGTTGGCATGCCAGCAGGTTTTCCCGTTGTTTGCCTTTCAGTTCATTGATATGTGAATAGATGCCCTCGATGTCTCCATATTTGTAAACCAGCGTGGAAGCACTTTTTGGACCGATGCCTGCACAGTCTGGCACGTTGTCTGCCGTGTCTCCCATCAGTCCCAGGATGTCAATGACCTGGTCAACCCGTTCAATTCCAAAATGGTCCAGCACTTCCGGAATGCCCCAGACCTCGGATTTGTTGCCTGCACGTCCTGGTTTATACATGAAGATGTGTTCACTGACCAATTGGGCGTAGTCTTTGTCAGGGGTAATCATATAGACGGTGAAGCCTTCTTTCTCGGCTTTCTTGGCAAGGGTACCGACAACGTCGTCTGCCTCGTATCCGGGAACGGAAACGCACGGGATTCCTAACCCGGCAATGATTTCTTTGATATAGGGGATGGACTTCCGCAAATCTTCCGGCATAGGGGGACGCTGTGCTTTATAGGCAGTGAACATTTCATGCCGGAAAGTCGGTCCTTCCGGGTCGAATACTATTGCGATATGGGTGGGTTTTTCTGATTCCAGCAGTTCCAGCAAGAAGTTGCAGAACCCGAAAGTGGCAGACGTGTTAATTCCCGTTGTTGTGATGCGCGGGTTATTGATAAACGCATAGTATGAGCGGTAAATCAATGCGTAAGCATCTAACAGATATAAAGTTTTTGTCTCAGGCATAAGCATAAACAACTTAAAGTATATTTCCTGCAAACTTACGAAGAAACCTTGAAATAACCGAATAAAATAACGCCAAGAGATTCGCCATTTTGCAGGTGGAATAAAATACTTCCTCCCGGTTTTGCCTTGCTGTTTATTTTTATTATGTTTGCTCTGTGAGAGATAATATGAAGTGACTTGAAAAATGATGCCTGGAGAAATATGTGGATACAAATACTGAAATCACTTGTAGTGTGGTTGTGCTTTGTCCCGGTTGCCATTTTAAATGGGGGATTGCGCCAATATGTGTTGGATAAGGTGTTGGGGCAATGGGCGTTGCCTGTGAGCGGAGCATTGTTGAGCATTTTTATATTCTTGATAACTTGGGCGTTGCTTCCCCGTTTGGGGGAGATGCGGAAGATGGGGGCTTACATCATTGCTTGCCTGTGGACAGGCTTGACAGTCTTGTTTGAATTTGCCTTTGGCATGATGGAAGGGAAAACGCTGGGCGAATTGCTGCCTGCCTATAATCCTCTGACCGGAAATTTGTGGTTGCTGGTTGTGCTGGTCACGGCAGTTTCACCTATTATCGTTTGTCGGAGGAATAAACCGGAAGTTAATGGATAGGGGAATCCCCAAAGTCCCATTGGCAGAGGTGCATGTCCACGCAACCGTTGCCCCGGAATATCACGCCCTCCGTTTCCAGCAATTCCCTTTGTTCTTGCCAGTGCGGCACGGTCCTGCCTTGGCTGTTAACCACCCGGTGGCAAGGAAAATGAAGCTCCGGACGGGTGTTTTTCAGAATATGCCCTACCAACCGGGAATGGTTCGGGTAACCGGCAAGCCAGGCAATTTGTCCGTATGTCACCACCTTCCCTCGGGGAATAGCGCCGACGATGGCATATACTTCTTTTTTGAACGATTGGATATCAATCATACCTCTTGCTTTAACTGTTAAATATCGGGTAAATATACGACATTATTTATATCTTTGTCCGGATTGGATAGAAATTGAAGTGTACGCATGAAAATTGAGCGCATTACCGGGAATAAGAAACGTTTCCTGCCGCTTTTACTGCTGGCGGATGAACAAGAGAGTATGATAGACCGTTATTTGGAACGGGGAGACCTGTTTGTGATGTACGATGTGCCGGATATGCCTGTTGCATTGGCTGTCGTGACTGCTGAAGGACCGGGTGTTTGCGAATTGAAAAACCTGGCAGTGTCCCCTTCTTTGCAGCGGAAAGGTTATGGCAGCCGGATGCTGGATTTCCTCTGCAATCGCTATTGTGCCACCTGCCATACGTTGTTGGTTGGTACGGGCGACAGTATGCAGACCACTTCGTTTTATCGGAAAAACGGTTTTGTTTATTCGCATACCGTGCCTGATTTTTTCCTCAGGAATTACGACCACCCGATTATAGAAGAAGGTAAACAACTGAAAGATATGATTTATTTCAGCAAACCGCTGTCGGACAGCGCGGCTTATCCCTTGCGTCCGGTAACCCTCGAGGATATTCCTGAAATGCGGGATTTGTTTTGTTCAACGGTCCTGTCGGTCAATAGTAAAGATTACACCCCGGAAGAAGTTGCCGATTGGGCTTCTTGTGGGGAAAGCACGGAGCATTGGGCGGATTTGTTGTCCCGCTTGTATTTTATGGCAGCATTGGACAGCGAAGGGCATATCATCGGCTTTGCCTCCATACGTGATGACGGCTATTTGCATTCCATGTTTGTGCACAAAGACTGGCAAGGACGGGGAGTAGCCACTGCACTCCTGAAGGAGATGGAGGGCTATGCCCGCAGGCAAGGCATTGCCCAAATCACCTCGGAAGTAAGCATCACGGCACGCCCTTTCTTTGAAAAACGCGGCTATGTCGTGCAGAAAGCCCAACAAGCGCGAGCCAA
>DXFT01000037.1 GCA_019114285.1 Candidatus Odoribacter faecigallinarum
AATATTTATCGTAAGGCTTTGGCTTTCCGGGATAGTATGATTACCAAAGTGGATTCATACGAGGAATTTAAGGATTTGTTGGAGAAAAAGGGAGGCTTTTTCCTTTGCCATTGGGATGAGACCCCAGAGACAGAGGAGAAAATAAAGGCGGATACGAAGGCGACTATTCGTTGTATTCCGTTTGATAGTCCTGAAGAAGAAGGTAAGGATATGATAACAGGCAGACCTTCACATCGAAGAGTGTTGATAGCGAAAGCTTATTAAAAGAGAAGTGAAATGATTTATAAAATCTATAATTTGCTATTTAATGAATTTGTTTTGGCATTATATTTGCATTAAAATTAATTGTAACGTCACACGATTGTAATGTAAACGTAACACCAAGCAATTACATTTGTAGCGTTCAAAACACAAAAAACATTTTTTTCATAAGTTTGTATTAGGTTAGTTAGTAGTGAAAAGTTTCCAGCTGTGACAGCTCGAAACTTTTTTTATTTCAATACTGAGGGCAGAATGGGTAAAAATGAGTATTGAGTTTTCATTGGATTGTGGTAGTTTTGCGTTCTGGTTAAATAAAAAAACACGATGCGGACTATTTTTTTTATATCCTTCTTGGTGGTTTATTGCTCTGTAAATCTGAAAGCCAATGGACCGATTGGAGAAAAAGTGATGCAAGATTCTGGTGCATTGCATTATCAGCCTGAACGTTATCCTGATTTGAAAGGAGAAATCCAATTATCCGGAGCATTTGCGTTATATCCCATGGTGGTGAGATGGGCTGAGGAATTTCGTAAGATTCATCCGGAAGTCCGTATTGATATCTCTGCCGGAGGAGCTGGAAAAGGTATTACGGATGCCCTTGCCAAAGTTGTGGATTTGGGCATGGTGTCACGTGATGTTTATCCTCAGGAATTGGAGAAAGGGGCGTTGCCGATAGCTGTGGCGAAAGATGCCGTGATTCCCACGATTAATTCAGAGCATCCTTTAATCGAGCAGATACTGGCTTCCGGTCTGACGCTCGAGGAGGCAAAATATCTTTGGTTGTCAACGGGTAAAAAGACATGGGGGCATGTTATAGGAACAGAAAGCACGATACCCGTGCATGTCTATACCCGTTCCGATGCTTGTGGGGCAGCGGAAACTTTTGCTGCCTGGTTGGGCGTGAAGCAGGAGGATTTGGAAGGGACTGCGGTATTCGGTGACCCGGGAGTGACTTCTGTCGTGCAACGGGACAAGGTGGGTATTGGTTATAACAATATTGCCTACGCTTATGACATCAACACCAAGAAGCCTTACCATCATATTACAGTTATTCCGCTTGATTTGAATGGCAACGGTCAGATAGAGCCGGAAGAAGATTTTTATGCGACCAGTGCGGATTTGAATGCTGCTATTGCTGAAGGAAGATTTCCGAGTCCTCCTGCACGGGAACTTTATTTGGTATCCAATGGAGTGCCGGAAAAACGGGAGGTGATAGCTTTCCTGGAATATATTCTGACAGATGGGCAGGCTTATACTTCTGAGGTCGGTTTTGTAGGATTATCTGCGGAATTGTTGAATAAGGAATTGCTTAAATTGCAGCAGAAATGAGACGGGAACGGGAATACAAGATAGCACAAAAGACTTCTGTCTTTCGTTTGCTGAAAGACAAAATGGCAGGGTCTGTCATGTTTACTTTTACAGCAGTCTCTGTTTTGTTGTTGATTCTTATAGGCATGGGCTTGGTGATAAAATCTTTACCTATCTTGCAGGAGAAGTCATTGTGGGAACTTTTGTTTACCTCGAAATGGAAACCGATGCGTGGTGATTTCGGTTTCTTGCCTTTTATTATGGGGACGTTGTGGGTAACAGTGATTGCTATTGTATGGACTTTGCCTGTTTCTTTGTTTACTGCTATTTTTTTGACAGAAAATTCCCGTGCCTGGGTGAAGAAAGTTGTGTTCCCGGCATTGGATATTCTGGCAGGTTTGCCTTCTGTGGTTTATGGGGTATGGGGTATCTTGGTGGTCGTTCCTTGGATTTCTGACTCTTTGGCACCCCATTTTGTGGAATATTCTACAGGTTATACGACATTGACAGCTGGAATTGTATTGGGGATTATGATATTGCCTTTGATGATTAGTCTTTTTGTGGAATTGTTTTCCTCCGTGCCCCGGGATTTGCGGGAAGCTTCACTTTCATTGGGGGCGACACGTTGGCAGACGACAAAATATGTGCTTTTGAAAAAGACGTTCCCGGGGATTGTCGCTTCCGTGACGCTTGCTGTGTCACGTGCCATGGGGGAGACGATAGCTGTATTAATGGTGTGTGGGAATATTGTTCAGATGCCGACTTCATTATTTGACGGGTGTTATCCTTTGCCGGCTTTGTTGGCAAATAATTATGGGGAAATGCTCTCCCTTCCTTTGTATGAATCGGCTTTGATGTTGTCAGCGTTGATTTTGTTTGTGGTGGTATTTGTGTTCAATATAGCTTCACGGTTGATATTGCGTAAAATAGAAAGGACTTTGGTATGAAAATAAAGTTTGTTGAGGAAAAAATAATGAAAGGGATGATGCTGGTAACGACGTTGCTGGTATTCCTGTTTGTGGGCAGTATTTTATTTACGATAATAAAGAATGGTTGGCCGGCTTTAAGTTGGGAAATGATTACTTCGCTTCCGGGAGGCGGATTTTATATTGGAAAGGAGGGAGGATTGCTGAATGCAATTGTGGGTTCGCTTTATGTTGTCGGCGCTTCGACGGTGTTGGGTTTGATTGTAAGTATTCCGGTCGTATTTTATTTGAATGTTTATTTGAGGAGAAGTTCACGTTTTGCTTCATTGGCGCGTCTGGCATTTGACGTTCTTTTTGGCATACCTTCCATTGTCTATGGAGCCTTTGCCTTTACCATTATGATTTATTTTGGTTTGAAGACTTCATTGGCAGGAGGAATCATTGTGATAACGCTTTTGATTATACCGATATTTATCCGTTCCATGGATGAGATTGCACGTGAATTGCCCCAGGATATGTTACATGCCTCTTATTCTTTGGGGGCGACTCGTTATGAAACCATCAAAGTGGTAGTACGCCAAATCGCTCCTGGCATTGCTACGGCGACTTTGCTCTCTATTGGTCGTGCGATTGGAGATGCTGCCGCAGTGATGTTTACGGCAGGATATACGGATAGTATTCCTGTTTCTTTAAGCCAGCCGGCAGCTACTTTGCCTTTGGCTGTATTTTTCCAATTGAGCAGTCCTATTCCGGAAGTTCAGGAAAGAGCTTATGCAGCAGCTTTGATATTAACAATAATAGTGTTGATTCTTAGTATTTTAGGAAGGATTATAACCAACCGGTTTTCTAAGAACAAAATCCAGTAAATTGTAAATTCAATAATATGAATCTCCCATTTTTAAGCAAGAAGATAAAGTGGTATATGGCAGAGTGGAATGAGACGGAGTTGAAGAAAGGCTTCTTTCGTCCTGACCAGAAATTCCGCATGGATAATGCCAAACGGTCAAATATGGTAGTAGATAAACTGAACGTGACGATTCAGGGCAATCATATATTGAAAGATGTATCTGTGGAAATACCTGACCGGAAGATTACTTGTATTATCGGACCTTCGGGGTGTGGAAAATCAACGTTGTTGAAGAGCTTGAACCGTTTGTTGGATACGAATGAGGAAGTGAAGATAACGGGGCAGGTGATTGTGGATGGTGAGGAATTGTATTCCCCAGGTGTGGAAATTACCCACATTCGGCGGAAAATGGGCCTTCTGTCCCAACGTCCCTGTCCGTTGCCGATGTCAATATATGACAACATTGCCTATGGATGCCGTATTCATGGTTTGCGCAACCGGAAAAAGTTGAATATGATTGTCCGGCACTATTTGCAGGCGGTGGGGTTATGGGAGGAAGTGAAGGACAGGTTGCATACCCCGGCTGCACGTATGTCCATCGGGCAGCAGCAGCGCTTGTGCCTGGCGAGAGGATTGGCAGTGGAACCGCAATTTATTTTGGCAGATGAGGCGACTTCTGCATTGGATCCCATTTCGAGCAAGACCATTGAGGATTTGTTTTTGAAGTTGCGGGAGGAATATGCCATTGTACTTGTCACGCATACGCTTCGGCAGGCTTTGCGTATTGCGGATTATGTAATATTCATGTATATGGGGGAAATCGTGGAAGCAGGACCGGCTGAACAGATTTTTAAACATCCCCAAAAGGAATTGACGCAAAAGTATTTGGCGGGAGTATTCAGTTGATTTTAATGCGGAAGAAATGAAAGAGCTTGCAGAAGAATTGAATGGGCGTTTTGCGGGGAAGGCACCGGAAGAAGTACTGGCGTATTTCTTGCAGGAATATCAGGGGCATATTGCATTAGCTTCCAGTTTAGGATTGGAAGACCAGGTACTGACGGATATGATTTGTGCGATTCGACCGGATACCTGTATTTTTACATTGGATACAGGGCGCTTGTTTCCGGAAACTTATAGTTTGATTGAGCGGACAAATATGGCTTATGGCATTAAAATTCGTCTTTATTTTCCGGATTTTAACGAGGTGGAGGATATGGTTGCCCGATATGGGGTGAATTTGTTTTATGAGAGTATAGAAAAACGTCGTTTGTGTTGCCATATTCGGAAATTGGGGCCTTTGAAACGCGCTTTCAGTGGTTTGAAGGTCTGGATTTGTGGTTTGCGTCGGGAGCAATCTGTCACGCGGACTTCGGATGAATTGGTGGAATGGGATGCCAATAACGGTCTTTTGAAATTGAATCCCTTGATTGATTGGACAGAGGAACAGGTGTGGGATTATGTCCGTGTGCATGGGGTACCTTACAACAAATTGCATGACCAGGGATTTCCGAGTATTGGTTGCCAGCCTTGTACCCGCGCAGTGAAACCGGGCGAGGATGTGCGTGCCGGCAGGTGGTGGTGGGAAGACCCTGACCACAAGGAATGTGGGTTGCATAAATAAGAGCATAAAACAGGTTCTTCATGAAGTCGCTTTTTTTCACCCCTCCGAAGCATTCTTTGGATTTGTGCATTTCCCAGCCTGTCTGGGAATTTCTATGCCATACGTTGTATTTGAAAAAATACCCTTTCCTGCTTGGACCGAAGGGCTGTGGAAAGTCCTCTGTCGCTATGGAACTGGCAGATGCTATGGAAATGGAATTTCATGCCTTTGACATGGGGCAAGCGTTTAAGCCGAAAAAGATGTTCTTGGGAGGATTGGTTATCGGTGACAATGGAAAGACCGTGGCTGTTCGTTCTGAATTTTTCAATGCCTTTATTTCTGATAAACCCACCTTGATTTTCTTAGATGAATTGACACGTATTCCGATGGTGGCTGCCAATTTCCTGATGACAATTCTTGACCGCCGTCAGTCTTATTTGTACGATGAGGATTCAGGAGTCCGTTATAATAAAGGAGAGGATGTGTTGTTTATTGCTGCCGGGAATACGGGATTTGCTTATGTTTCTACCCAGCGGTTGGATTCCGCTTTTGAGGACCGGTTCATTAAAGTGCAGTTGGATTACCTTACCGTGGAGGAAGAATCTGGTTTGATTCGGCAGCGTTACCCTTCCGTGAAACCTGCTGAAGCGGCAAAACTGGCAGAGGTTGCAGCCCTTTTGCGCCAGGCGGAACAAAAAGAGGCATTGACGGTAGCTTTGTCCACCCGCCAGGTATTGGATGCGGCAGCTTATTTGCCTTTGGGATATAGTTTGCGTGAGGTGGTTGAAAAGGTGATTCTTACCAATTATTTGATTGCGGGAGAACATCTTGTTGCCCGGTCTTTGGTGCAAATGCTATGACACGGGAGGAGATAGAAAGCCTGTACCAAGAGGTTGAACTCGACCGTTGCTGGTGGGGAGAATTGCCCGATACCGGGGATTTGCTGGACAAGGATTTTCCTCAAACGGCTGATATTTATCAATTGATGCCTGTGTGTGCCCGCATCGCTTTGCATATTACAGGAGAATTGCCACGGGTGGTTTTCCAAAAAGAGCCGGATGCGATGCCTTCTTTCCATGCCATCGTTATGAATCCGGAGATTCTTTCCTTGAAAGTATCTGAAAAGATTCGTGTTGAAGTCTTTTTTGGTCAATACATCCACCAATTGGGGCATTTTTGTTATAGCAGGGATATTTTTGAGAATACCTCTTATTCCTTTTGGCAAAAATATTTTATGCATCTGATAGACAATCGGCGCATAGAAGCCCGTTTGGTGCAGGCTTATCCTGGTTATTTTTATTATTTGCAGGCTGCCCGGAAGATGCTTTATACGCTTGCTTTTTTAAGGGCGGAGCGGGAGTTGAAGTTTTCTGATTTGGATGCTGTGCGTCTGAATTATCTGGCAACTAAAATAATGGTTCCTGAACTTTTGAATTCCCCTGTTTTTATGGGACGCTTTGCTCCCCACAGGGCACGTTTGGGATGGGTGGATGGAATCGTGGACGGCATTCGGGATTTTGGAGCTTTGACGTCTCGGCAGATGTATGAATGGGGGTGTCAGGTTGCCTCGCATTTTTTCTTGGAAGACGTGAGCCGGAATCCGCAGGAGGGGAAGCCGATGTGGAACTATTATTCCAAAGTGATGATGAACCTGCCCCTTGAGGTGGAAGGAGCTCCAGTGGACATTGATGTGAAGATTTGGGATGATTTGTTTATGGACTTGACCAAATCGCTGGATTTGGTTTCATCGCGGGAATTGGAGGAGAGAAAGAACGCTCAGGGAGTGGCAAAATATGCAGGTCTCCGGGCTGATGGTTTTTATCAAGTGGCAGACGCATCCTTGGGGAAGATAGACCCGCTTGTGCTGCGGAAAGCAAAAGAATTGGCAACTAAAATGCGGTTGAATTTCTTGGCTTTTCAGGCAAAAATGGATAAGACCTGTCTTTTTTATGGGCAGGAAAGTGGTGATTTGGATGACGATGAATTGTATCAGGTCTCTTTTAATCGTCAGATATTTACAGAGGAATTGCCAACCCTTTCTGCCATGTTGGATATAGTGGTGTTGCTCGACCTTTCCGGCTCTATGGCGGAGCAAGGTAAATTGGAGATGCAGTTACTCCTCTCTGTGGCGTTGGCATTGGCTTTTGATTCAAATCCAAACATTTCTTTTTCCATATACGGACATCGTTTTAGGCAAGGAAGGGTGGAGATATTCAGATTCCATGAACCGGGATGTCGGTTGGAAATCCAGAAACTTTTTTCCCAAGAGGGTATGTACGTCAATGCGGATGGTTTTGCTATTTCTTGGGCGGTAAAGCAATTCCGGGCATCTGTCCGCCACAAATTTTTATTGGTAATCTCTGACGGAACGCCTACGGCAGCACCCGGGACGTTGGACCCGCGGATACATGTTCGTGAGTCTGTGCGGAAGGCGCAGCGCGAAGGCATTATAGTCCTTTCCCTTGGCATTTCCAACTTTGACCAAGCGGATATGTATGATGAATTTATTCCCTATTCCGGAGATGATGTGACTTTTCGTCTTGTGCAATGGTTCCGTCGTAAGTTGTCACATATTGCTGATGGTGCGATATACTGACCGTGTCGTGAAATGTCCTTAGTAATTCCCGTACCGGGCTTGATATTTGCTTGATCCGCTCCCGAATAGTTGGGCTGTTCCCTGTGCATGGAATGGGCATTGGTCCGGCTTTTCCCCTAGCAGTAGAGTATCAATATCGAATGAGTACCGAATCTATTCAGGCGCATCTCTTGCCCATTTGTTGTGATGCATAGGCGGGGGTATAGAGGAAGGTTAGGTTTTAATGTGTTGATTTTTAATTTGTAATTTCCGGTTTTGTTTTGGTAAAAGTGGGTGAGGTAGGTAAATTCTATTTAAATTGTTTGGGTGGAAAAAAATAAACACCTACCTTTGTGGTGTCCTCAAGAAACGTTCGTTTTTTCGTACAAGCAACTTTCTTTTAAGCAGAACAATCTAATCTTTTTATTTACACCAATTTCTATAAATCAAGACATGCCCTTGTCA
>DXFT01000038.1 GCA_019114285.1 Candidatus Odoribacter faecigallinarum
CCGGAGCCTCCAGCATCCGCTTTGAACGCCTGCGGGAAGGACTTGTCCTTGCCGAAAAAATCCGCCTTCTCCGCGAGGAATACACCCGCACCCGCAACACCGAAGCCCTCCGCCTCCTCAACGAAGAAGTCGCCCGCTTCGTCCGCCAACCCATCACCCATGCCAACGCCGCCCCGATGGTCAACCGCCTCCAGACATTTATCAACGGACTATAAGCCCCCTGCCGGCAGTCCCGGGCAAACCGTCCGGGACTGCCACCCCCTTTTCCTCCTCCTCCCTTCCCGTTTCCAACAACAGCCCCAAGACCGGCAACACATCTTTCCCCGTTTGTCACCTCCCGCTGTTTTGCGACTAAAATTCCAGTCAAATACTACCTTTCATTGAGGATTCAGTATCCTTTCCGAGAGGGTTTCTTGAGAGATAAACCTAATCAAACGCTATTCTAACGCTAATCAAACGCTATTACAATAGTATTAAATAAGTTTTTGAAAAGGTTTTTTATTGTTGTATTAGTAACAAAAACCTTTCCAAACACATACTAAAACCATAAGCATAACCCTGACCAGAACGGCTTCCTGCCGGAATCAGTGCAGGAAGAAAAAACGTGCAGACACAAAAATCCCCCGGCAGGGGATACCGGGGGATTAATTTACCATATATTCTTCAAGGAGAGGGAGACTTCCGTGTAAATGTTTTGACAGCGGATGCGTACTTGATAAACTGCATCCATTCCCGTGTCCTTTTCGATTCGAAACACGAGGGTTCGTCCCCGCATCGAATAAGCAAGGTAGTTGTAATTTTCTTGTTCACTGAGAATTTCCACTTCAATGTCATCAGAAGGGAGGGTCAATTCAAGGGGATTCCCTTTCGTAATGTCATACTGCCATCCGATTTCGCTGCCCCAGCCAGGAATTCCTTCGTCTGCCTCCGGTTTGCCAAGCAGGAAATAGACGTTGGCTCCAATCGCTTTGCCGTCCTTGTCCTCAATCCAGGAATCGACGAACACGCGGTAAATATTCGCATTTTCGCAAATGGCTTGTTGCCCGGAAGGGAAGGAGCGGACATCATCAGCAGTGCAAATGACATAGCCGTGGCGAGGCTGTACAGCCACCTCCGGCGCCATGTTGGTAAAGCCGGGAAGGTCAATGTCACCGATACCGCGTTTTTCACCCACGTCGAACAAGGGGAATTGGTCACTCTTGAAATTACCGGCATTGGTGATGTAAACGTCGGAATTGCCCAGCAGGGTTTTGCCGTTATCTTCATTCATCATCCGCAGGGAAGCGGTTCCCTCGGGGAAAATATCGATAGTCTCATCGTCTCCGCAACCGGCGAAGCTCCATACACACAGGGACAAGCATATCCCCAAAATGGTTTTTGTTTTCATGTTCCGTTGCATTTTTATTAGTCTGTTATTTTGTTTTTAATGCCGCGTAAAAGTAGGGATTCCGCTTGAAATGTGCAACGGAACAGGCTTTGTTTTATAAATACTTTTCAGCATATTTGCATGGAGTACTAATTTTAGGTCTTGGACATGAAAAAGAGAATATTTTTAATAGCACTTTGCCTGACCTTGGGGTTAGGCGGTTGCACAATTGGTACAGATAACGGCATCTTCGAAGATTGGCAAGCGATGCGAGACAAATTGGCAAACAAAGAGTGGACAAGGTTTTATCGCAATGATGCAGAATTGGAACATCCTGCAAGCAACGTACAGGAAATCTGGATATTCGAGGAGTGCGGGAGGGGTACCATCCGTTCCATTATGATTTACGATGACGGACAAGAAAAGGAGTCCAGCTATTCCTTTTCCTGGATACTGACCGTTGATTTAGTGATTGTCATAAAAGGCTCATCGTATTGGACAATTGACGATCTGACGGATGAACGCCTGCGGCTATACTACACGCCCAATGATCCCATTGAAATGCCAGGGCAACCGAGGAAGTATTACGAGTTTTTTCGTAAACAATTTTAATGTTCCTGAGCAAGGGCATTCATGAAACCTTCGTCCATTTCCAGAATTTCGGCAACTTCACGAGGCGGGATGCCACGGGAAAGAAGACGGATAGCACTACGCTTCTTTCCTTCTGCCACTTCCAATCCAGCAAAAAGAAATTCTGCTAATTTATCAATAAGGCAGGACATGCGCTCCTTGCCGGCTTTGGTACTGAAATCAATATTGCAAAACGTGGAAACATCCTTTCTCAATACCAGATAATATATACCGGAAATCAAAACGGCATACAGCGCCTCAATGTCCACCCCCAAGGGCTGAAAAAAATCTTTGTTCTTCTCCAACATCTCTCGGCAGGAACTTTCGCGATTCTTCGCCCCCTTACGCACAAAATCGTTTGGGGCAGCGATTTCCCAGCGAACAATACACTGAAAAATCGGATTTTCATCAAAGGTCCGGTAAAACTCCTTAAGAACTGCAACAAAGAAGTCCTTGGCATCCGAACATTCGCCAGCAATTTTCGAGAGAACCAAGTCGGTCCAAAAATCATGCTTGACAAAATAGACCCGCAACAAGTTTTCAAATGTCCCATAATTTTCATAAATCACCCGCTTAGTGACATGCGCCTGCTCAGACACATTATTGATTGCCAATTGGGTAAATCCCCGTTGGACGACAATATCAGTGATTGCCGCCACCAAGTCGCGCTCTATTTCTGCTTTAGAGCGTTTACTTCTCTTTTGCCCCTTCGGAGAAGAGGTAATACCGCATGTTCCTTCTTTCATTCAATTAGCTTCCTTCAAATCTTAGACATGTTCTATGTCCCAAAGATAAGAATAAATATCTGAAATGCATTCAAACTCCACCCCCCATAATAATAAATATGATTATCCAAAAATATATACCATTTAAAACAATAGACAAACACACACAACAAACTCACAAAACCTACAAACACATTTAGGTGTAATAAATATCATGTTAATATACTATCACTTACAACACTATTACCAGACTTGCTTAAATGCAAATAAAATACTTTTTGGTTTCTATATTTTTAATACATATCTTTGCCAGAGAAAAAACATACAATAACAATAAAAACAGCTAACACAAAAATCAACAGGATGATGGTTGGAAAATTTAAATCAATATGGAAACTGCTAAATATCTTTTTAATGCTCACCTTACTTTCCTGCACGAGGGAAGTGAAAGTCCCTGTTACCTCACCGGAGGGAGAGTGGGAATGGGTGGCAAAAAATACCATCAACATAGAAGCTTATGTCGTATTCCAAGCAGGCGGGAAGGCTTATTTAGGGTTAGGCAAGACAGGCGATGCCGAGAACAACGCTTTTTATGAATTTGACGAAGAGGGAGGTTGGCAACCCACACAGGACATTGCCCCGTTCCCCGGCACAGGCAAACGCTCAGCGTTGGCATTGGCAACCGGGGACAAGGTTTATATCGGCATGGGAAAAAGCGACGCACAGCAGCCATACAAGGATTGGTGGGTATATGACCTGCAAACCAAGGCTTGGAGCCAATTGCCGTATGAATTTCCGGGAGAAGCAAGGTTTGGCGGGAACTATGGCGTAGTGGCAAAAGGCAACATCTATGTCACCGGAAGTGCACAAGACTTTTACGAACTGATTCCCGGGGAAGACTGGAGGCGACTGGCAGATTTACCGGCACGAATGGACGAAGGAGGCTTTTGGGCAATAGAAGACAACATCTATGCAGGCGGCTATTCGATAGACCAGGAAACGGGTAATCCGACCAACCACTGCTTTTTCCGCTATCTCCCGGAGGCAGACCGTTGGGAGACCATCGCCTTGAAGGACGCAGGGGCGGAAAAGGCTTTGCAGCTCCATTCTCCCGCT
>DXFT01000039.1 GCA_019114285.1 Candidatus Odoribacter faecigallinarum
AGTCCTCGTCCCCTTCGAGCAAACGCCGCCATTCTTTCAGCGCCAGACCCATCATCAGGTTGTACAGGGCGTTCAGGTGCGGGTATTCGTCATGGAGCGTCATCCGCCCGACCACCTCCATGCAGAACAGCGTCCCGGTGCGATGTTGGGTGCGGTAGCTGTTCACGAAGGTGTCCGCCACATAGCCCAATACGGTGTTATCCCGGCAATGGGCGGCAAGTATGTACAGTATGCGCTCCGCCCGCTCTTCGGGAGACAGCGACGGGCGCAGCCTGCGCAACTTTCCCGTGAGCCACCGCATGGCGGCGATGTTCTTCGCCGGCTGTCTCAGCACCGCCCATGTCTCCGGGCGTCGCAGGTTCACGAGGACGCTTGCCCTCTCCGCTTCCTTCATCCACTCCTGCCACTCCGTGCCGAGGGTGGCATCCTCCAATATTTCAAATAAATCATCATTCATCATATATGTTTCGTCTTTATTTTAATCCTTCCGTTTTTCCTTTCTTCATATTCCATTTGACTTTATTGTCATGCTCCAACCGATGCCGTCTGTGTGAGCCAAATGATAATCCGGACTGGAATACAATAAGGCTTGTCAGAATGGTATGAAGACCGGTATCATCTTTTGCGACCACAGGTACATTGACAAGGCTACAAATGCAAGCGTAAATAAAACAAACAGCAGCGAGAGTGTTCCCCACAAAAACTTTCTGGGTTCTTCCTCCACCTCTTTTTTTATACGTTCAAAAGCCCCATTTTTACGCAAGGAATGATTACGAATCATCCAAAGAATAAAACCTCCACCAAGTAAAATAAGTACATACAAAAGCCCGTAGCAAGGAATTAAATTATAACCTGTTAATCCATCTATCAAAAATACAATCCCCGAATATACGCAAAAGTCAAGCTCTACAACAAACAACATTGCCGTATAATCTCCTGCAAGTGTCTCCCGCCGGAATTGATAAAACTTTATATAGGTATATTTCCAGACATTCATATCATTTGGCATTAAAGGTTATTACCGTTGTTACAAGGGTTCTAAAAATCTCAACCCATTTTTGCCAACATAGCAGCAAAACAAGAAAAAGAGAACCACAAATATAATATACAGGATGGACAAAATCCCCCAGAGCATCTTATGGGGCTCCGCTTCGACCTCTTTCCTTATGCGTTCGAACGCATCTCCTTTGCACATGGAACGGTTGCGAAGCCATCCAATGGTTAGCGTCCCTAATGCATAAAGAGTTAAAAAAAATGGTTCGTATTTCTTTAATAATACATTATCCACTAACCTGTCGATAAGTATCAGTATTCCAAAATACAGGAACATATCAAGAAATACAACAAACAACATTGCAGCAAAATCTTCTCCAAGTGTTTTGCCCAACAGCCATCGCCGGAATTGATAGAACTTAATATATATGTATTTCCAGACACTCATATCAATTCACTCAATTTACAGACATTAAAAATATCACCCAAGTCAGAATGAAATAGCAAAATGCCCATAAACTTCCCCATATTCGTCGTTTCTTGGATTTTGCCGCATACTCCTGAATCATATTTGAGAACTTTTCCTTGGCGAAGTATCTCTTATATACAAAAGCAATGAATGGAGCCATTATGATGATTATACAAATCCAGGAAGTCAGCTCGTATCTTTTCGTTACCGGTATATATGCGAGCACGTCAATGGACGTGTAATAATTGAGAAAATTCAACAAAGTAAGTACATTCGCAAACAGGCATACTGAAACAACCATCACTGAATCCATCTTCCCGTTATTATCTTTTCTTTTTTGAGCGCGTCTCAGTTTGTAGAAAAAACGATATATCCAATATACTATTTCTTTCAACATAAGCTCTACGTTTTAGTGTCCTTCTGTTTGTTTCTTATACTTCGGAGAATCGACGGTTAAAGGCTCCCATATCTCCCTTACTTTTTGCGCCGCCTCTTTTCCGTCATGAAACAGGCTGCACCACACGACGACCAGTTTCCCTTCCTCCGCGAACACAAGGCATTGTTCCAGGGATTCCGGCGTCCATTTCAAGGTGTAGTATTCCTTTTTCCCAATGGCATTCAAACAGCGATTGAAATCCAGGTTATTGAACGACAGAATGTCCACCGTTATCGGGGTGTTTCCTCCCTGCAGGGAATCCGTTCCGGGCATGTCAAGGTAATATCGGACATTGCTGTAGCCGGTTTCCTTTGCCATTCGTTCCGCTTCTCCGCTTCCGTTCAGGGAGGTTGCCAGCTCTGCCAGGACAGGCCGTATCATGTTTTCATGGATGCCAACGCATTGCTCTTTGTCCGCACCGGCCGTCACCATAATGGAATCACCCGTATAAGCGTACCGTATGCTTTGCAGCAGCCGGTAATCTTGAAAGAATATTTGCATTATAACAAGCCAAGATCTATACCCTTCTTTAACAGGATTTATTTCATATACCAATGAATTGTTATTAGTTAATTTGATTTTTCTTTTATTATCCATATAATCCTCATTTAGGGAAGAAGGCTCATATTTTTTAGGAATAACATATCTATCTTTTGAGCCTGTACTTAAATGTTTTAAATCGTTTAAATCCACATTATATAATATCTCGTTAAATGTTGTTCCCATAGTGTCAATAAATCACAATCTTCAAAACCGACGTAATCACTGAAAATCGATTCAGAGATAAAGGTTTTATTTCTTTTTTATGATACATTCCATTGAATGTAACATCCTCTAATTTACCTATGAAGTCAGATCCTTTTCTATAACTGTGAAGCCTTTCAGCCTTGTTAATATTATGTAGTAGCAAACATATAATACAAACAGAAAGGACAGGAAAGCGAAGGAACGTCTTGGGTATGCATCTAATATGCTGAGTCCATATACACATGGAACAATAAGTGGGATTAAAAAACAAAATTTGTTTTTGCCTAAAGATAATAACAGCAATAACAACAGTATTTGTGTAACAAATAGTATGCCTGCTAACGCTATTATAGTCAATCCATAAGCGATATTGGGATGGGCTATTGGGAAAGTCTATTTATTAGGCTAATGCCCAATATATAGATTATGCAAATAATTGCATTCATAAAGATTGCCATGGCTGTTCTCATTTTTCGAAGTGACTTAAACTTATTGTTGTATTCTTGAATGTGTATAAACAATTGAAACACGGCGCACAAATGGAATTATCCCTTATATGATGGATGGCCAAATCCACAGGAAAGTTTCATGTGCGTTGTGCTCTATGAAGATAGGTATTTTCCATAACCTATATCAAGATTATGCAGAACAATATTAGAAACAATATGAAAATAAAGAATAAATCAACATACAATTTCCATCTTCTCAAGGTTTTCAGCGGCTGTTTCCTGATAAAAGCCATATAAAACTTAGCCCTGTTTTTATGTATAAGGACATAATAATGCAAAAGGCAAATAGGAATGATAAAGGCGAAAATGTATTCAACTCGGAGTGGATATAGTTTGTCTATACAAATGAAAATGATAAAGCACAAGATGGTAAATAAGAGACCAACGATTTTCTCTGATGCAATATCTATGGGGTAAGTAGGGAAAATCTTTTTATGTTTAGTGACAAACTGGTAAACATAAAAATTCAGGATATTTATCATTAATATTATGTTCCTCATTTTAGACATGTGCTCTTCTTACAAACGATTAATTAGATAAAAGAATTTTCCTTCTAATGCATATGGGATGACAACGGTTTTGTAAAGTAGGATATAAAAAAGAATCCCTCCAATTACACTTATGGGCAATGTGCTAAAAAATACATAGTTGTGTATTGTTTTATTGTATTTTGAATGTTTGTACTTTTCTAATATAGAATTAGTTTGTCTAGTGTATTTTATCAATGAATGCATAAGTATTGTAACAGCATATACCGAATATAGTATTAAAGCTAAATCCTTCCTGCCATTATTGAAAAAACTTATTGCAATCCCCATAAACGGGAAATATAAAAAGAACCTAATAGAAGCTATGAATAATGCACTATTTATTCTGGCACAATCCTTTTTTCTCTTGTACCATATATACATTCTATAATATATATAATCCATTCTCGCCATTTTTACAAGGTTCCGTTAATTACATTGCCCGAAAGTTATGCCGTTATAGCAGACGCTCTCGCTATCAAGGTTAGTGACGTGGCTTGTACTGCCAAGATAGTCGGGATGGTAGTAGACTTGCTGCTTCTTGCCATTTTAGATATGTGCTTGGTATAAATCATTGGTTGCCCGTAAATTTACGCATTTATTTTGAACTGACATCATGATTTCCCGTAAATTAGTGAAAAGTTAATGACCATAACTCTCACGCACGTGTATAGATTAATAATGTGTGGGGAATTCTTCTAAACGGTTTCGGGCACGCCCCTGATGTTGGAGGGCATGCCCGAAGAAGTTATGGAAAACGAAAGTGGGTTACTCGGTGATGGGGGAGTAGCGGGGCACCAAGGCCTTCATGATGACCCAGCCGATGAGGTAGGCTACGGCGCACAAGCAGAAGATAATCATGTAGCCCGCGGGCTTGCCCTCGAAACCGGCGAAAGTGAATGCAGCGCCCGCTTCCTCGGCGTAGGTGAACAGCATGCCGGAACTCTTGTTGATGAGGAAAGAGCCTATGCCGCCCGCCATGCCGCCTATGCCCGTGACGGTGGCTATAACCGACTTGGGGAACATGTCACCTATGGTGGAGAAGATGTTGGCGGACCAACTCTGGTGGGCGGCCCCCAAGATGCCTATCAGGATGACAGGCAGCCATGGAGAGATGCTGCCCAGGGGTTGGGCGAAGATGCCCAGCAAGGGGAAGAAAGCGAATATCAACATGGCGCGCATGCGGCCGGCGTAGGGATTCATGCCCAGCTTGTTGACGAAATAGGTGGGCAAGTAGCCGCCGGCCACGGAGAGCATAGTGATGAGATAGAGCACGAAGATGAGCAGCATGCCCATGGGGGAGTCTGAGGTGTAGCCATAGACATCGGAAATGTAGGCGGGAGTCCAGAAGAGGAAGAACCACCACACGCCATCCGTCATGAACTTGCCCACGAGAAACGCCCATGTCTGGCGATAGGTGAAACACTTCAGGAAGCTTATCTTCGGGCCTTCGTCGTCCTTGGAGGCTTGCTCCAGGTCGTCTTCGTCTTGGTGGATGTAGTTCAGCTCCGCTTTGTTCACGTGCTTGTTTTCGCCTGGTTTTTTATAGATTATGAGCCAAAAGCCCATCCATATATAGCCCAAGGCACCAATGACAATGAACGCCATTTCCCAACCG
>DXFT01000040.1 GCA_019114285.1 Candidatus Odoribacter faecigallinarum
ATTTGTTTATTGATGTGTGGGCAACCTGGTGTGGAGGATGTGTCATGGAGATTCCTTATATGGAAAAGTTGCAGGAACATTTTGCTAACGATAAACGGATTAAATTGATTAGTATTTCATGGGATTATACACAGGATGTGTGGCTGGACTATTTGGAAAAACGACCGGCAACTTGGGCACAATATATTGTTGATAAAGAGAATATGGATTTCATGAAGAAAGAATATCGAATGTCTTTTATACCTCGATTTTTGTTGTTGGACCCGGAAGGACGGATTATTTCCATTGATTGTGCCCTTCCTTCTGACCCGGAATGCCTGGAAATGTTGGAAAGGGAGATAAATAAGAAATAATGAGAAAGTTATTATTTGTATTGGCATTGCTGTCATTTTGCTGGGGATGTAGTCCCCGGCAAGCGATGCTGAAAGGTCATATAGTGAATTATCATGGAGAAGTAGTTCGAATATGTACGGATGGGAATGCGTATCAGCGGGATACGCTGAAGGTAGATTCATTGGGAAATTTTGTGTTTTTGCCTGCGGAACGACAGGGCGGCATATATGAAATTTCCGTTAAAGACCATATGCCTTGGATATCCGTCTATTTGGGAGAAGGGGACCGCTCGGAAGTGCGGCTGACCCTGACTGCGGATAAGAAGGTAGAAAGCAGTTTTAGTGGCGACCGGGTGACGGAAAATGAATACCTGAAGGCGTATGACGGGGTGGAAAATTCGCGGGCGTGGTATGCCCCGGAGATGGAAGGCTTGTCGTTTGAGGCTTACCGTGCGTTGGTGGAAGAAAAGGAGCAGCACTTGCAGGAGTTGTTGGATAAGGTGGAGGATGTGGATGTGAAGGCACAATTGGCAGCCCGCCAGCATCTGATGTTCCAGCGGCAGTTGGTGTATTACAGTTGGCGGTGCCGGTCCGGGCAAGCCGCGGGAGAAACTGCGCCGGATGAGGATTTTGCGGCTTATATCGGGTCAATTGATGTGAACAGCCCGAAGGAGTGCGATGACGATATCCTGGGGGTGATTGTCGGGCAGAAGCTGGATGAGCAGGGCTTTACCGGGGAAGGGGATTACATGGTGGCTTATCTGGACGTGCTGGATAGGTTAGTCACGAATCCCGAGGTGAAAAACCGCCATGCAACGGGCCAGTTGATGCGGCAATTCCAGTATTTTTCCGGGAATTCCTTCGGGGCAGCCGTTGAACGGTATAATGCGTTGTGCACGGACGATTCCCTGAAGGTGCGGGTGAATGCGGAGTATGCCGAGTATGAGCGGGTTTATGGCAATCTGATGCCGGGAAAGCCGGCGCCTGACTTTGAGATGGCGGACGTGAACGGCCGGAAGTGCCGCCTGTCGGACTTGAAAGGGAAGTTCCTTTTCATTGATTTCTGGGCGACGTGGTGTGCCCCCTGCCGGGATGAAATCCCTTATATGGCGAAGTTGCAGGAACATTTTGCCGGGGATGCCCGGATTGCCTTGGTCAGCATCTCGGTGGATGCGAACGTGAAGACCTGGAAAGACTTTTTGGCCAAGGAGAAGCCCGCCTGGGCGCAGTATGTGGTGGATGCTGAAAATAATGGGATTCTGGACAAAGAGTACCGGATTTTCGGGATTCCGCATTTCATGTTGCTCGACCCGGAAGGACGCTTCGTTTCCTATGCCTTTACCCGTCCTTCTGACCCCAGGTGCGCGGAGCTGATAGAACAAGCCATGAATCAATAAAAAACATTTGGATATGAGATATTTATTAATAGGAATTTTCTGCCTGCTGTCCATGGGAGTGTTGAGGGCAGCGGGCGTGGAGCCCCTTCGGATTCAGGGGCAGATTGAGGATTTTAAAGGCGGCGTTGTTGCCATGATTTATTATGAGCCTTACCGGATGGATACCATCGCGGTGGATGCCAGCGGGGCATTTGTCTATTCGAAGGTGCTGGAAGCGCCTGCCCGGGCAGCCCTGTTCTTTGAGGATTACAAATGCACGGTTGACCTTTTCCTGGAGAACGGGATGGAGGCCGACTTGGACATCGCGTTCACCCAACGGGAAGAGGAGGGCATGACGCTGTATGACCCCCGGGTGGATTATCGCGGGGACAATGCCGACTGCACGGCTTTCATGAACGGCTATATGGATTGGTCGTTGATGGAAAATCCCTGGACGTGGGAACGCCTGGACACGCTTCCTTTTGCGGCGTACCGCGAGTTGTTCCTGGAGGATGTGGACAGCGTGAAAAGTGAGTTGGTGAAGGTGAAAAGTTTGGCTTTCAAGCGCATGATGATGGAGGCGATAGATGCGAAAATCCCCGGCAGCCTTTTCCGTTTTGCTTGGGCTGAGCCCCGGAGGGATGCCGATTTTGAACGTTGGGTGGAGTCTTTTGACCGCAATGATCCGGAGAATATGGATATGGCAGCCAACTATGTACGTTGGTACGGGATATGGCATCGGGCAACAGAGGGCGAGTCTGCCGTGATACAGGATTTGGCCAACCTGAAGGCGATTTTCACGAATCAGGAGATCATCAACGCTTTTGCCAATGAATACATTATCCAATACCTGCAAGGGGCACCGGAAGGCATGGCGGAAGCGCTGGCTTATTATAAGACGGTCTCTACCGACATGGCAGCCCATGCCGCAGCCGATGCGGTTTACGCCCACTACAAAGACTTGGTTCCCGGGGCCCAGGCTCTTGATTTCACGATGACGGACAAGAAAGGGAAGGTGTTCCGTTTGTCGGATTTCCGGGGAAAGGCGGTCTATATCGACGTGTGGGCCACCTGGTGCGGTCCCTGCTGTGCGGAGATTCCCTATATGGAGAAATTGGCCGCCCATTATGCGAAGAACAAGGACATTGAATTGATTAGCATCTCTTTGGACGAAGACCATGCCAAATGGGAAAAGAAGCTGGCAGAGGACAAACCGGAGTGGAAACAGTATATCTGTCCGGATGCCTTCACGTCGGAATTGTGCAAGAATTATGACATTAACGCCATCCCCCGCTTCCTCTTTTTCGATAAGGACGGCAAGGTGATTTCTTTGGATGCTCCACGCCCTTCTGAAGATGGGATTATCGAATATATTGACAAGCATCTGGCAGACTAAACAATAAGAGAAAATTGATTCTAAAAACCGGTGTCCGTTTATTTGCGGATGCCGGTCTTTTTGTGCTTGTCCGAGGAGAGGTGGTGGATAAGAGCTGTTTGCGCTATGGCTTCCTTTGCTTCCTGCCGGATGATTCTCGCTTCTGTGTCGCTTCCCTTACGCTTGTTAGCGTGGAGAGAGTGCGGTTGAAGCGAGAGGGAAGCGTGGCAAACCATACGAATCCCTCTTGTTGCATTAGAGTGAGTCGATTTCTTCTATATTGAGTCCGGTTATTTCTGCAATGGTTTGGGAGTCGATGCCTTTGGCTTTCATCCCGCGGGCATTCTTACGGCGTTCTTCTGTTTGCCCTTCTGTCCGTCCTTGGGCTAAACCTGCTGCCAAGCCTTCTGCACGCCCTTCTTTCCTCCCTTCTATCAAACCTTCCAATTTGGTATTGCCAATCACGTCATTCTGAATCATGATGGCATTGATGTGCTCGTCGTAGGCATGGCGTTCGGCGGGGGACATGTCATAGTAGCGCAACTTCTCCCGCGCCTCCTGCAAACCGGGCACGGTGGTGTCCGGGGCGATGACACCGGACTTCAGGTAACGCACCCACTCTTCCAAAGGCGTCTTGGCGACCTGGTTGAATTCATTTACCCGAATCAGGTAATATTCCGGAAAGATTTCCCAAGGGAAACGCTGGACAAGGGCATCCGCCTGAC
>DXFT01000041.1 GCA_019114285.1 Candidatus Odoribacter faecigallinarum
GCTCGAGACGACGGCGGAGAGCCTCGTCGGCAATGTCCAAAGCATCCAAATCATGGGCGACGACATCTTCGTCCTGGATTTGCAGAGCGGCATCCTCCGCTTCTCCAAAGACGGCAAGTTCCTGAACAAGATTGGGACGAGGGGGCAAGGGCCGGGGGAATACGTCTGGCCGAAAGGGCTGCTGACGAATGAGAAAGCCGGGCTGATTGGAATACAAGAATCGAACGACCAGGCGGATATGGTTAAATGGTATAGCCTGGACGGGAAGTTCGTTCGCGAGCAGCCGGCGGAGAAGCAACGGATGTTTTTGGGGATGAATGGCTATTTCTTTAATTACCAAGACAAGTTCATGGCGGTGGATAAACTCGCATTCTTGGTTGGGAATATTGAAGGAAACAAGAATCATACGAAATATTGGTCGCTTGCGCTTTTGGATAGCGCGTTCAATGTTCAGAAAGAATACATGAATCCTGATTTCATTCGCAACGAACAAGATATTCGGGACAATATTTTCTCCGGTCGGATGGAGAACCATTATGCAGAGGAAGGACCGTTTATCAGTGTTTTCGGAGATAAGCTCAACGTACTCTATTACCAAGGAGATACGATTTATCGCTATCAAGACACTACGCAAGATTTCGCTCCGGAATATATTTTGAATGTCGGCAGCAAAGCCTCCTTCGCCGAATCGCATCGTTTCTACAACAAGGAACAATCGTTCTTCAATTTGCTTTGCGTCCATGCTTTATATCAGACAGAGAAATATCTTTACTTCCAAGCGACTCGTTCAAGCAATGGCTATACCATAGCTTATAATAAAGCAGACGGGACGATGAAGGTGCATGAATACGAGACGGAGTTGAAAGAAATAACATTCCCGGCCAATTCCGCTTTGGTTCTCCGTGTTTATACGGATAGAATCCTTTATTTACAGAACGACCTTGTCGGCGGCGATTTCTCCGTTGATTATGCTTCTTCTGGCAAATACTGGATCTCCATCCTCGACAGCGACAAGCTGGAAGACTTCGAGGCCACCAGTCCGGAACTACTTTCTATTTTGGAGAAGCGGAAAGTAGATGATAATCCGATATTGCTTATTGGCGTCTTGTAAATCCCAATGCCGTGGGAAGAAAACATAGCTCCCTCACAAGGTTGGAAGAAAGCCCTTTTCCCCAGTACAGAGAAAGGGCTTTCTTTGTATCCTGGTTTATATGATAAGGAATAGGGGAGGGGAGGAACGGCTTTGTTTCTAAAGAATTAAATAGAACAGGCTTTTATATTGGAGATATATTTCTGAAAAGGGCTGCGGAAAAACCATTACCTTTGCCCATGCAACTTTAAACATAGATATCATGAAGCGAATCTTATTAATTCTTATAGCTGTGCTAAGCATAGCTGGCTTGAGCCGTCCGGCTTTTGCCGTTTTGACAATCCAAAAGGTCGCCCCTACATTTTGGTGGGCCGGAATGACGAATCCGAAATTGCAAATCCTCTTGTATGGCGACAATATATCCTCTGCCGAGGTTAGCATATCCAGTAAAGACGTGGAACTGTTGGATGTGGTGAAGCAAGCCAATCCTAATTACATATTATTATATGTAGATTTATCGGAGGCAGCCCCTCAGACATTCGATATCCAGCTAAAACAGGACGGAGAAACAACAATTATCCCCTACGAACTGAAACAACGCCAGCCGGACAGCCGTAACGTCGAAGGATTTCATGCTGGCGATGTCCTTTACCTTATCATGCCGGACCGTTTTGCCAACGGGAATCCTGCGAATGACCAGATTCCGGGCATGAAGGAGAAAGATTCTCCGGAGATACAACGAAGTGGCTACGGAAGGCATGGTGGCGACCTCAAAGGCATCGCTGACCATCTGGATTACCTCGCTGACTTGGGAATAACAGCTATTTGGCTCAACCCAACACAGGAAAATGATATGCCGGGAGGTTCTTATCACGGGTATGCCATTACGGATTACTATCAAATAGACCGCCGCTTGGGAAGTAATGAAGAATTTCGCCAATTAGCCCAAAGTGCACACGAAAAGGGTCTGAAGGTGGTGATGGATATGATCTTCAACCATTGCGGAAGTGAGAACTACCTCTTCAAAGACCGTCCCTCGGACGATTGGTTCAACTTCAAGTCGCAGTACGTACAAACTTCGTTCAAAACCGCCAGTGTCCAGGATATCCACGCCAGTGATTACGAGCGGAAGATTGCTACCGATGGCTGGTTCACCAAAAGTATGCCAGACTTCAACCATCGTAATCCCCACGTGGCTCGTTATCTCATCCAAACAAGCATTTGGTGGATTGAATATGCAGGTATTAACGGAATAAGACAGGATACCCATCCATATGCCGATTTTGATTTTATGGCACAATGGTGTCAGGAGGTATTGGAGGAATATCCTCGTTTCAATATTGTCGGTGAGACGTGGGTGAACAGTAATGAACTGGTCGCCTTCTGGCAAAAGGACAGCAAACTGGCTGCTCCGCGCAATTCAAACTTGCCTACGGTCATGGACTTCCCGCTGACGCATCTGATGTCTGTCGCTTTTGACGAAGAAACGACCGATGCCGAGCGCGGACAAGGTCTATACCGTCTCTACGACTATCTGACGCAAGATTTTGTTTACCCTAATCCAATGAACTTGTTAATCTTCTTGGATAACCACGATTTGTCTCGCTTTTATAAAAATGAGGAGGCGGTAAGCGACTTGACACGTTATAAACAGGCGCTTCTCTTCCTCCTCACTACGCGAGGCATCCCGGAAATCTATTACGGTACGGAAATCCTGCTTACCGGCGACAAGGCAAAAGGTGATGGCGATTTGCGTAAGAATTTCCCAGGTGGCTGGCCTGGTGATAAGGTGAATTGTTTCTCTTCCGAGGGCAGGACGGAACTGCAAAACGAGGCATTCGATTATGCCCGCAAACTTTTGCACTGGCGCAGGGGAAATGAGATTATCTCGAAGGGAAATCTGAAACATTTTTCTGTAATGCATGGGGTGTATGTCTATGAACGGAGCTATCAAGGCAAATCTGCCGTAGTCATCATGAACGGAACCAGTAAACCGCAGGAAATAGACCTGACTCCTTACCGCGAAGTCTTGCCTGCGCCCCAAGCAACCGATTTCCTGAGCGGCCGGACAATTTCGCTGCAAGGAGAGAAGCTTTCCTTGGGTAGCCGGGAGTCTTTATTGCTTTGTTTTTAATTATCCATCCACAAAAAACTTGATTTTACAATGAGACGATACAATCTATGGGCTGTTGCCCTCAGTATGATGGCGAATTTATGGGCCATCCCTTTTCCGGCATTTGGTCAGGCGAAGTTTCCCGAACAACATCAACATGGGACGATTCTTCATGCTTTCTGCTGGTCTTTTAATACGATTCGGGAAAATCTTCCTGCCATATCCAAGGCTGGTTATACGATGGTACAGACCTCTCCCGC